>JAZKHF010000059.1:0-2471 GCA_040385545.1 Pseudomonadota bacterium
GCCAGCTCTGGAGGGCGTTGTTGCGGTGGGATTGCCGACATCGACCAATCGTCGCGATCGCTAGGCTGCGCCATGAGACGCGACCAATCGATCGAACGCCCATCGAGCCTCGGCGGCGTTCCAGTCTTCAGTCGACCTTGGGCCACGCCAAGTTCGCGAAGCTGCTTTGCGAGGATTACTGCGGACCGTTCATTGCGGCGCCCGCCCGCTACTCGCTCCAGGCCGCAAAAAAGCTGCGCGTCCAGGAATGTGCCGGTGGCAATCACCACGGCCTTGGCTGCAAGCGACGTGCCGTCGGACAATTCGACGCCGGTGACTGAGCCCTTCGAAATGACTAAAGCAGCGGCTTCCCCGACGATCGCGGCTACCCCCGCCATGGACACTGCCTCATGGACTGCTTGGCGATAGAGCAGGCGATCGGCTTGAATCCGCGGACCCTGAACTGCGCTTCCCTTGCTGCGATTAAGCATGCGTCGATGAATCGCAGCGCGATCGGCGGCTTGCGCCATCAGTCCGTCGAAAACGTCCAGTTCACGGACGAGATGTCCCTTCCCCACGCCGCCGATCGATGGGTTGCAACTCATCTGGCCGATATCCTCGGCGCGAAACGTGATCAGGCCAACGCGCGCGCCACGACGAGCGGCAGCGGCAGCCGCCTCAGCGCCCGCGTGACCTCCACCGATAACGAGTACATCATACATTGGCGCGCTGTAGCCCAATTCGGGAGGACTTTGCAGATGTTTCACGTGAAACATCACTTTCCGAGGCAGAAGCGGCCAAACAAAGCGTCAAGCATATCGTCAATACCGCCACGTCCACTGATGCGATCCAGCGCCTCCCGGGCGGTTCGGATTGCGTCCGCAGCAATCACCAAATCAGCTTGATCGACTTGACCAAGCGCAAGAATTGCTCGTTCCAATTCAGTAGCTTGGCGATCATTCAAGCCCAATTGATCTTCCCCGGGCAAAAGCGTTGAAGCGCGGAAAATCATCAATTCCACCAAGGTTGAAATGCCTTCGCCAGTCCGTGAGGACACGGCCAGCGAACCGTCTGGACCCCTCTCTCGTCCGGGCTGGTCGGCGCGCGCGTGAATCAGGATTACCTCAGCGTTTGGGGGAGCCTGATCGGGATCACCGAGCCAAAGGAGAATGTCCGCTCTTTTAACTTCGGTCTCGGCGCGCTCGATGCCAATCCGTTCGACTTGATCATCTGCTTCGCGAAGGCCGGCGGTGTCGACCAGCACGAACGGAAGTCCGCCGATCGCCAGGGGCACTTCGATGACGTCACGAGTGGTCCCCGCCCTATCCGTCACGATTGCCTTCTCGCTTTCGCTCAACCTGTTGATCAAACTCGACTTTCCGGCATTTGCCGGACCAGCGGCAACGACCCTTATGCCCTGCCGGAGGGGCTCAACAAGAGGACGGTCGAGCCACATCCGCATCTCTTCAGCGAGACCGTTTGCGTCGGTCGCAAGCGCCACGACGCCGACCCCCGTCTCCTCTTCGTCGTCGACATAGTCGATGGCCGCCTCCGCCCGGGCGGAAAGGAGCACGATCCGCTCGCGCCAATCTTCGATCACCGACCGAAGGGCGCCGTCGGCCAGCAACAATGCCGCACGACGCTGGCGCTCCGTCTCGGCCTCCAGCAGGTCGGCAAGCCCCTCAGCCTCGGTCAGATCGATCCGTCCTTTCGCAAAGGCCCGGCGCGTGAATTCGCCCGGTTCCGCGGCGCGCATGCCAGGCCGGGCAAGCAAAGCGTCGAGGATCGACCGGACGACGGCGCGGCCCCCATGACATTGATATTCGACGATATCTTCGCCAGTTGCGGACCCCGGACCGTCGAACCGAAGGATCAAGGCATGGTCGAGCAACAGCTTCGTCGCGGGATCGCGTAAGGCGCGTAAGGCGGCCTGCCGAGGCGGCGAAAGCGGTCCCGCCAATGCTTCCGCAGCTGCACGGGCATGCGGCCCGCTGGTGCGGATGACGGCGATCGCCGCCGGTGGTTGCCCACTCGACAGCGCGACGATGGTGTCGTCGTCGCGCTGTGGGATCATCAGCTGAACATGGTGCCGAGGCCGACCACGGGATCGACCCAGCCGTCATAAATCATCTTGCCGGCAACATAGATGATCACCGCGAGCCCGACGTAGGCGATCCAGCGATAGCGCTCGATATATTTCGCGATGACGTTGGCGGCGATCCCCATCAGCGCAACGGCGACGATCAGGCCCACGATCATGATCCCGGGATGGTCGCGCGCCGCGCCGGCAACGGCGAGCACATTGTCGAGACTCATCGAGACGTCGGCGATCGCTACGGCCCAGGCCGCGGCGGCGAAGCTCTTGGCGGGGCGGATGCCGCTATGCTCGTCGCCCTCGATCTCCGGCGAACCGGTGCTTTCACCCGTATGCTTGAGCTCGCGCCACATCTTCCAGGCAACCCATAAAAGCAGGAGGCCGCCGATCAGGATGA
>JAZKHF010000060.1:0-1787 GCA_040385545.1 Pseudomonadota bacterium
GTGACGATCACCGCGGCATCGCCAAGATTGTCCGCCGACTGGCCGATCATCACCGGGATTCCGATCTTGCGCAGGCCCTCGACGACGTAATTTTCCGCGACGTCCGACCCTTGGACCTTGTAGCCCAGCTGATGCATCACCTCGGCGATCCCCGACATGCCGATGCCGCCGATGCCGACGAAGTGGATCGTCCCCATCTCCGTGCCCATCGCCTTCATGCCGGCACTCCCTGCGGCACTGGCGCATCCGCCGTGCTGGTCACCGGCCCGACCGCGACCGGCGATCCACCTTCCGAAATCCGCACCACCAGATCGGCAAGGTCGCTCGCCGCATTGGGTCGCCCGACCGACAGCGACCGGGCGGCGGCATTGGCCAGCGCTTCGGGATCGCTGGCCAAGGCCTCGATCTGCCGCGCCAGCGTTGCAGCCGTGAAATCATCCTGCGCGATCATCCGTGCCCCGCCAGCTTTGGCCATCTCGCGTGCGTTGGCGGTCTGGTGGTCATCGGTGGCGCTGGGCAGCGGCACCAGGATCGCCGGCCGACCCGCCGCCGTCAGTTCGGCGATGGTCGACGCCCCGGCGCGCGCGATGACCAGATGCGCATCGCCGATTTTGGCGGGCATGTCCGCAATATATGTGGTTAGCTCTGCCGGTATCTGCAGCGCCGAATAGGCCGATCGCACCGCGGCAATGTCGTCGGGACGGCATTGCTGGACGACTTGCAGTCGATGGCGAAGCGACGGACGCAACTCCCCGAAACCGGCCGGCACCACTTCACCCAGGATGCTCGCGCCCTGGCTGCCGCCCGTGACCAATATCTTTAGCGGTGCCACTTCGTCGAACGGCGGCAGCGGTGCCTCACCCAGTCGCTTCACGCTGTCCCGCACAGGATTGCCGACCAGTGCTACCTTGTCCTTGTACGCGGGCTTGAGCCGCTCGACATCGGGGTAGGCAGTCGCGATCGCCTTGGCATCGCCCGCCAGAAACCGGTTGACCCGGCCCAGCACCGCATTCTGCTCGTGAAGGATGGTCGGAATCCCCCGTGCGCTCGCCGCCAGCAACGCTGGAAGCGCGGGATAGCCGCCGAAACCAACCACCGCGTCGGGCGTGAATTCCTTGTAAAGCCTCTTTGCCTGCCGCCGCCCCGCCAGGATCGATCGGGCGGTGCGGAACAATCCCATCACCCCGGTCAGCCGCCCGGCCGGAAGGACATGAACCGGCACCCCGTCGAACAGTCCGGGAATCTTCGCTCCACGCTCGTCGGTGATCAACGCCACGCCGATCCCGCGCGCGGTCAGTTCCGCGGCCAGCGCATGCGCCGGGACCATATGTCCGCCAGTCCCACCGGCCGCCAGGATGATGTTGGTCACTTCCGCTTGTTCACTTCGACTTGTTCTCCGGACCCGAACCCGCCGGTTCCCCGCTCCATTTCACGACATAGGGCGACCGTGTCAGATAGGGGTTTCGCCGGGTGAAGGCGAGCAGCAATCCCATGCCGATGGAGAGGGCAAGCATCGAGCTTCCACCATAGCTGATGAACGGCAGGGTCATGCCTTTCGACGGGGCGATCTGGACGTTGACCGCCATGTTGATCAACGCCTGCAAGCCGAATGCGATGGCCAGCCCCGCAGCGGCGAGGATGGCAAATGAGGATTCCTCGTCGAGCAACTTGATCAGCACCCGCGCCACGATCGCCAGATAGAGCAAGGCAATCGCCAGGCAGGCGATCAGCCCGAATTCCTCGCCGATCACGGAAAAGATATAATCGGTATGCGGCTCGGGCAGCCC
>JAZKHF010000061.1:0-8517 GCA_040385545.1 Pseudomonadota bacterium
AGGCCGAAGGCTTCGGGACGCGGGTCTATTCCGACGGCGCGACCGCTCTGAAGGCGTTGGCCGATAATCCGCCCGACCTTGCGGTGTTCGATATAAAGATGCCGCAGATGGATGGGATGGAACTGCTCCGGCGGGTGAGGGGATTGGGCGGCGCGGTCGGCGCCATGCCGGTAATCTTCCTGACATCGAAGGACGACGAGCTCGACGAAGCGCTCGGTCTGACGATGGGGGCCGACGATTACATCGCCAAGCCGTTCAGCCAGCGGCTGCTGATCGCGCGAATTCGCGCCATCCTTCGGCGTCGCGATCTGGAACGCGGAGTTGCCACGCCAGATAGTGATGAGCCGGAGGAAGAACTGATCGTTCGCGGGCGGCTGGTGATGGATCCGGCGCGGCACAAGGTCCGCTGGGACGACAAGGATGTCGTGCTCACGGTCACCGAATTCATGATCCTCGATGCGCTTGCCCAGCGCCCGGGGGTGGTCAAATCGCGCAACCAATTGCTCGACATCGCCTATCAGGACGACGTCTATGTCGACGACCGCACCATCGACAGCCACATCAAGCGCATTCGCCGCAAGTTCCGCGCGGTCGACGACCAATATGATGCTATCGAGACCCTTTATGGAGTCGGCTATCGTTTCTCAGAAGAATGACGAGTCCGACCTGGCGTTGAGCTGGTCGGGGCGATGGACACTGACGCATCGTATTCTCGCCGTGAATATCCTGACGCTCGTGGTCGTTGCGCTGTCGATCCTCTACCTCGATGCCTATCGCAACCAGCTCCAGGAAGAGCGAGAGGCCCGGATCCTGGGCGAAACGAGGATTGCCGCGCTCGCGATCAATCGTGCGCCGGTCAGTCAGGATACCGGCTTGCTTCGCGCCATCGGCCGGGCAAGCCGCTCCCGGCTTCGGGTTTACAGCTCGACCGGCCTCTTGGTGAAGGATAGCTGGAACGGCTCACCGCCGACGTACGAGCTTCGCGACCCTTCAACCGAGGCGTGGCGCAAGGATGTGGCACGGGCGCTAGATCGGGGGTTCAATGCCTTGGTCGGCGAGCAACCGCCGGAGGATTTCATCGAGCCCGAAGCCGATATTGCAGGCGCATGGCGCGAAGCCGTACAGGCCCGGTCGACGGGAAAGCCGGTGGTTCTGGTGCGCCAGGCACCCGACCTGACCCCGGTTTTCTCTGCCGCTGCGCCTTTGGCCGATGGTTCGACCCTGCTGGTCACCGCAAACGATCGCGATTTCACCCGCACCGTGCGCAGCCAGCGCGGTGCGTTGGCGATCGCGCTTGGGATCGCGACCTTGCTATCGATCCTGTTGTCCTTGTTCCTGGCGCGGACAATCGTCCGGCCACTCCGGAGGATCGCAATTGCTGCACACCGGGTTCGCCTTGGACGCGCTCGCGAGGTCAAGGTTCCCCGCCTCCCCTCCAGACGCGACGAGATCGGGATGCTGGCACGATCGGTAAGCGACATGAGCCAGAGCCTGCGGATGCGGATCGACAACATCGAGGCTTTCGCCGCCGACGTGACGCACGAGCTTAAAAACCCTCTCGCCTCGCTTCGCAGTGCGGTCGATGGGCTCGACCGGATCGACGATCCCGCTTTGCGCAAGCAATTGCTCGATGTCGTGCGGCAGGACGTCGTGCGGCTGGATCGATTGATCGGCGATGTGAGCGAAGCCGCGCGGACCGATGCCGAACTGGCCCGCGCGCGGTTTGAGCCGGTCGACCTCGGCCCGCTGATCGAGCAGATCGTGTCGGGCTGGGAGCAGCGCCGCGAGACGGGGACGGTGCGCCTGGCCTTTGCGCGCCCGCGCCGCGCCAGTACGATCGTGGTCGGTGAGCCTGGGCGGCTAGCCCGCGCGATCGATAATATCATCGACAATGCAATCAGCTTCTCGCCCGCCGACGGGCTTGTCGAGATCGCCGCCATTCATGTCGGCGATCGTATATTGATCCGCGTGGATGACGAAGGACCAGGCGTGCCTGACGACTTGCGCGAGGCCATTTTCAACCGCTTTCACTCAGTCCGTCCCGCGAGCGAAATTTTTGGCCGCCACTCCGGGCTGGGGCTGGCTATCGCCCGCGCCATCGTCGAGGGACATGACGGCGAGATCGACGTCGCCGACCGCGACGATGCTCCATCGGGCGCGCGCTTCACCATCAACCTGCCCGCCGCGGCAGACGTCGCGGGCGCCGAATGATCGATCGCCTTTCATCCGAAATGCTCCACGCGACGACGGTTACGAAAGGGGGCCGGGCGATCATCATCGCCGGACGCTCAGGGTCTGGCAAATCGGATCTTGCGCTGCGTCTGTTCGATCGCGGCTTCATCCTGGTCAGCGACGATCAGACGATGGTGCGCAAAGACGGCACCCGCCTGCTCGCAAGCGCTCCGGCGACGATCAAGGGCAGACTTGAAGTGCGTGGGATTGGAATCATCGAGGTTCCAACAGCCGATGACGTGCCGATCGCCCTGATCGTCGAATTGTCCGAGGCTGTCGAACGCATGCCGCAAGCCGGCCTCACCCGGATGATCCTTGGTGTCGAAACTCCTCTGGTCGGCATCGATGCGAACAGCGCATCGGCCGCCGCCAAAGTCGAGATCGCGCTCGACCGGCTTGGTCTTCAATCATGATCAGACCGATCCTTCCCCGGCTGCTGCTTGTCACCGGCATGTCCGGCGCGGGCAAGTCGACAGTGCTCGACGCGCTAGAAGATATGGGCTGGGATTGCGTCGACAACCTTCCGGTCGCACTGCTCACCGACTTCGTCCACGGCGAGCGCAAGGCCGGGCAGCGGGTGCCGGTCGCGGTCGGAATGGATGCCCGCAGCCGAGGTTTCGATGCCCAGCGCCTGCCGGAGATCGTTCGCGGCATCGAAGGAGTGCGCCCCGAAATTCTCTATCTCGATTGCGCCGGCGCGGAGCTGATCCGGCGCTACGACGAGACCCGGCGACGCCATCCGCTGGCGCTCGACCGTCCGGCGGAGGATGGAATCGCGCGTGATCGCGGGATGACCGCCGCGCTTCGAGTCGCCGCCGATTCGGTCCTCGACACCACCGATCTTACCCCATCCGAACTGCGAGACGAACTCCGCCGTCGCTATGGCGAAGACCGCGATCAGCCGGTGATCACAATCACGTCGTTCGGCTACATGCGAGGGATGTCGCGGACCGCCGACCTGGTGTTCGACATGCGCTTCGTGCCCAATCCCTATTGGATCGACGAGTTGCGACCGCTTACCGGGCTGGATCAGGCCATCCAGGATTATTGCGCCGCCGACCCGGGATGGTCGGGATCGATGGCGACGATTGAAGCACTTCTATCCGATCTCATTCCCCGCTATTGGGCCGCCGGCAAAAATTATCTGACGGTTGCGTTCGGCTGCACCGGAGGGCGTCATCGATCGGTGGCTGCCGCAGTCGAAATGGCGGAGCGGTTGCGTCTGGCGGGCTTTCCGGCGAATATCCGGCACCGTGACCTCTCCTCCCCGCCGAACGATCGTATTGAAGACGTCCGCCCCGACGGGTCGGCCAGTGAACCAGGTGAATAGATGATCGGATTAGTGTTGGTGACCCACGGCCGTCTGGCGGCCGAGTTCATCACGGCTCTGGAGCATGTCGTCGGCCCGCAGGAAGCGGTCGAGGGAATTTGCATCGATGCCGACGATGATATGGAATTGCGCCGCCAGGATATCGCCAACGCGATTGACCGCGTCAGCCATGGCCAGGGCGTCATCATCCTGACCGACCTGTTCGGTGGAACCCCGTCCAACCTGGCCATCAGCCTGATGAAGAGCAGCGACATTGAAGTGATCGCCGGTGTGAACCTGCCGATGCTGATTCGACTGGAAGGCGCGCGCAAAGTCATGGGCGTCCACGCTGCCGTCGCCGCAGCGCGGGAAGCGGGACGCAAATATATCAGCGTCGCTTCCGAAATCCTTGGGGAAGCCGCGGCTTGACCGTGCTGAGCCGCACCGTTGAAATGACCAACAAGCGCGGGCTTCACGCCCGGGCGAGCGCCAAATTCGTCAATCTGGCCGCTGCCTTGCCCTCGACGATCGAAGTCGAGAAGGACGGCAACAAGGTCTGCGGAACATCGATCATGGGCCTGATGATGCTTGGCGCGGCGATGGGCGACTCGGTCGTACTCCACGTGTCGGGCGAAGGCGCTGCGGAATCGATCGAGCAACTGGCCGCGCTGATCGAGGATCGCTTCGGCGAGGACTGAGCCTTGCCGCGCGAAATCCATTCCTTCGCCAACGATACCGTCAAGCGGATTCGCGGACTGCGCGACAAGAAGGAGCGTAAGGCCGAGGGCAAGTTTCTGGCCGAGGGCCTGCGCATCCTGGCCGAGGCACGGGAAAGCGGGCTGCTGCCGATGGTAATTGCTTATTCTCCCGCCAACGGGGTGCATCCGCTCGCCGCCGAGATTATCGCCGCGGCGGAAGCCGAAGGCGCCGATGTGATCGAAACCAGTCCCGACATCCTCGCCAAGATGAGCGGCAAGGATAACCCGCAAGCGATCCTGGGCGTCTACAAGCAGCCGCCGACCGACCTCGCGGCGATCGACCGGACGTCGGCGCCGCTGTGGCTGGTCGCCCAGGCGCTTCGGGATCCCGGAAATATCGGCACCATGCTGCGCACTGGCGATGCGGTCGGCGCGGGCGGACTGATCCTGATCGACGACCATGCCGACCCCTTTTCGGTCGAGGCGGTTCGCGCATCGATGGGTGCGATCTTCACCCAGCAGGTGGCAAGCGCCAAATGGGACGAATTCCTGCCATGGCTGCGCGGCGGCGCGGGACAGTTGGTGGGCACCAGCCTCAACACCGACACCGACTATCTCGACGCCACTTATCAGCAACCCTGTTTCCTGCTGATTGGTAACGAGAGCCAGGGGTTGCCATCAAACTACGAACGAGCCTGCGACCTGCTGGTGAAGATTCCGATGGCGGGACGGGCTGACAGTCTTAACGCGGCAGTGGCGGCGGCGGTCATGGCCTATCAAGTGAAAGCGAGTTGGCGATGAATGCCAAAATTCTCATCCTGTGTGCGTTGCTAGCGGGGTGCGGCGCCCCCGCCGATCGCCTGACCGACGAGCAGGCTGCGGCCGAGCAACAGGCGAATATCGAGGCTCCCCAGCAGATCGAAGTCCCACCACAGACCAATGTTGCCCCGCCGGCAACACCAACTCCGAGTTACAAGGCATTGGGAACCGAGCCGGGATGGACATTGACCGTAACGCCGACATCGATGAGCTATGAAGGCGATTATGGCGCGACGATCATCGCTGAACCTTCCCCGCCGCGCTTCCGCCCGGTCGCTGGTCGCTATGCCGGGACCCGCCTGGTGGTGACCATCGCACCCGGCCCTTGTAGCGACGGAATGAGCGACCGGACCTATCGCGATACGGTAACGGTGTCGGCCGACGGCAGTATCGTCAGCGGATGCGGTGGCGGGGTGATCGCCGATACGTCTGAAACGGCCGAGCCCGACAGCGACATCTCGCTCAACGCCAATTGAGCCGGAACCGCATTCGTCCTCCGCACGTTTGTTGCGGTATGAGAATGATTTTAGCGCTCGTGCCTGTCGCCCTCGGTCTCGCCGCCTGCCAGACCGCGCCTTATCCGCCCCAGCCCTACCCGGCTCCGTATCCCGGACCGCCCGTGGATCGTGGTGAGTATCGCGCAATCGGGACCGAACCCTTTTGGGACCTGACGCTTGGCACGCGGATGACCTTTACGAACCGCGGAAACAATTTGTCGGTCAGTGAGATGACGCCGCCGGCACAGAATGGCGTGGCCGGGACGATGTACAGCGGCCGCCGTATCCGGGTGAACGTGGTGCGTAGCCGCTGCAGCGACGGAATGAGCGATCGCAATTATCCGGACACCGTGCAGGTTTATGTCGATGGGAAACTATACCAGGGCTGCGGCGCACCGGCGTCTTTCTTCATGAGCGTAGACGAGCGCGGCAATCCACGCGTTGAGTCTGCCTTGCCCGGACCCGCAACCACGCTCGAGCAGACCCGGTGGCGGGTCGTGCGGGTCAATGGTCGCACAGTGCCGCGCCGGGGTGATTATCACATCGATTTCGACGGCGGGCGGATCGCTGCCAAGTTCGGCTGCAACCGGATCGGCGGGACCTACAGCCAAGCCGGAAACACCCTCGACGTCGGCGCCCTGATGGCAACGCGGATGGCCTGCCCCAACATGCGCCTGGAGACCGAGGGCAGCGCGATTCTGGGCCAAGTGATGACTGTTGCGGTCACCGGCCGCAACCGGATGACCTTGTCGAGCAATGCCGGGACGATCGAGTTGGTGCGACGCTAGCTACGGCTTAGGTTGATAAAGTTTCGCTACTTCGACGCCATTTTCGGGGTGATTTGTAAACTTAAGGAATTCCCAGAACGCGACCGAGCGCGGCTCTGCGGAGCACGAAACAAAGGGCGAATCGAGGATTTGAAAGAGCCGGCAGGCGGACCGACAAAGATGATCGGCCAAATCCTATTTTGCAAGGAAATAACCTGACTGGTTATACTGCCGCGTCGTCTTCATTGGCGGATGGCGGCGGCAGCACTTTGTCGTCGCCGTAGCGGGCCAGCGCCTCGACCGGAGGAACCGCTTCGATCTCGCGCGCACTCGGCTCGATGTTGAGCTCGCGAAACTTACGCGCGGTGACCAGCGATCGACTTTCGAACGACGATACGAAGCTGTTGTAATTATTGACCGCGCTGGTCAGCCCGCTGCCGACCTTGCGCAGGTCCGACGCGGCCTTGGCCAGCCGATCGTACAATTCCTTGCCAAGCTCCCCGATCTGCCGCGCTTCCTTGGCCAGTTTCTCCTGTCGCCACACCGCTGCGACGGTGCGGGCGATGGCGATCAGGTTGGTCGGGGTGGCGAGCAAAACGCGCTTGTCGAAGGCATAGTCCCACAAGGTCGAGTCCTGCTCCAGCGCGGCGGACAGGAAATGCTCGCCAGGGATGAACATGACGACGTAATCGGGGGCGTCGGGAAACTGGTTCCAATAGGCCTTGGCGCCGAGTGTGTTGACGTGATTGCGGATCGCCCCGGCATGGGTGACGAGATGCAGCGCGCGCTCGCTTTCGTCGACCGCGCCGAAGGCATCCTGATAGGCATTGAGCGAGACCTTTGCGTCGATCACCAGGCTCTGCCCGCCCGGAATGCGGACAATGACGTCGGGCCGCATCCG
Organism: Pseudomonadota bacterium; assembly: GCA_040385545.1. GTDB lineage: Bacteria > Pseudomonadota > Alphaproteobacteria > Sphingomonadales > Sphingomonadaceae > Sphingomicrobium. The sequence continues at coordinate 7,224 of JAZKHF010000061.1, forward strand.
CGCGCCCTCGTCGTCGGTATGGCTGACCTCGGTCGCGAAATCGGCATGTTCGCTAAGGCCGCAGCTTTCGAGCACATTGCGCAATTGCTGCTCACCCCAGCGGCCCCGCGCCTTGGGGGCGTTGCGAAGCGCATTGACGAGCTTGGCGGCCTCAGCGGACACGCGCTCGGTGCCCGATTTCATCGCCTCGATATGCCCTGTAAGTAGCCCGAAGGCGTCCTTCCGCTCGCTTTCGACCTTGGTGACTGTCTCCTCATATTTCTGCAACCGTTCGTGAACTGGCTGCAGCAACGCCTTGAGATTGTTACCCGATGTCGCTTCGCTTTCCTTAAAGCGCTGGTCGGCGCGTTCGAGGAATTGCTTCTGCGCGCTTTCGAGCAATTTGCCCCCGACCTCGGCGAATTGCGCGCCGAGCGCCTCCTTGGCGGCATTGATTTCGGCCAGACGCTCCTCGAACGCCCGCTCGCGTTCTTCCTGCGCCGCGACCGAGGCCGCATGGCGAGAGGACAGGTCGCCATGATCCTTGCGGAGCGTTTCGATCGACCGGGCATGGGCATCGCGTTCCTCGCGGACGCCATCGAGCTGGAGCCGGAGCGCTTCCGCCACCCCCTCGCCTGCCGCGCTTTTCCTCGATCCGACGAGCCAGCCGATGACGCCACCGACAATCAGGGCGACAAGGATGAAAATGATGGCAGTCGAGTCCAACTGGGCCTCCTGAAGCGGAACGAAATGCGAACGTAGCCTTGCGGCCCCGCTTGCTCAAGCGGAACATCCGCCGCATGCTGCAGTTCAACGGGAAAGAGGAGATTCCATGTCCATTCGCAAGATGATTTCGCTGCACCCGCGTGCCGACGGCAACCAGGCGCTTGGCGATGCGGTGCATCACCTCATGTATTGCTCCAAAATGTGCCTGAGTTGCGCCGACGCCTGTATGGCCGAGAGCGGCCACGACATGACCCAGTGCATCCGCCTGTGCCTGGACTGCAGCGACATTTGCGAGGCGACGGCGCGGCTTGGCGCACGTCGCACCGGCGACGACCAGCCGATGCTGCGCGAACTGCTCGAGCTGTGCGCGCGGATGTGCGAGGCTTGCGCCGCGGAATGCGAGCAGCATGCCCACGAGCATTGCAAATTGTGCGCCCAGATCTGCCGCGAATGCGCCGATGATTGTCGCAAGGCAGCGGCCAGCCTGAGCTAGGCAACCCACCACCGCACTGCCCCCTTGCAATTGGCGCTCCGGAGTCCGACGCTGATCCCTTCGAAGCGCGAGAGCCGCGCTTTTAGCGACTCGCGC
>JAZKHF010000062.1:0-5878 GCA_040385545.1 Pseudomonadota bacterium
TGCGCGAGCATGACACGGTCGCACTGGTGATCCCGGCGCACACGCTGAAGGGCGAATCGCGCCAGTTCGGGGCCGAACCGCTGGCCGATGTCGCCGAGAAGATCGAGAGCGTCGCGCGCACCTGTATCGAAACCCACCGCTTTCCCGACGAACTGGTGCCGGACGTGGTCGAGCTTCGCCGGATGTTCGATCTGACGGTGGCGATGTTCGACAAGGCGACCAATCCGCTCAAGACGCGCGCGGCGGCTGGCGGGTTCGGACGCAAGGTGGCGAACCAGGAATTCGGGCGGATTTAGCTTCGCCGTAGCGGCTGGACCTCCATCCGCGACAGCGTTCGCCACAGCCATTCCATCGGGCCGTAATGGAAGTGATCGAGCCAGGGCTTGGACCAGACCAGGATCAGCGCCCACATTCCGAGCACGAACAGCCACAATGCGGCGCGGTCGACCTCGCCGAACAGATTGCCGCCATAGCCGTAAAAGATGCTGCTCATGATCACCGAGGTGGCGAGATAATTGGTGAACGCCATGCGGCCGGCCGCCGCGACCCGGGACTTGAGCGCGGGCATTGGCCCGACCTTGACCCACCAGATAATCGCCGCCGCCCAACCGACTGCGAGCAATATGTCGAAGGGAACGGATAGAGCGAGGAAGGCGAGGAACACGCGCACCGCGTCGAAATCGGCGCTGATTTGCCACCAGGCGAGAAAGGCGAGCGGCGGCAAAGCGATGATCGCGGCTCGGATCGCCCATTTGCGATAGCGGGCGACCTCCCACTGGCCGGTCAGCATGCCCGACTTGAACAGGGCCATGCCGATGAACATCAGGCCCAAGGTCTCAAAACCGAAGCCGAAGAAGGACATGAACGGCTCAAACGTGCGGCCGATCAGGCGAGATTCGACGATCGTGGGATAATCGGATTTATAGAGGGTGAGATCCGTGGCGATCTTGGGGCTGGAGGCACCCACTTCACTCTCGATCGTGCGGCGGGCCTCCATGAACTCCGCCGATGTGCGGGCATCGACCGTGTCGGTGCCGGCGACCATCCCGGTGAGCCCGATGGCGCCGAAGTAAAGCAAGGACAGGGTGAGGAAGGCGACCGCCCAACGGATCAGCGACTTGGGCGTCTTGTTGCGGAAGAAATAGAGGATCATCCCGCTCAAGGCGTAGAGGGCGAGGATATCGCCGAACCAGATGAAGTAGAAATGGACCAGGCCGAACGCGAACAGCACCAACATCCGCGCATAATGAGTCTTTCTGCCGTCATCGCCTGCCGCCGTTGCGCGTTCGATCACCAGTAGGGTGGAGGCGCCAAACAGGATCGAGAACAGCCCGCGCATCTTGCCGTCGAACAGGATGAAATTGAAGATCCAGCTGGCCAAATTGGCCCCGCTGTCGCCGCCATAGGCCGCGGGGTTGGCATAGGCGGGATAGGGCATGGCGAAGGCGGCGATATTCATCACAAGGATGCCCATCACCGCGACGCCGCGGACAATGTCGAGGGTTTCGAAGCGCGCCGTCGAAGTCATGAATTTGTTTCCCCCGCAGCCCTTGCCTAATGCCAGCTGGCGATTTGCTCCAGCGGCTTTTTGCGGGTGGCATATTCGGGGATGGTTGCGTTTTCGGCAGGCAGGCCGGCGACGATGATCATCACTGGCGTTTCGGTGGCTGGACGGCGGCAGATGTCGCGCAGGAATCCCATTGGCGACGGCGTGTGGGTGAGCGTCGCGAGACCGGCGCGGTGGAGCGCGGCGAGCATCAATCCGCAGGCGATGCCGACGCTTTCGGTGACGTAGTAATTCTTGCGGTCATCGCCCGGCTCGATCCCGCCGCGACGCTGGCCGAACACCACGATCAGATAGGGGGCAATGTCGAGGAAGCTCTTGTCGCTGTCGGTGCCGAGCGGGGCCAGCGCCTCGAGCCATTCCTGACCCGCCTTGCCGGCGTAGAAGGCGGCTTCTTCCTTCTCCGCTTCGATACGGATGCGATGTTTGAGATCGGGCGACATTACCACAGCGAAATGCCACGGCTGGTGATTGGCCCCCGAGGGCGCGGAGCCGGCGGCGAGGATCGCCTCCTCGATCACCGCGCGCGGCACCGATGTGGGCGCGAACATGCGGCAGGTGCGCCGGGCCGCGATATCCTCGCGGAAATCGCGGGCGCGGGCGATCCGTTCGTCGTCGGCGAGGTCGGGCAGGGCGGTGTAGGGAAGCTCTGCGTGGGGCTTCACGCGCTTTCCTCGGCGGCCTCGGACTGGAGCTGGATGTAATTCTGGATGCCCATCTGGCGGATCATGTCGAACTGGGTCTCGATGAAGTCGACGTGTTTTTCCTCGTCGCGGAGGACTTCGGCGAACAGGTCGCGGCTGACATAGTCCTTGAGCGCTTCGCACTCGGCCACGCCGTTGCGATACATCTCGACCGCTTCATGCTCGGCGGCGAGATCGGCCTTTAGGATTTCCTCAACGCTCTCGCCAATACGAAGCGGATTCATCGACTGCATGTTGGGGAAGCCGTCGAGGAACAGGATCCGGTCGGTGAAGCGATCGGCATGCTTCATCTCGTCAATCGACTCATGGCGCTCGTAGTCGGCGAGCTTCTTGACCCCCCAATTGTCGAGCATGCGGTAATGCAGCCAATATTGGTTGATCGCGGTCAACTCGGCCTTGAGGGCCTCGTTAAGCAGCTCGATGACCCGTGGATTGCCCTTCATGACGCGACTCCTGTTGCAGGCGGACGTCATAGTCTTCGCCGTTGTGCTGGGAAAGCACAAAAGTGGCTGAAATCAGGGAAAAATATGCGAATGCGAGTCAGTCGCAATCGCGATTTAAGCAGCGCGGCGGTCGTTCACGGCCGGGGACTGGCGTGCTTCCTCGACAATCTCGTCGGCCAGGTCGCGGCAGCCGCCGCACACGAACTCGCAGCCCATCGATCGATAGGCGGACTCGCCGTCGCGGCAGCCACGGCGGGCCGCAGCCCGAATGTCGCAATCGCGAATCACATTGCAGGAGCAGATGATCATCGCGCCGATGTAGCGCTAATGCGACGCGTTCGCAAGTCTAGGGCGTGTGGGCAACACCCAGGCGCTCGGCTTGAGCCAGTAACTTGTTATCCCGAGTCCAGAGCCGGACCGGATCATGATCCGCTGACGCAAGCGAGGCGGCAAGCAGATGCACGTCAATGTAGGACAGGCCCAGACCGAACAATTTGGCATTCTCGATCAGGGTCATGACTTCAAAATGGCTAGCAGTCGGAATTCGGTGAAGGCCGCGCAGCAAGGCCAGGAGCGACTTGCGATTCTTTGGCGATCCCATTGCGATTTCACCGAACACGAAGTCGTGCATGACGACGCTTTCACCGGCGAGAAGATAGTCGAGTGGAGCGCCCGAGCCTTGGCGCATAAAGTCGATCCAGATCGACGTATCGACCAGGATCATGCGGCGGCGGAATCTGTGTCCGGGTCAGTCCACGGTCGGCGACGGGGAGCGGCCCAGGCATCCGGATCCGATCCGCCAAGGCGGGCTAGGCGGCGACCCGCTTCGCGCGCGACAAGGCTTTCGAGGGCCATGCGGATGATGGTCGCCCGCTCTTTGACACCAGTATATTCCATCGCCGTGGCGAGGAGCTCGTCATCAATCGTGATTGTCGTCCGCATGTGTGTGACATAGCATCAATTGATGCGATTTTCAATGCGGGTCTAAAGCTCGCCGTCCATCAGGGCGGGGAAGAAGCCTTCGTGCGCGGCGCGGAGGGTGGCGAGGGGGATGTGAAGGTCCCTGCCGTCGATCGCATCGCCGGCGACCGAGCCGATCGGGGCGGCCATGAGGTTGGCGACGGCGGCGCGGGCAACTACGCTGTCGACGTCGCGCGTGGTGACGATGAAGCGCGCCTGGTCCTCGCCGAACAGGATCGCGGCCGGGTTGGCGAGCGCGGGCAGGACGAGGGTCGCGCCGATGTTTCCGGCGAGGGCCATTTCCGTCACCGCGACCAAGGCGCCGCCGTCCGAGCAATCGTGTACCGCACTGACGAGGCCGTCGGCGATCAGCGAGCGGAGCAATTCTCCGGCGCGGCGTTCGACCGCGAGATCGACTGGGGTAGCCTCGCCATCGCGGCGGTCGTGGCAGACGTCGAGCCACAGCGACTGGCCAATATGGCCGGCAGAATGGCCGATCAGCAGGATCGTCTCACCCTCGGCTTTTAACGCAATCGTCGCGCTCTTTTCCCAATCGTCGAGAATGCCGACGGCGCCGATGGCGGGGGTGGGGAGGATTGCAGAGCCGCCGCCGGTGGCCTTGCTTTCGTTGTAGAGCGAGACGTTGCCGCTCACGATCGGCATGTCGAGCGCGATGCAGGCTTCGCTCATGCCTTTGAGGCAGCCCACGATCTGGGCCATGATTTCGGGCCGCTGGGGGTTGCCGAAGTTGAGGCAGTTGGTGACCGCGAGCGGCCGCGCGCCGACCGCGCACAGGTTGCGATAGGCTTCGGCGATGGCCTGCTTGCCGCCTTCATAGGGGTCGGCGTAGCAATAGCGTGGGGTGCAGTCGGTGGTCATCGCCAGCGCTTTCCGCGTGCCGTGGACACGGACGACCGCGGCGTCGCCGCCGGGGCGCTGGACGGTATCGGCGCCGACCTGGCTGTCATATTGCTCCCAGATCCAGCTGCGGCTGGCGATGTTGGGGCTGGCCATCAGCTTGAGGAGGTCGGCCGCGATGTCGGTGTTTTCGGGGATGTCGCCGAGCGGTTCGACTTTGGCCCACGCCTTATAGTCTTCGGGGCTGAGGTAGGGGCGCTCGTAGAGGGGGGCATCGTCGGCGAGCGGACCGAGCGGGATGTCGCACACCACTTCGCCATGATGTTCGAGCACCATGCGGCCGGTGTCGGTGACTTCGCCGATCACCGCGAAGTCGAGCTCCCACTTGTGGAAAATGGCCTCGGCGAAGGCTTCCTTGCCGGGCTTCAAGACCATCAGCATCCGCTCCTGCGATTCCGACAGCATCATCTCGTAGGCGGTCATGCCGGTTTCGCGCTGGGGGACGGCGTTCATGTCGAGGCGGATGCCGACCCCGCCCTTGCTCGCCATTTCGACGCTGGAGGAGGTCAGGCCCGCGGCGCCCATGTCCTGGATGGCGACGATCGCGTCCGACGCCATTAGCTCAAGGCAGGCTTCGATCAGCAATTTCTCGGTGAACGGGTCGCCGACCTGGACGGTCGGGCGCTTGTCCTCGTCGCCCTCGGCGAAGTCGGCCGAGGCCATGGTCGCGCCGTGGATCCCGTCGCGGCCGGTCTTGCTGCCGACATAGACGATCGGATTGCCCACGCCCGAGGCCGCGGAATAGAAAATCTTGTTCTGGTCGGCGACGCCCACCGTCATCGCATTGACCAATATGTTGCCATCGTACGCCGCGTCGAAATTGACCTCGCCGCCGACGGTCGGGACGCCGACGCAATTGCCGTAGCCGCCGATGCCCGCGACCACGCCGCTGATCAAATGACGCATGCGCGGATGGTCGGGGCGGCCGAAGCGGAGCGCATTCAAATTGGCGATCGGGCGCGCGCCCATGGTGAAGACGTCGCGCAGGATTCCGCCGACCCCGGTCGCCGCACCCTGGTAAGGTTCGATGTAGCTCGGGTGGTTGTGGCTCTCCATCTTGAAGATCGCCGCCTGATTGTCCCCAATGTCGATCACGCCGGCATTTTCGCCCGGGCCGCAGATAACCCACGGTGCTTCGGTGGGGAGCTTCTTCAGGTGGAAGCGCGAGCTTTTGTAGCTGCAATGCTCGGACCACATGACTGAAAAGATGCCGAGCTCGACCAGGTTGGGCTCACGGCCCAGCGCGTGCAGCACACGGTCATATTCGTCGGGGCTGAAGCCGTGGTCGG
>JAZKHF010000063.1:0-3583 GCA_040385545.1 Pseudomonadota bacterium
GTGCTCAACCGGGTCGGCGACAAATGGAGCATGCTGATCGTCATGATCCTCGCCAACGGACCGCGTCGCTTCTCCGAGCTCAAGCGCGAGATCGATGGTATCTCGCAGCGCATGCTGACCCTCAGTCTACGCGGCCTTGAGCGCGACGGCCTGCTGACCCGAACCGTCACTGCGACGATTCCGCCTCGGGTGGATTATGAGCTGACTGAACTCGGCATTTCCTTGCGCGCGCCGGTCAAGGCGCTTGGCGATTGGGCGATCGAACATATCGGATGCATTCGTTCCGCCCAGGAAAAGTTCGACCGGATCGCCGACGCGCGCTGACCCGCCGGCCAATTACCAGCGGATCAATCGCGGAATCGCGATCCGTCCGAGCAATCCGCCAAGCAAGATCGGCAGTGAATGCCATAGTCCGACATGATAGAAACTGTCGATCGGGCAGTGAAGCGAGAATGCCAGCATTCCGACGCTGCCGGATGCGAGGCCGACCATCAAGCCCGCGCGCCCGATCGAGGTCGGGGCGCCGCGGCGGAGCCAGACAATCAAGGTCGCCGCCGTCAGCAATCCCAAGCAAAGGCCCATCGCGACACATTTGAGTTCATGCCCTCTGGCCAGCGTTTCCGGCATCGCTTCCGTTCGCGACGCCAGCATGATCACCGCCGCGATTGGCAGCAGACCGGCGATCGCAACTACCCATTTCCATCCATGACTCGATTGGCCGACACGCGGCATTCCCATCCTTACGGCGGCCATCGTGCAACCAATCGCGACCGCCAACAGCAGGCCGTTGGCAAACAGGAACAGCGCTGAGAAATTGCCGGCCGCGACATCCGGACGCAGGCCAAGCATCGCCACGGTCAGGGAGATGGTCGTCCCGCCCGCCAGCGCAGCAAGCGCCAGCCCGTCGCGCGCGCGCATTGCCCGCACCGGCCGCAAATCGCCGACCAGCGCGTCAATGAAATTATCAGACTTACTCGACATCGTTCATTCCGCTTCTTCGATCAGCATCGACAGCTTTTTCAGCCCGCGATGGATGTTGGTTTTCACTAAGGGTTCGCTTTGCCCGCAGGCTCTTGATGCCTCCGCGATCGACAGGCCGTGGATCTTGACCAGCTCGATCGCGCGGGCCTGGCCGGTGGGCAAATGGGCGAACAGACGTTCCAGGCTGAGCCGCGCGGCAAGCTGTTCGTGATCGCCGTGGTCGGCAAGATCGCGGTCCAATTCAACCATCTCGGCCCGATAAATCAGCCGCAGATGATCCACCCAACGGTATCGCGCGACTGCTGCCAGCCACGGAAAAAAGGGTCGCGTCGGGTCGTAACTCGACAGCTTGCGATGCAAGGTCAACAAAGTCTCCTGTACCAGATCGTCCAGGCTGGATGGTGCTACGCGGCGGCTAAAATAGCGCTTGAGCCAGGTGGCACAGGCAGTGAGCAGCGCCGAATAGGCGGCACGATCGCCCCCCTGGGCCAGCGCCATGAGACGCGCCATGCCGGCTTCATCGGCCTTCACTGGCGTCGGCCACGGGTCAGCAGTCGATCCACCGAATATTCCCCTCCGCCCCGCGCGATCAGGACCAGCGCCATTGCCGTCCATAGCGCATGTACCGACCACCAGGCGTCCGGATAGACGAAGATCTGGATGACCATGGTCATGATCAGCAACGCCGACGCCGACAATCTGGTCATCAGCCCGATAACCAGCAGGAAAGGAAACAGATGTTCCGCGCCGGTGGCCGCCACCGCCGCAAATTCGGGCGGCAGCGGAACACCGGCATATTCTTCGCTGAACAGGAAGTGGGCACTGTCGCTGATCGTAAACCAGCTGCCCTCCTCGATCTTGGTGCGCCCGGATCGCCAGAAAATACCGGCGAAGGCAATCCGCAGGAACAGCAGCGCGATACCCTCGCCGGCCTTTCCCGCCAGCGCCAGCGTCGTCCGGTCGTAAGCGGCGATCAGGCTGGCCACCCGATCAGGCCTTGGCGCTCAGCGAGCCATTGCCCTTGGGGGTCTTGATCGTCAGGCACGTGCCCGCCTTGACCAGTTTCCACGCATTGCCCTGATAATCCTTGGTCGACGTCCCGGAGCAGCTGGTGCCAGGACCAGCGGCGCAATCGTTCTTGCCCGCTTTGGCGACACCATAGCATTTTTCGGTCGCCGGCTTCTTGGCCTGGGCTGACGCGGCGGTGGCAAGACCGGCGGTGACCGAGGCAGCAAGCAGGCCGGCCAGCATCTGGCTTTTCGAAGGGGTGCGCATATCATTCTCCTTGTGATGAACATGCCGTCATTCGCCGCGCCGGTCGATTTCGTTACATCCCGCGAAAACCGGCATTCCAGTGCGCCGATTGTAACCAATGCGCGGGTACCAGCGAATGCCGGACGCCAATCTGGCGCAATGCATTCGGAGACTTTCCATGACCAACCTTCGCACCGGTATCCGCCTCACGTCGGCAGCCGCTCTCTTCGCACTTTCAACCATTGCCACCGCCGCCACCCCACCGAGCGGCAGCCAGGGCGCCGCTGTCGGTGCCAATGACACGGTACATTGTTATGGCTTGCATAGCTGCAAAGGGAATTCCGACTGCAAGACCACGGCGCATGAATGCAAAGGCCAAAACGAGTGCAAGGGCCACGGCTTCAAGGCACTCAAGGCAAGCCAGTGCCTGAGCAAGGGCGGCACAATCGGCGACTTGCGCAGCTAAGGCTTGGCGGTCCGGCCGCGTCCCCCTGCGGCCGGGCCGTCATTTCCAATGACGCATCGAAGGCAAACCCTAATGATGACCGAAATCGCGAGCTTCGCCGGCTTTGGCCTTGGCCTTCGCCGGCCGCATTATGCCGATTTTCTGGAGCGCGACATCCCGGTCGATTTCGTCGAGATCATTTCGGAGAATTTCATGGTCGAAGGCGGGCGCCCGCTCGCCACACTCGACGCGGTCCGCGAGCGTTATCCGGTCGCGATGCACGGCGTTTCCATGTCGATTGGCACTGCCGACTCGCTCGACCGCGACTATCTCAAGCGCCTCAAAACCCTTGCTGATCGGGTTCGACCGTTATGGGTGTCCGATCATTTGTGCTGGACCGGGATCGGCGATCACAACACGCATGACCTGTTGCCCCTGCCGTATAGCGAAGAAGCGCTCGAGACGGTGTGCGCCAACATTGCGGTTGCGCAGGATGCACTCGAGCGGCCGATGCTGTTCGAAAATCCGTCGAGCTACGTCCAGTTTGCCGATTGCGGCATGACCGAATGGGGCTTCCTGGCCGAAATGTGCCGCCGCACCGGCTGCTACCTGCTACTCGACGTCAACAATGTCTTCGTCAGCAGCCGCAACCATGGCTTCGACGCTGAAGCCTATCTCGCCGCCCTTCCCGTCGACCGGGTCCGCCAGATGCATCTGGCGGGGCATAGTCAGGGCGAAACGATGCTGATCGATACCCACGATCAGCCGGTCGCACCGGACGTCTGGTCGCTGTACGACGCCGCCCTCCAGCGTTTCGGCCTGGTTGCGACGATGATCGAGCGGGACGACGACATCCCGCCGCTTTCCGATTTGCTCGCGGAACTGGATATTGCCCGTTACCGC
>JAZKHF010000064.1:0-3893 GCA_040385545.1 Pseudomonadota bacterium
AATCGATCTTCGTCACCACCGACGCCGCGATCGGCGACATGGTCGATGTCACCGTCACCCATGCGTTGCCGAACAGTCTTGGCGGTGTCTTGCGCGGCGCGGAGGCACAGGACTGATGGCCAAACTGAACCTCCCCCCATCGCTTGACGATCACATCATCGAGGGCCGCGCCCGGCTCGAGCTGGAGTTCGACCAGCCGTACCTGCTCGGGCCGCTATTCGGCGATTACGACCGTCACCTCGTGTTGATCGAGGACCGGCTCGGCGTGCATATCAACGCGCGGGGCAACCGCGTGATGATCGAGGGCGAGCCCGATCCGGCCGCCCGCGCAAAGGATGTGCTGGTCGGGCTCTACAATCGGCTCGACCAGGGGCAGGACGTCGATGCCGCCGCGGTCGAGGCGGTGATCGGCATGGCCAACCAGCCGGCGCTGGACGGGATCATCTCGGCCGAGGTGGCCAAGCCCGCCGCGATCATGATTCGTACGCGCAAGAAGACCATCGTCCCGCGCTCGGCCCGCCAGACTCGCTACATGGAAGCACTGGCGAGCGACGACATGATCTTCGCGCTCGGTCCGGCGGGGACGGGCAAGACTTATCTCGCTGTGGCACAGGCTGTGGCGATGCTGATTTCGGGCCAGGTCGACCGGCTGATCCTGTCGCGTCCCGCGGTCGAGGCGGGCGAGCGATTGGGCTTTCTGCCCGGTGACATGAAGGAGAAGGTCGATCCCTATCTCCGCCCGCTCTACGACGCGCTCTACGACATGCTTCCGACCGAGCAGGTCGAGCGGCGGATCGCCTCTGGCGAAATCGAAATTGCGCCGATCGCCTTCATGCGCGGGCGAACACTCTCGGATGCCTTCATCATCCTAGACGAAGCGCAGAATACCACGCCGCAGCAGATGAAGATGTTCCTGACCCGCTTCGGCATGCGCAGTCGGATGGTTATCTGCGGCGATCCCAACCAGACCGATCTGCCGCGCGGGCAGGAGTCCGGGCTTAACGATGCGGTCGAGAAGCTCGAGGACATTCCCAAGCTGTCGATGATCCGTTTCTCGGCCAAGGACGTGGTCCGTCATCCGCTCGTCGGGCGGATCGTCGAGGCCTATGAGGGGCCGGGATACTGATGACGCTCGACATCATCATCGACGCCGATCCGGAGTGGGACAGTAACACCAGGTGGGACGAGCTTGCTCGTTCCGCCGCCACCGCCGCCATCGCCGAAAGCGCCTTCCCCGGGCTGACCGAAGGGCCGCGCGGCGTGGAGATTTCGCTTCGCCTGGGAAGTGACGAAGAGGTGCGCCTGCTCAACGCCCAATGGCGCGGCAAGGACAAGCCGACCAACGTCCTGTCCTTTCCGATGACCGATGGTGCCGAACTGACCGCCGCCATTCGTGGCCCCGAACTGATGCTTGGCGACATCATCATGGCCCATGGTGTGTGTGCGGCGGAGGCTGCCGCCAAAGCGGTGCCGATCGAGCGCCACGCGGCGCATCTGATGGTCCACGGGACGTTGCACTTGCTCGGCTACGATCATGGGGACGATGCCCAGGCGGCCGACATGGAATCGCGCGAGGTTCGGGCGCTGGCGCGGATCGGGATCGCCGATCCCTACCTTCTCGAGGCGCACGATTGATGGCCACTTCCCCCGACAATGGATCGCGGTTGTGGCGCGGGATGCGCGCGCTGATCTTCGGCGACGATGGCGAAACGACGCTCCGCGACCAGATCGAGGAAGCGATCGACGATGCCGAGGGCGAGCGACAGATTAACGGTGACCTCAGTCCGCTCGAGCGGCAAATGTTGCGCAACCTGCTGCATTTCGGCGACCGCACAGCCGGCGAAGTCGCGGTAACGCGGGGCGACATCATCGCCGTCCCTGACACGATCGCGTTCGACGATCTTGTCGCGGCCTTTGCCGACGCCGGCCACAGCCGCCTGCCGGTCTATGCCAATTCGCTCGACCATGTGGTGGGCATGATTCACATCAAGGACGTCTTCGTCGCCAGCCGCGATCCATCGATCGACCGATCGGTCGGTGCCTTGCTTCGCACCCCCCTGTTCGTCCCGGAGTCGATGGGTGTGCTCGACCTGATGGCGCGGATGCGGGCCGAGCGGATGCACCTGGCGATCATCGTCGACGAATTCGGCGGCACCGAGGGGCTGGTGACGATCGAGGATGTGGTCGAGGAAATCGTCGGCGAGATCGAGGATGAGCATGACGAGGAGGAAGTCGCCAACCTCGTGATGCTGGAGGAAGGCGTGTGGGAAGCCGATGCCCGGATCGAGCTCGATGAGTTGGCCGCGGCGGTCGACAAAAGCCTGTTCTCCGATGACGATGAGGTCGACACGCTGGGCGGGCTGATGTTCCTGCTCGCGGGTCATATCCCGCTTCAGGGCGAATGCGTCGTCCATCCGAGTGGTTGGCGGCTGGAAGCGGTGGATTCGGACACCAGGCGGATCCTGCGCGTGCGGCTTCACGCTCCCGAACCCAAGGTCGGCTAGGCCGCAGGCACTTTCCGGCAATTGATCCGTTTCATCGAACAATCCATTTGCGGAGCATTGTCATGCGCCTGATCGCTTCAACCTTCCTGTTGTCCGGCTTGCTCGCCGGCTGTGGTGCGAGCCCGTCGACTGCCGACATCAATGCGTACGTCGGCCCCAATCCAAAACTCGAGGCTCCCTCCAGAACCTTTCTTCCCACGGTCAGCGTTGCCGACGCCAAGGGCTGGCCAGCAGGAATGACGCCCAAGGCGGCGGCGGGACTGTCGGTCAATGAGTTTGCGGGCGACTTAAGCCATCCGCGCTGGCTGCTCACGCTCGCAAATGGCGACGTGCTGGTGGCCGAAAGCGATAGTCCCGGCACCGACAGGACCGGCGGCCCGATCAAGAAATTTGTCGAAGGCATTGTCATGGGCAATGCCGGGTCGGGCAAGAATCCGAGCGCCAACAGGATCACATTGCTGCGCGACGCCGATGGCGACGGACGGGCTGAAACCAAAACGGTGCTGCTCGACCATGATCTTTATTCGCCCTTCGGGATGGCGGTGATTGGCGGCGAATTGTTTGTCGCCAATGCCAATGCGCTGGTCGCCTTCCCCTTCACGGTCGGTCAGACGACCATCACGGCCAAGCCTCGGCTCGTGACCGAACTGCCGTCCGGCTACAATCGGCACTGGACCAAATCGTTGGTCGCCGACCCGCAGGGACGGATGCTGTATGTCGGCATCGGGTCGAACAGCAATGTCGGCGAAAACGGCATGGCGATGGAAAAAGGCCGCGCCGCCATCTGGCAGGTCGACCCCAAGACGGGCCGCTATGCCATCTTTGCCGGAGGTCTTCGCAACCCGGTCGGGATCGCCATCAACCCTGCCAGCGGTGCGCTTTGGACAGTGGTCAACGAGCGCGACGAATTGGGTAACGACCTCGTCCCCGACTACCTCACATCCGTCAAAAAGAACGCCTTCTACGGATGGCCGTGGAGCTATTATGGCGCGAACGTCGACAGCCGCCCGCCCGCGAACCCCGCGATGGTCGCACAAGCGATCGCTCCCGACTACGCGCTGGGACCCCATGTGGCCGCGCTTGGGCTGACCTTTGCGACCGGCCAGTCGCTATCGCCCCAATTCGCCAGCGGTGCCTTCATCGGCGAGCATGGGTCGTGGAACCGCAAACCATGGAGCGGTTATGAAGTGGTGTTCGTCCCGTTCGCCGGTGCGATGCCGGCACCCGGCGCCAAGCCGGTTTCCGTGTTGAGCGGCTTCCGCGTCGGCGATGTCGCTTACGGTCGCCCGGTCGGGGTCCAAATCGGCAAGGACGGCAGCCTGCTGGTGGCGGATGATGTCGGCAACAAGGTGTGGCGCGTCAGCGCGGCGGCGCTTCCCCAACAGGTCG
>JAZKHF010000065.1:0-6228 GCA_040385545.1 Pseudomonadota bacterium
AGGATGACGTCGGCCCAGCTCTCCCCGCCCGGCGCGCGGTGGTAGAATTTGCCCATCTTGGCGCGATGCGACGCCTCGTCGGGATAGCGGGCGCGGATGCCGCTTGCGGTGAGCCCGTCGAACACGCCGAATTCCCTTTCGCGCAGGCGCTCGTCGAGGATGGTCGGCTTTGAGCCGCCGGCCAATCCGCCCGCCGCGCAGATCGCCTCGGCGGTCTGCTTGGCGCGGATGTAGGGCGAGGAGAGGATGATTTCGGGGCGCTCGTCCTCGGGCAGAGCGGCGAACCAGCGGCCGGTGGCGGCGGCCTGTTGATGGCCGAGGTCGCTCAGCGGCACGTCGACATCGCGCAAATCGAGGTCGATCACATGCGCGCCTGCCTCATGCGCCGCATCTCGCGCCACATTGCCCTGGCTCTGGCCATGTCGGACCAGCCACAGTCGATCGGGCCACCGCTGGCTAGACACCATTTCGCCTCCTTTGCCTTTAGGAAAAGCGCGAGCGGCCTTAAGGTTCACTGGCCATCGGCTACTCAATCGCAGCGTCGCGGCCTTCGCGACCGACCATCGCCGTCCTCGCGCAGTGGAGCCTTTCAGGAGACGCTCGGACCCATCTGATAGGGGTGGGCGGCTTGGCTTAAGTCCAATTTCATCCTGCTGAAATCATTCGGGCGATACGATCCGCAGCGTCGGTTGCTCGTGGCACTGCTCGATCCGGCGCTGATATTCTCGCGCAAGCGCCTCGTGTACAGCGGCGACACCCTTCTCTGTGGCGGCTTCCGCCAATGCGCGCTCGGCATTCAGGCGTTCTCGATAATATGCGATGTCAGTCTTCGGCATGAATCTGCACCAACCTTTACTGGCTACCTTCGAGATCGACGAAGTCGCCCGGCATGTGGATGCTGACGATCTGTCTTGCGCCCTCGGCGGTCACCTTGTGCCGAAACGCCAAGCCACTCACGATGAGCTTGGCCGACTTCGCGCGCTCGCCCTCGCGTACGAGATAGCTGTGTCTGGGATAGGTCTTCAGATCGAACGGAAGAGCCATTACCGCCGCTCGATCCGATTCGCTGATAGGTGCTCGATGTTCGAACCGCGCAATCAGTCTAGACAGGATTTCCCGTGTATCTGGCACGTCGCTCTCCGTTGGGGCGGGAGCACGTAGAAACTCTCGGTCGCCAGCGCCCACGATAGTGCAGCTGCGATCCATCTTCCCTAACATGAATTAGCCTTAACTACATCAACATAAGTTTGAATGTATTTTCATAGATCGGCGTTCGGATCGTCCTGCAAGAAAAAATCCGCGAACCGAAACGTCGCAACCGTTCGACCATCTTCGTCGACGATTTCCAGTGTCTCCCGCAGATTGACGAGGTCGCCGCGACCGATCTGCTCGGCGATGAGCTCACCCGCGGCCTCCCTCGCGGCGGCGCAGGCCTGCTCCAAATCAGCGAACAGGCGTCCCTCGTGGTCGCGGAGCAATTCCGCGTTGTGCAAATGCATGAAATATCGAGGCATCACGCGCTCTCGGCAGTATTGCCTTGTGAAGCCAACCCCGAATGAAAATCAACCAGGCGCTGGCTTCGATCCCGTAAAGACTTCAGATGGGCCTGTCGGGCACGGTCGCTGGTTTGGCGCAGCTCGTCGTCGATTCGGTCGCGCTGCTGCTTATAATCGCGGGCAGCCTTTAAATGGATGACTGCTGGAAAGAGACTATGCTGCAGCACTCTGCATCCTCTTAGTTACGTGTTCCAAACAGCGAGGCGACGAATTTGTTGCGGCAATCTCGGGGGCTTCCAACAATTGTTAGGAACATTGATTCTCCGTCGGCGTCCTCCAGGCCGAACGACCAAAAGGAACGAGCCTGCGCCCCGACCCCAATACTGAACGCAGGCTCGACTGCATCGCAACGTTCAGGCCATCATGAACCCGGCCTTATTCACTTCGTGGGTGATCCTGGCATCCAGCTCCTCGTCAATCTCGCTCCGCAATCGCGGAAAGATTTCATCCTCTTCCATTCGGGCATGGGCCGAAACCGAATTTCGAAATTCGCTCACCGTCTCGAGCCACTCGGGCGCGTCGGCCGCCATATTCTGCAGCCGGTATAAAAAGGTTTTGACTTCGCCATGTTCGGTCTCGAGCTCTTCCGCATCGGCCCGATCATTGGCTTCGCGAAGTGCTGGATAAACGACATGTTCCTCGGCATAGGCATGTTTGTCGAGCGCATGACCCAGCTTCACCAGAAGTGTTTTACGCTTCGTCGTCTGCCGGTCATCCGTGGCGAGCATCTTGTCGAAGATTGCAAGCACCATGACATGCTCGGCTGCAAGCGTGTCGGCCCAGTTTCCTTTCCGCGCACTCACTGCCTGGACAGCGAACTTTCTACCCAGATTGGCGGCGAGGGCCAGTGCCGCACCGCCCAAAGCCACGCCCGCGAAAACGCCTGCCGAGCTCCAGGAAAAAGCACTACCACTGCCCTCGGAGCGGCTCGAATTGCGATTTGTCGATAAGGTATCTTTTCGCGTTGCCATGTCACGTCTCCAGATTGGTAAGAAGGCATAATTCCCGTCGCACAGGACTCGTTCCCCCTCCTGTTACAACCACCAACCCGATTGGCGCCGGCTCGACACCCTGGGGACCGACAGCCGGAAAGTTTGCACCATCAACCGTGCGCGGGCGCTCGCCTTGGCTGGCCGGCGTGACGCTTGGCATCGATGCGTTGGGCGAGGCTGGGTACGGGGAACAAGCGCAGCGCATTTGTGGTTGCTAGTCGATCGACAGCTGGAGGAAATGGCCATGTTCAAACGCTATGCCTATGCCTGGATTACACTGGGCTTTTTCGCCGTAACTTTGGTGCTGCACTGGCATTTCGGGTGGCGAGCATTTGTCGACACCGCCGCGCAGCATGGTGAGACCGCCCAATGGTCGGCGTTCGCGATCGAGGCGCTTCGCGACACGTTCGAAAACTGGCAATCGGAGTTCCTTCAATTGCTGTGGCAGGTCGTCGGACTGGCCTACTTCCTGTACCTCGGGTCGCCCGCGTCAAAAGAAAATGACGACCGGATGGAGGCCAAGGTCGATATGCTCATGCGCATGGTTTCGGGCGAAAAGGCCGATCGCATCATCGATCGGATCGATGGCCTTTACCTGCGTCATCATGGCCACGCCCGGCCTCATGCCCATGCCGAACTTGATCGCATCATGGGCGATCTGAAATGAGCGCTGATCGACTTTCCGCCACTGCAACATTTGTTAGGGACTTTGCCTGCGCCGCTGCGGAACTTCATTCCGAAAACATGTGTTTGTGACGTGTGAGAGGAGGCTTGCATGGTAACCGAGAAGCGCCCGGATGCGGTGGCCCTGCTGAAGCAGGATCACCGTATTGTCGAAGAATTATTCGCGCAGTTTGAAAAAGCGAGCGGTGACGGACGCAAGGAAAAGATAGCCCGCGAAATCTGCCTCGAACTGAGCGTTCACGCCAAGATCGAGGAAGAGATTTTTTATCCGGCTTGTGAAGGCAAGGTCGATGAGGATCTGCTCGAGGAAGCCTATGTCGAACATGATGGTGCAAAGGTACTTATCGCGGAAATCCTGAAAGGCGGGCCAGACGACGATTATTACGATGCCAAGGTGACGGTGCTTCAGGAGCAGATTGAGCATCACGTCGAAGAGGAAGAGAAGCGCATGGAAGGCTTGTTTGCGCAGGCGCGCAAAGCCGGTCTCGACATGGACGCGCTTGGGCTCGAACTGGCGGCGCGTAAGGAGCAGCTGAACAACCAATATGCCGCCGAGGGCCTGCCGCCGCCCCAACTGACCACGATCGGGTCCGTCGAAGCGTAAGAGGGAAGCAATATGCCGCGCGAATTGATCGATACCGGGACCGACAAGCGCTATGTCCGGCGTGACGACAAGGGTCGCTTTGACGAAAGCGATGATGTCGGTCGAAGCTCGGCCCAGGACCAGAAGCGCGATTCAGCCAACAAGCCGGCGCGTGGCGATGGCGACAAGGGAGATCGCTGATGTGGACGGACCATCTGCACCGTCACACCAAATATTGGGATCCTGAAGAAATAGAACGCATGGAATCTTCGCTTCGCGCGGGAAAATCCGTCCCCCAAATCGCCGCAATGCTGCATCGGACGCAGGAGGCGGTGAGGGCGAAGGCACGATTGCTCGACCTCCTTCCCAAGCGGGCTTCCGCACCGCCCCTCGTTCGCCTTGAGTCGCCAAATCGCGGTCAAAGTGAACGGCAGATCAACATGGGTTGAAGTGATCGGCGCTGATCGGGGCTTTTGTCTGCCTTGCGATTCTCGACTTTCGGCGCGCTAGGGAATTTTCAGGACCCATCTGTTTTCTTGACGTATCTCTACGATGGAGAATTTATGTCGGAACCTGATCGAAACGGCGAATTGAACGAGACCCCTGGCAGCTTACCACCGGAGCAGGTCGAGGATCGGCCAAATGTTGGAACCGTCGAACCGGACGATTATCCCGAAGCGCGGGAAAATGATGCGGGCGGAAGCGATCGCGGGCGGGACGGCGGTGTCTCGAGCACCGATCTCCAGGAGCAGGGAATGGGCGAAGACGAAAGTCCGCCGGAGTGAGCTTGAGGTTCCAAGGGAGCTTTGAGTGTCTTCGGCACGATTAGCCTGGCTTTGGCAAATGCCTCCTGAGCCAACGGAAGCCGCTCTGAGGCTAAGGAATTCATTACGATAGCGCTCTCAGCACGCTCTAACTGGACGTCCGCACGATAAGGTTACCCAAATGATCGAAATGGCGCTTTCCGCGTTGCGTCAGAATGCCCGATTCAATCCAAGTCCTGCGCTCCAAAATGCGAAAGGCAGCCGACGAATTAGATTTTGAGGAAGCCAGGCGTCTTCGGGATCGAATCAACCTTATGCTGGGGGGTGCGAGCGCCCACGATGCTAAAATCGCGGACACTGCTGGATTGACCCGTCAACAGCCCGGTAAAATGGGTTTGGGCACCGGACAGCCGCGGAGACGCCCGCCGGCCGATTGGAAACGCCCACGAAAGCCGGATTTACGAACACGAGATCGTGGGTAACGCTATATTGGGTCAGCAAAGTCGCTAAATTCTTGGGAACGGGGCCGCCAGGGCAATTGTTGCTGTCACGAAGACGTAGAAAGGCAAGATCATGTCCCTTAGCGAGATGCTGTCCTCCCTCAATTTGATGACTTTGGTTATCGCCGTCGTGATTGTCGGACTGGGCTTTCTGTATTTCCTTCGCAAGCGTTCGAACCGACACCCAATGGAAGGCCGCCAGGAGCGTAACGTGGCAGCGGATCTCGACGCAGGCCACGCTGCGGAGGATCGCTCACCAAAAGTCTGACGGCTACGCCTTCTCGACCCATTGATTGTTTGAGGAACAGCCGTCGACCATTGTGATCCGGCCCGGGCAGACGGCTCACGGACCTTCGCCGCCACTACCGGGATTTCGGCGTTCAAACTCCATTTCATCGTCCAAGCCGGGTGGGGACAGGCGGCCCCTCCTACGGGCGTCGCTTTCGATCCGGTCCATATCATTGGAGGGTCTTGCCTCCGGGACAGCCTTCCCGTCTCGTTTCCCGGATTTTCCTGAGAACTCCTTCGCCGGATTTTCCATTCGTCGGCTCCTCTCTCTTCGATTGCGCGGGCGAACAGCAGGGACAGGAGGCGCGCAGGCTTCCTCTCGCGACTGACGCCAACTGGCGGCGTTCCTTCCGGTTAGCCGAAATGGGCGGACGCCCCCGGCGGGGTGGCGGCAGAGGCAACTCCGCCGTCCAACGCCTCGACCTCACGATCGATCATCACGCTCCACTCGCCGTGCATACCGGCCTCCACCATTGTCGGACTGGGCTCACGCAATGTCTTCAAAATGGCCGTGGCTTCATCCTGATGCGCTGCCCACAGACCATCGACCGATTGTGCGGCGCTACACTCCGCGCCGTCGGCGTTGGCGCTAAGCCGATAACCGGCAATCACGCGCGCGATTCGCTCGACCAGTTCCATTTTTGAGCTCCCATTTGCTGTGTCTCGCGATCAACCGGCAAGCTTCAGGCTCGTTCCGCTGATCGGCTCGGCTCGGCGGGAGAATGACAAGCGGCCAGGCTTGGCGGTCGCCGCGATCGGACGCGGCGGCGCGTTTGTTCGGACGCCGGCCTGGCGGGGTGGGCGTCGCTACCCTCTAGGCCCGCCGCGGCGCGCCGCAACCCCGGCAAGCGCCGGGGTCCT
>JAZKHF010000066.1:0-65603 GCA_040385545.1 Pseudomonadota bacterium
TCTGTGGGGGATCGTTAAGGGGACTATCTTTGGAAAACGAAATATCGAGGAGGAGCGATGATGGCCCGATCGCGAGATCCGTGTTATCGATCCGCTCGACGCACGGGAGACTGAGACGATGCCTCTGCTGAAACTGTTCGCTGACGATTCTGAGCAGCCGCGACGCGCCCTGATCGAGCTCCCGCGGTGGGATGCGAAGGTGTTGCTCGCCGCCGGCTTCTTCGCCGGCTACTATTACCTGGTCGCCCGCCTTATCGGACGCACGGAGCCGATGCCGGCCGACGTTGGGCAACTCGTTCGTGACGCGCTTCTCGTCCTCGGACCCGCGATCGGCGTCATCGTTGGCGCGACGTGGCGCACCACGATCTCGGACGAACGATCGGCCGCGCGCCGTTCCGAAGATCTTCGCACCGCGATAGAGACTCCAAGCGCTCCGCCCGCACTACCGGCGCCAGGACCGGAATTACGTCGTGACGTGAGGGCCGGGACGCGCGCCGGCGTTAACGACGCGCTCGCCGACGTGGCGGCGGATGACGAAGGAACGGAGATCATTCGGTGAGCCGCCTGGGCACCAAGGCCGCGCTCGAGGAATTTCAAGAGCTCGAGTTTCGTCTTCGCGCGGCCGGGCTCTACTCAGGCCCGATCGACGACGATTGGGGCCAGGGCGTCAACGAAGCGATCGACCGGCTATTCGCCAAGGCCGGCTTCGCCGCGGCAACACCACTCGACAAGGCTTTCAGCCGGCTCCCCCCAGGTTATGAGTGGCTTTCGTCCGTCCAGCAGCTTCCACGGACCATCAGTGCCGCTTTGCCGCTGCTGGGCACGCTCGAGCTTGCCGGCTCGGCCAATTCACCCGTCATCATGGATTGGGCCAACGAAACCGGGCTCCGCAACGTCTACACGGCCGACAAGGTGCCGTGGTGTGGTCTCTTCATGGCGCTCGTTATCAAGCGCGCGGGTTACGAGATCCCGCAAGGACCGCTCTGGGCGCTTAATTGGGCGAAGTTCGGCGTGTCGACCGGCCAGCCTGGTCTCGGCGACGTTGTATCGTTCACGCGTGACGGCGGCGGCCACGTCGCGCTCTACGTTGGCGAGGACAAGGGCCACTATCATATCCTCGGCGGTAATCAGTCCGATCGCGTAAGCATCAGCCGGATCGAGAAGAAGCGTCTCCACGCTGCGCGCCGGCCGAATTTCAAGGTTGCCCAGCCGGCGAGCGTTCGTCCGTATATTTTGACCGTTGGCGGCGCGGTGTCGCGCAACGAAGCATAGGAGAAGACCATGAAGAAACTGCAGCTTTCGCTCGTCGTCGCTTCCAGCGTCGCGCTCACGTCATGTCTCGGCGCGGCCGTTGGTGCCGTTGGCGTTGCGTCGGACCTGATCGGCAAGGTCACGGCGGCCGGTGACGTCGTCCAGATCCGCGGCACTCAGGCGCTCATCATCGCCGAAGAGTTCTACCAGCCGGCAAACCGCCTGGCGCTGACGGCGGTTCGGAGCGGCGGGCTACCGGACGCGACCGTGCTCAGGATCCGCGATCTGAATCGCAAGATCACCGCGGCGTTCGTCGCCGGCAAGGAGGCGAAGACCGATGCCAGTCGCGCCGTCGAGGCCGCGAAGGCGATGACGAGCGTGCTCGAGCTCCGATCGCTGGTCGGATTGCCCAACTGATCGAACGAAGGAAGAGAGGGAGAGACGATGACGTTTGAAGAGATCCTGGCGCTCGGCGCCAAAGCACAGCAGCTTGTCGGCGGCGCGCGCGACGCCTTCAAGGAATTCAAGGATGCCTCGTCGAAGATCCGGCCTACGCTCGGGGACAAGGACCAGGCCAGTCTCGACGCTCGGCTCGAAGCGGTTCACGCCGAGACGCTGACCATGAGCCAAGAGCTCGAGGACGCGGCGAACAAGCAGTTGGGGGCTAGTGGGCGGTAATAACCGCTAGTGCCAGATACGGAGAGGCCCGGCGCTGGGATGCACCGGGCCTCTCTTTTTGTCAGACGCGATCGCTGACGAATTCGAATTTCCGCAAGAAGTCGTCGATCCGGCGAACGAAGGTGAATTCGACCGTTTGATCGATCGACGTGTAGCCGATGGCATCATGCCAGTTGGCGTCGCTAGGATCCTTCATCCGCAAGCGCTCCGTCTGTCTCACGACATATTTGGCATCCTTGTATGACCAGACCTCACCTGGACCCGGTGCTCTTTGCTCTCCCATCATCTTCTCCTTCGCCTTCCCGCGCGGCACGCTCGCCGCGGGTCTCGTTATGCTCGACGAAATGGCGATCGTCGGGACTCAGCCCGTCGACCACCAGGTTCGCGTCTTCATCCGCCGGCGGTAGGCGGACCAGCACATAGTCGTTCGTCACCCGGCAAGCGCGCGCGATCGCTATCTTGCCCGTGGTGAGCTCAGTAGTTCGGACCTGGCGCAGCTGGCGCTCTTCCAACGACGGCAAGCGCCAGAATTCATCGCTTGTCTTTGACAACGTCCGCTCCCAGCACGAAGTCGCACCAATTGACCACTTGCTCAGCCGCCTCGCGCACCTGAGACGCGGTCAAGGTGGCCTTGCCCTCTGTCCAGTTCCGCAGCTGATGGATCGCGCGCAGATCTGTCGACGAGGTTTCGTCGCGTAGCTTCACCATCAGAGCGCGAGATCGGCCGGGACCGGCCAATTCCAAAGACCCTGATAGCCGCGCATCGGAATAGGGTCATCCCAGCGCTCGATTTCAAGCATCGGCCATCCCCAATTCGCGTGTTCGTCGCGATCGCTGTCGTTGACTCGAGTCAAACCGAATTCCTCGGCGATCTCCGGGCCTGAGCGCGGTTCGCCGACGATTGCGGTGCCGATACCGGACGCCAGGGGTAAGCCGGTCGCGTTCCAGCGCGCTCTGAGCACGATTGGCTTGGCCAATTCTACGTGGAGACACGTCATGGCCGCTTGCTCACCACCGGCCTCGAGGTCCGCCAGCATTTCGGAGAGCTCAGACACTTTCGTCGGCCGCGAGGCGGCGTGGATGACGATCCGCTGGCCTATGACGCTGGCCGGCGGGCGCCAAGAGCGGAATTCGTATGGCTTGGCGCCTTCTATTACGAGCGAAGCCCAAGGTTGCCAGACGGTCAGGGTTTTCACGGGCTCTCCTAATGACGAACGAACGAAATGGTGCGATCTGACGTCCAGCACAGCGCGCAAGTGGCGCAGCAGCGCGCGGCATCGGTCTCAGCTGGGCAGCGGACGCCAGAGACGTCTTCCGGCCGCTCTACGACCTCGGAACAGTGCGTCTCGTAGCCGCCACCGCTGAAACGCATCCAGAAACGATCCTGGTGCTCGACCAGCGTGCGAAGGATGGCCATGCCGATCGGCTCGGACGCCTTGCGTGCGGTGAAACCGAAGATCCTGAGCGCGCGAAACTCCACGAGCGCCAATCGCCAGAATTCCACGTAAGCGATCGAGTAGAAATCGCCCAGGACGTGAAGACGGACGAGGAAGCCGGCAGGGTGGGCGGCGTTGAGAGCGGCGAGCTCTGCCCAGATGCGCTTCGTCAGCGTGCCGTCGTCGTGGATTCGATGCGCGAACGGCATATTGTTGCCGTAGCACGTCGTCCATTCGAGGCAGGACCGTGGGCAAGTGTCGCGTTCCTCGAGAGTGAGGGTGAAGATCGGGATGCCGCGCCATTTCCCCTTGCCTACCTTGTCGCCGATCTTGCGGCTATTGTGACCCGATTTCAGGATCCGTTCGACCGTAGCGGCTGGTTTTACAGTGCTTGGGAAGAACGTCGTGGCCTTTCGAGACGCTGGATGGTGCGATTCGAGGACGATTTTCGGTCCTTTGTTGCTCACGACGCCCTCGAAGCGCCGATTTCCTGTGGAGTCGGGCTTCGGGGTCTTTTTTCGGCGCTTTCGTGTGCCTTTTCCAAGATTTCGCGTCGGAAGCCCCATTTTCGCCGCTGCGATGTAGATCGCGCCCGGCGAGGTCTCCATTTCGTCCGCAATCTGCTTCGTGGGCACCTTTTCGAGCCAAAGGCGCGTCAGCTGCTCTTTTCTGGCGCGATCCCACCGCCGCCACGGCCGACGGCGCCGGATCTTGCCCGCGAAGGCCGTTTGCGGCCAATCTGGCGCCAATTCGGGCATTATTTCTTGCCCGCATTGGGGAACAGCCAATCGGACGCTCTCAAATTACCTGGTGACGGGTAATCGATGGCTGTGAGCGTTTTCAGCGCGCCGCGCGCCTTCTGATAACTCGTCGAAAGCGGGGAATACTCGGATCGATCAGCGCATTCCTGGTTCGAAAGCGCTTCGGGATATACGTCCATCAATGCCTTGAGAATTCGCTGATGAGGCCCGCCGAGCTTACTCAGCACGCGGCGACGAAGTAGATCGCCGCTTGGCGCTTCGCCTGGACCCTCCGCTTCGGCCATGCCGAGATCGGTGAGCGAAATGCGGCCCGCGGACGGGTAATCGATCTTGCCGGCGGTTCGCAGCGCGCCCCTGGCCTTCTGGTAGCTGGTCGACTTGGGCGAATAGTTGGCGATGAACGCCACCTGTTCGTTGATCGGCTGGCCATGGCCAAGGACTTCCCACCAGGCCAGCGCATTGAGGATGCGCTGATGTGGCCCGCCAATGGTCTCGGCTGCAACAACCATCTGGTCTGCTGGCGTGTCGACCGCGATTCCCGCGACCGTGCCGCCGCCGTTCGGTTTCGGAACCACCTTGGTCTTCCCAACCAACTTCAATTCTTCGTCGATCATCGCCCGCACGCGCGTCAGGGCGAGCCGCGCACCGTTGGACTGTGCAGCCAGTAGAGCCGCCTCATCAACAGCTGGCGCGGGTAGAGGTTTTGGTGCCGGCGGTTGCGGCACCTTTTTCGCCACTTCGCGCGTGAGGCGGATGATTTCAGCCTTGAGCGCCGCTGGATCGTTCGCCTTCTGCTCTTCCTCGAGGCCGGCCAACTGTCCCTTCAAGGCGTCGATATTGAGCGGCTTGAGATCCCGCCGCTGCTTTCGTTCGCCGCGCTTCGGCGTGCGCGAGCTATCGAACGTCTTCTTCGGTGGGAAGGTGGCGGTTTCGAGGATTCCGCGGCCGGGAAGCCAGACGACGCCCTGGCCGCGTTGCATGGTCGGTAGCGAGGCGAGCATTTCCTTGCCAACCGCGCGATCCGCCTGTCCCTCGATCCAGCCGCCGATAGCGTCGCGGTCCTGGCTGGCCATCAGCTTGAACGCAATGAGCCCGTCGGCCTGACTGAGCACGTCCTTTGACAGCACGGCCGGGCGCTGAGTGATAAGCCAGGGGATGAAGCCCTTGATCCGCCCGCGGCGCACGATCTCTTCCATGCGGCTCTGCAGCATCGGCTCCGTCGACCGTTGCGGCGCCCATAGGTCGGCTTCGTCGAAGACGACGTGGAAAGGATCTGCTTTCGACGGATTGGCCTTGCGGTAGAGCGAGTCCAGGAAGGCGAGCATGAAACGGCGTTCCGACGCCTTGGTGTGCATCCCGCCGAGACTGACAATGCAGCTTTCCTTCATGCCGGCCACGGTCTCGCCGATGAGGGCGCCAGCGTGGTCATTGAGCGGAATGTCCGCGTGGGCGCCGCCGAAGATAACGACGTTGTGCTTCGAAGGCTTCCCGTCGGCGGTGAGGCGAAGACCGAACCATACGTCGAGCGGATCGACGACGACGACGCGGGCGCCGCTTTCCAAAAGCCGCTCTACCGCGCCGCCAGCGCCGTATGTCTTTCCTGAGCCCGACGTGCCGACGAACGCCAGCCGGTCGTCCAGGGCTTCGTCAGGGATGGGGAATTCTCGTGTCGTCATCTGCCCGTGCTCCTAATTCAGAGAAAGATTCCACGCTACCACCGCCATGAGGCCAATCGGGTAGATTGCTAATACTATGAAGACTATGGGGCTGATGTAGAACGTATTCGGCTCATTGCCGTCGAAAGGCTCGTTCTGCTGCGTGCGCCACGTCCCTTCGTGCCATCGGAGCACCCGGATCTTCATCTTCGTCTTCGGCTCGCCGCACTTCGGGCACACCGTAAGACGACTGCAACGGATAAAAGGTTGGGAAATATCGCCGAACGGAAATTTGTAGGACCAGCCGCAATCGCAAACGGCGCGCTCGTGGAACGGGCCGCTCACTTCTTAACCACGTCGGCAAATTCGGCTCGGCTTTCCGCAAGGTCGGCGACAAGCTGGTCGATGCGTTGATCGACGATTGCTCCGAGTGCGTTCTTTAGCAGCTTAGCTTGCAAACTTTGCTCAAACATGTCCCCATCTGGCGTGCTCGGCTTTGCGTAGTGGAAGCATGGCCGGGCAATTTCAAATAACTCCGCCACCAGTTCCACCCTATCCCCTACAGCGTGAGAGGGTTCGAGAAACAACGGGCGAAGGCGACACATAAGGTTATCGACGGACTCATCCGACGCCGAACAGCCGTGTCCGGCAAGCCAGTCAGTGATTTCATCGCGCATCTCGTCTGTCATCTGCTCAGCCATTCGGCACCTCTTTTTCCGCGAGGGCGCGAGCAACACGCATCACTGTATCGTTCGGCACGCCAAAGAGAGCCGTGATCGCTTGAACGCCGGGATCGCTGTGATTTAGTAGTCTTTCGGTGATGAGGTTTCGGGCGCGCTCGATCATCTCATCTGTCGGCTTATCGGGCGTCAACTGGTGCAGTCCGGCTTCGCGTTCGGCCATTAGACCCGCATATTGCGGATCGCTGTGGTCAACCCGCGCATCGCATTTGAAGCACGTGAAATAGCCGACCGTTGGAGCATGGCCCCATTGATGCGGCGGGCAAGGTTGAACGAACGTGATTGGTGTCGGCTTATCGGGCATGGTCAGGGTTTCCTTCGGAAGGAGGTGAACAGGAATATCCACACGATAGAGGCGCTACCGATACCGAGCATAAGGCCGAGGAGAAACATCTCGTGGAGGTCACTCATCAGGGTTTCCTTCCGGTGTAATGCTGGCAGGGGTCATTTCTTCACCACGTCGGCAAAGCGATCGTCCTGGCGCAGCACGCGCAGCATGGTTTCGAACGCACCGCCAATATCGTCAGCGCGCGCGTGCGGCACCTGGATCAGCACCGCTTCCGGGAGCTCCGCCTTAATGTCGCCAGTGGGATAGCCCGTGATGCCGTGGAAATAGCGCACCAGGTCAAAATGGATTGCCTTGCCCGCCCAGAGCTCGATCGCGCCGAACATCGCGCGCGGCGCCTTCGTGTCCTCAGGGACTAACACCGCCTTGGCGGTTTCGCGATCGGCGGGCGAGCAAAGCAGCACCGGGCGATTCTCGGCGGCGAGGACGAAGGTGAAGACGGCTTGCGACTTCTGTTTCGCGTTCATTCGGTCGACATGGATTGGCACATGGCCGCGGAGCACCGCGTAGGCGGCTGGATGAAGGCCATCCGGATCCTCAACGGGCGTGACTGCGAACGGGAATGCGGCGCTCGAGGGCCCGCAAAGCTCGCGAATCCGGTTAGCGATCGCGTCGACGTCGCCAGGAAGATTGCCGGTTGAAAACCAGCCGATCGAAACGCCCATGCTAGGAACCTTTGAAGGCTTGGATGCCGACGGGATCATTCTTCCCATCCGCGATCGTGATGATGTGGAAGTTGCCGTGATGACCGGGGAGCTCACCCTGGGCGACGAGCTCCACGCTGTCGTCGAACGCCACGGTGTCCATTGCGGCTCCCCATGCGCTTTCAATCCGACGGAACGGCTGGACGCGCCAGTTTGTCTCTCCCTCGTGGACGCTGATGACCGCACGGTGAGCGAAGAAACCAGCACGCCAGGCAACCGGGGTGAGGTTGAGCTTCGTCGCCCCAGCCCACAGCGTCGCCATCTTTTCGTGGATCTTCGCCGGGTTGGGGATCGCCACGATCATCAGCTGCTCCATCAGTCTTTGTCCGGCCCGCGAAGTGCACGATCGCGAGCGATGGTCTCCGCGACAGAGCGAACGACCGTCCACAGCGCCGCCGAACCCACGAACCACGCCACGGTCATAAGGATCAAGGGCGTCCATTCGAAATTGGCGCCCATCAGCATGACGCCATAGTCCCAGGAAAGTTCGAGACCCTTGAACATCAACAGGGCCATTGCGACACGCCAGAATTGCATATTTTCCTCCATTGTCGGGCTCCCCGCCGCTTGACCGGACGGGGAGCCCTCAGACGCCCGAGCGCGCCTGTTCCTCTACCTGTTATCGCGAAACGTCAGCTGGTCGCGCGCCGGGACAGCGAATTCCTCGCGTGTCTTCGGATTGCGGCCGACTCGAGCGGCACGGCGTTTCTTCTGGAAGGTGCCAAAGCCGCGGATCGTCACGCGTTCGCCGGCATCCGTCAGCTTGGAAATGCTGTTGAGCACGGCGTCGACGGCCCTCTTGGCGGATTCAGGCGCCGCGAGCTCACCGCCCGCGGCCCGGACCTCATCAATCAGTTTTTTGGTCATTGTCTTCCTCGCTGGCCGGTTGTTTGTCCCCTGAGGCGGCGCCGGCATTGTCGCCCTCCTCTGGTGTCTCTTTCTTCAACAGCGCGATCTTTTCATCAAAAAGTCGGGCAAGCTCGTCGATCGCGGGCTGAGGCCACCCCTCGTTCTCAGACGCCACGATATTCTGCTCTCTGGCCGCCACGAGGGCGACGAGATCGGTGGTCTTGTTAATAGATCCCTGCAGCCACCGGATTTCCTCCTGGATCTGATCGCCCCATTCATGCTCACGATCTCCGTGGTCCGGAGTCAGGTCGTGCCGCGTCGGCGTCTTCGGCTCAGCGCGCGTGGCTTCGCCGCCGTCGAGCGTCGGGCGGTGTTCGACAAGCCCGCCGCCGTCGTGGATGACCTTGCCCTCCATTTCCTCAGCGGTGAGCTCCCCGCCCATTTCCTCAGGAAAGGCGCGGCGGAGCGCGGCGGCTTCGGCGCACTTTTCGAGCATCCAGAAGGGCGAAGACTGCCATTTCTCGTTCGGGACGCGCAGTCCCTTCTTGCCCGAGAAGGACTCGATGAACCGCACCTTGGGGCCGACGAACGCGACGCGGTGGCCCTGCACGATCCGGTAAACGGTGATCTGGCACCATTCGGGGAAGTCGAATTTCGGGCATTCTTCGCGCGTGACCTTCTTCTGGTTCTGATAGGTCGACTCTCGACTGTCATCGAAACCTCGGCTCAGTGTCGGCCCGAACAACGCATCATCGTTGCCGGCCCAGCTGCCAGTCCGGCTCGCCGTGGTGCGGAGCTCGCTGATGCCCGGCCACACTGTTTCGACCTCGCGGCCGAGAGCGGCGTTATACATCGGCACGATGTGGACGACGCGCTTGAAAATATCGAGATTGCGGGCCTTGCAGTAATCGATCGCCAGCAGCACGCCGTTTACGGACTTCGCCGACGGGAAAATGGCGTCGACCAGGGCTTTCCAGCGCGCCGGCGTAATCCCTGCCTCGAATGCCTCTTCGGGCATCGGCATCCGCGGCGGCTGGACGACCATCAGCTGCTTGGCCGCGTCGTCGCCTCGCCGCTGGTTTCCGCGCTCCTGCCGCTGCTGATAGGGCTTCTGGTTCAACTCGCTCTCCTATGCCTTCACGCGCGATTGCGCTTGCTCGATCTTCTTCACGCCCGGCACCGCGTCGCCCTTGCGGACGTCGGGCAATATCTCGGCGCGGAGCGCGGCCAGGACCTTGGGGCGGGTGAAATAGCGATCCGGGATCGCGCGGAAGTCGACGATCTCGATATCGACCACGCTCGTCAGGTGAGCACTGGCGCCTTCGACCGAACGAACGCGAGACGCGCGGCGGCTGGTGTCTTGCGGCCGTTGCCAGCCGGGCTCCGGATCTTCAATTTCGGCCGCGCGGACAGCGGCACGCTCAAGCTCAATCCGCTTCTGCTCCGAAACTTGCCAATCGGTGAGACGGGCGCTCAGATCTGCGATCGCATCGCCGATCTTGTCGCGCAGCGCGCCGGCCACGCCATCGACGACGCGACCAGCGGATAGCCACGGTTCCTTGGAATCACGGTGGGCGTTGTTCACACGTTCGCGGCACGCTTGCAGCTGGGCGACGAGCGTGGTGAATTTCTCAGCCTCGTCGACGCTGCTGATCTTCGCCGGAGCTTTGTCGATCGATAGCGCGAGCGCGGTCCAGCGCTCCGTCGGCCCCTCGAGCGCGGCGTCGATCTCATACTTGGCCCGTTCGTCCGGCGTCAACCAGGCCATGTTGTGGTCGCTGGCGTGCATCAGTCGCGATCCCCGGGCCACGGCGCGACGCGGTCCAGCGCGTTGAGCAGGATTCCAGCCTCGACCTGGTCCAGCCGCACGATCTCGCTCGCGCCGGCCTTGCGGACGATCATTCCGGAGCGGACGAGCGAGATTTCAGCGCCTCGCGCCCTCGCGTCGAATGCAGCTGCGCGCAGGGCCCGCTGCCAGTCGGGAAGGCCGGACGGGATTTCGTCGTTCGACGGAACGCCACGCCCAATGTCGAAGCCATGCTCGCGGATGGCGCGCAGAAGACCCATGCGTATTAGTGTTCCGGGCACGATTTCCCCTATTGAGCGAGTTCTGCTGGACATTTTCATCCTCCAATCTGCAGTTGGTCGAGCCTGTCGATCGCTTCGTTGAGGGCGTTCAAATGACCCTGCTTTTCTTTCGTCTGAACCGCGCCGCGTTCCAGGAAATCGATCGCTCGCTTCGCCGCGTTGATGACTTCACGATCGTCATTGTCTTCGGAGATCCCCAGGAACGGCACCCCGCCCAAGAGGATGAGCACCCGCTTATCGAAGCGCCGGGCTGGATCTCGCGCTGCAAGGCCGTCTTCGAATGCCCGTTGCTCCATCAGTCGGATGGCCTGAGCTTCGCGCTTATCGTGGATCACGAGAGACCAGCGATGCCGGACGCCAATCTGGCTCAGCGCGCCTCTCAGGTTCCGAAGCGCTTCCTTGACGACGACGATGCTCATCGTGTCGCGACCAGGAAGATCACGCCAACGATGGCGCAAAGGACCAAGAGTCCGATGGTCACGTAGCAACCCTTGGGCGCCGGCCCCTCGATCTCGTCCTCATATCCGTAATCATACCCTGGCATTGATCGCTCCCTCTGGAAAACCGTCATGGTG
The DNA here is from genome assembly GCA_040385545.1 of Pseudomonadota bacterium. GTDB lineage: Bacteria > Pseudomonadota > Alphaproteobacteria > Sphingomonadales > Sphingomonadaceae > Sphingomicrobium. The sequence continues at coordinate 11,084 of JAZKHF010000066.1, forward strand.
GCGCCCGCCGAGCGAACGGCCGGCGACTGTCTTGCCAAACCGGCCGACGCGCTGTCCGTCGGCGAATTCATGGACCAGGCGGAGATCGGCGAGCACGTCGGGCGGTGCGGGCGCCCAATCACCCCATTGTTTGAACAGGAACGGCACGCCCGCGAGATCGCATTGGATCATCAGCAACTCTACCCACACTGGATTCATCGGCCGCGCGCCGCGCCCGCTTTCGCCGCCGCATATGACCCAATGAATGCGCGGGGTGCGCGATAACTGGCAGTTGGAATGTTCGCCGCTTAGCGGATTGTATAGAGCCGCCGTTCCGCCTCCGCTGCGTAGTGGTAGCGTTGAGAAATCGATTGGCCCAAGCAGCGGTTCGCACGAAAGGAATCGCACCGCGGCCGGCGTCAAAAGAAGGGGAGGGATTCGCTGCTCGGCGCGCAGCTGGTCCTCGACGCTGGTTCCCAGCCACACGTTGGGAAGCGGCCACATCGGCGCGTGCGATCGCTCGCAATGCGCCAGCCAGTGCTCGCCGCTTCCCATCGCCTGACGAGCATATTCGCGCATCCGCTCAGGACGCTTCGTCAATACCTGGTGAATATGCTGAGGCGTCGCCGCCATGACGGCAAAGCACTTGTCGATCCACTCGACCGGGACGTCTTCATGGAAGAGGTCGCCGTGCGCGTTCCAGAAAATCTTCTTCGGCTTCGTCCACCGTAGGGGGAGCTCGAGCGCGGCTTCGTTAAAGCGGAGCTCGCCCGTCCATACGTGGCCATTCTTGGTCGGCCGGGTGAGCCCGGTGCTGGGATGGTGTGGAAGACCGCGCGCGCCGGAACGCATCGCGTAGCAGTTGGCGCAGCCGGGAGAGATCACGCTGCAGCCGTTGACCACATTCAGCGTCGCGTCCGTCCACTCGATCTTCGTGCCGTCGCCCATCGCCTATTCTCCGTCCGCGCGGGCTTTGATTGCCGCCATGATCCGCGTGAGGCACGTCCAGGGCACGTTCGGCGTGAATTCCCCGAAGACGAACCGAAAGCGGTTCATATATGCAGCCTTCGTGTCATCGCTCGGCGTCAGCGCGGCTTCAAGCGCTGCCAGCCGCGCCATCGTGCCCACGGGTGCGGATTCGAACTCTGCCATTTCAGTCTCCAAAGCTCGGGATGGTGCTGTCATTCCAGTTGGTCCGGCGCCGCGGATTGGCCGTCGGATCGAAGCCGTCGTGCTGGCGAGCGTGTTCGGTGCGGCGCTTGAGATAGTCGTATTCGGCGCTTGCGATCTCATCGCCGGTGCAAGCGGGCCAGACGCGGTCAAGGTCGATCGGATCGCCGTTCGCTTCCGCTTGCCAGCGCCAGGACCGATCCATGATCTCGCCGGTGAGCGGATCCTTCGGCCGGCCGTGCCAGATGCGGATGCCAACCAGCGGGCCGCCGCGGACCAGCCGCATCCGGTAGAATCCCGCCACTGGCTCTTCGACGCTCACCATTGATGTTTGCCCGTGCTGTCGACGACGAATCGCCTATCGCCCAACGGATAAGCGCGATTGGCCGGACGACGCAAGCGGCAATTGCAAAAAAAACAGTAATTCGTTCACGCCCTCTCTCTAGCCACTCCTTGGGCTGAGTATTTTTTATGTGCCCGGGCTTGACGGCATCAGTAATTAAAACCTAGCCACGGGGAATGTCACCACACCCATTCCCCACGCTCGCTCGCCATATCGTCGACCGACTCGGCGGACGCTCTGAGGCCGCGCGCCTCACCGGCTACCCGCTGACGAAGATCGACTCGTGGCTCCGCTCCGGTTTCATCCCATGCCGGTTGCACAGTCTCATCCTCGAGTCGGCCTGGGCGGCTGGGATCACGATGAACGAGCTCGATTTCGTCGCTCACCTTCGCGGCATCACGCCGCCAAGCGCGGCTCCCGAACGGACAGCCTAACGCGGCTGATCTCGTCGCGTATTCCGGCCGGATGCGCGTTTTACAAAGGAGGGCTTATGATGGCTCAACAGACCGATCTGGAAGAACAGCGGGACCAACCCCAGCCGTTTCTTCCGCCGAAGATCGACAAGATCGCGGCGCTGGTCGCGAACAACGGTTCGATCCACGTTGCCGAAGAGAAGGCGCAAAAGGCCGCCTCAGATCTCGGCAATCTCTACAAGAAGATCGAAACCGACTTCCACGGCAACCGCAAGGCGGTGAAGCTGATTCGCACCCTGGTTGGCGGCACGCTAGACCAGGCGCACGACTTCATGCGCTCGTTTCTTCACCTTGCCGCGCATTTCAACCTGATGCCGCCGGCGGACCTGGTCGATATTGCCGAGAAGGTGAAGGACCGGGATCCGGAAGATCCTGGCGTATCGGCGGCCGACATGGCGCCGAAGGGTAAGGCAAGGCCCGCTCTCACGGTTGTCGGCGACAATGCAATCGATCGCGCCAAGAAGGCGCTGCAGAATGGCGGCAAGCCCGATATTCCAGCGCCGAAGGGCCCGCCGGGCGATTTTGACCTCGCCGACGCGGGTTCGGACGTCGCGGACGACATTGCTCGCCAGCGCGAAGAGGACAGGGTCGCGTTCGAGGCGTCCGAAGCGGCGAAGGGCAAGCCTGAATGAAACAGGCGGTGGTCTGCTACGACTTGTCGCGATCGGCGGGGTGGGCGGTTTGGGCGCCCAAACTCCACGCTCCGCGGTTCGGCATCCTGCAGCTGCCACCGCCGCTTTCGAACGGGAGCGTCGGCCCGGCGCTGGCGCTCCTGTTCGAACATATTTCTTGGGTCGACCGCAACTATGGTCCGCTGGCCCACCTTGGGCATGAAATGTTTCTCGCGCCGACGGGCGGCAAGAAGGATGCGAAGACGTCGTTCATCACGTCGCCGAAGACCGTCAAGGCCCTGGTCGGCTTCTCCGGAGTGGCCGAGCTTGCCGCGCATCTGCTCGATATTGAAAGCCACCAGATCCACAACATGAGTTGGCGACGGTCCTGGGTTGGAGCCCAGCCGCGCGGAACGGGGCGCGATGAATGGAAGCGACTCAGCGTGGCGAAAGCGATGCGGTGCGGCTGGGCGCCACAGGGCGACGACGATGCCGATGCGCTCGGGCAACTCCATTTCCTGCTCGCGAAACTGAAAATCGTCCCTCAATGGCAGAAAGCGATCGACATGGCCGACGTGAGGCTTCCCCTATGAGCCTTCACCTTTGGGAAGAGACGGCGGCGCTGTTTCAGGACGTGGATTTGCCGCACTCTGATCTTCTGAACCTTCGGCGTGAAGATTTACGGGGTGACGTCGAGGCTGGCCACAAGGCATTGAGCGCCGCGCTTGGAACCGAACCGCCGCTTCATCCTGCAGTAGTGGCTCCGCTTCCCCAGATTGAGGGCGGTTGGCCTGTCATCATGGCAGATCCGCCGTGGAATTTCCGTTCGTGGGTCGCGAACGCGAACCCTACGTCGAGCCGAGCGGCGGAGCGGCACTATCGGACGATGAAGTTGGAAGAGATCATGGCCATGCCGGTCAAGCAGATCGCGGCCAAGGACGCTCATCTGATGCTCTGGATCACCATGCCGTTCCTCGCCGCCGGCGTTCACGTCCCGCTGATGAAAGCGTGGGGCTTTAAGCCGAGCTCGAGCGCTTTCGTGTGGATGAAATTGAAGCGCAAGGCCGGCGTCCAGTATGAGCTCATCACGATCGGCGAGCTAAATCGCTTCCTCCACATCGGCATGGGGCACACGACCAGGAAGAACGTCGAGGTCTGTCTGCTCGGGCGGCGTGGCAATGCGCGTCGCGTGTCGAAGGCGGTGCTCGAGCCGATCATCACGCCCGTTCGCGAGCACAGCCGCAAGCCCGATGAAGCCTACGAGCGCGCGATGGAATATGCTGCCGGGCCCTATCTCGAGCTCTTCTCCCGCGAGGAACGCGAGGGATGGACGACCTGGGGGAACGAGACCGGGAAATTCTGACGTCGTTTGCAAACTGATTTCTGACTTTGAAGGCACGGGCACCCCAGATGAGCGACGACATTCATGGATTTCACGATCGCGTTCCGCCGGCGCCTCCGCCGCCGGATGAGCCGATCCAGCCGCCTCAGAACATCGAAGCGGAAGCTGCGCTGCTCGGCGCGTTGATGATCGACAATCGGCTGGTTGACGACGTGGTGGCGCGGCTGCGCCCGTTCCATTTCTACGAGCCCCTTCACGGCCGCATCTACGAAGCCATCGTGAAGATGGTGGGCGAGGGCAAGGTCACGAATCCGGTGACATTGAAGCCGATTTTCCAGAACGACGAAGTGATGAAGCAAGTCGGCGGCCCGGGCTATCTCGGGCAGTTGACCGGATCAGGCGCCGCGGTGATCGGAGCGCGCGACTTCGGAAACCAGATCGTTGACCTGGCGGAGCTTCGGGCAATCACGGTGAAGTTGCGGGACGCGCTAGATGCGATCCACAATGCGACGCTCGAGTGCACCCCGACGGAGATCGTCGCCAACCTGGAAGCCGAGCTCGCAACCGTGGTCACGGAATCGGGCCGGGTCGCCTCCGTCAGCATGGGCACCGCGGCGCGCGACGCGGTCAACACGATCGAAGAGACGGCGGCGGGCAAGGAACCGAACGGGTTCCTGATCCGAGGGTTCGAAGATTACAACCACGTCCGGGGCCGGATGGAAGGCGGGGATTTTGACCTTCTGGGCGGCCGGCCGTCGATGGGCAAGACCGCGACGTCTCTGGCGATCGGTCTCGGCGCCGCGACGGCCGGCGAAGGGACGGAGATATTGAGCCTCGAAATGAAGCGGGAGCTCATGGTCCGCCGGACGCTCGCCAATCTCATCTACCGGCCGGAAGGAAGCTGCAGTTACGCCGATCTTGTGAAGGGCCGGTTGTCTAAGGACGATTGGGCGCGGCTGGCCGATGCCAAGGCCCAGCTGGAAGCGATGCCTTATTCAATCTCCGATCCGCACGGACTGATGATCGAGGACGTCATGCCGTTCCTTCGCAAGCGCCAGCGGTGGTTCGCCGCACGAGGCCAGAAGATGCGGCTGGTGATCGTCGACCACGTCGGCCGGCTGCAGTCTCGTCGGAAAATGCAGGAAACGGAGCTCGTCAGCCATATCAGCCGCACCTTGAAGAGCGCGGCGCGGGAGCTCGACTGTTGCATCCTCGCCCTGGCGCAGTTGAACCGCGGACTCGAGCAGCGCGAGAACAAGCGCCCGATGCTCGCCGATCTTCGCCAGTCGGGCTCTCTCGAGCAAGACGCGGACAATGTGTGCTTCGTCTACCGCGAAGAATACTATCTCGGGCCAGCCGAGCCGCCGAAGGACAAGGTCGAGAAGTGGCAAGCCTGGGCGGACGCGATGGACGCGGTGCGCGACGACCTCGAGATCTATTCGTCCAAGCGGCGCGAAGGCGCGCTGGCGAAGCGGACGGCGAAATTCTTCACGAAGCATCAGGCGATTCGCGACCACGGTGATTATCACGCGGCGCCGAGTTTCTTCGACGAAGACAACCATATTTTGTGAGGGGAGAGTAGATGGCGATTGAGTTGATGGCCCGGATCCTGGCGAGACCGAAAGAAGAAGTCGACGCGAGCGAAAAGCTCGTGCTCGTCGTCATGGCGGACAGGGCCGACGATGACGGGTTGCTCTGGTATGCGGTCGACACGATCGCCGGGCGCGCCAGCATGACGGCGCGCGGCGTCCAGAAGATCATGGATCGGTTGATCGCGAAGAAGATCATCAGGAAGCAGAGCCGGCGAAACCGCTCGAATTACTGGATCATCAACGTCGATCGTTTCCCCGCGGTCGAGCGGGTGAAGAAAGCGAAAGAGCAGGGTCCGGTCGAGTTTCTGGATGAAGCCGATGCGGCTGAGCCGGACCTTTTCGGCACGGGTGAACCTCGTTCCGGCACGGGTGAACGTCGTTCGTCGACGGGTGAACCTGGTTCCGTGACGGGTGAACCCGGTTCACCCGATTCCCTTAGTGATTCCCTTAGTGATTCCCTTACACCAGACGCGCTCGGCGCGCGAGTGGTGGAGGCATGGAACCTCATGGCCGCGAAGCATCCGAAGATATCCAGCGTCTCAGTGCTTAGCGAGACCAGAAAACGCGGGATCGAGCTTCGCGCCAAGGAACACGCCGCTCGCTTCGAGCGATACGATCCCGGTGAGAGAGAGAATGCCGTCTGGCATCAGGCAATCGAGACCGTTTCGAAATCGCGACTTTTGACCGGATTGAAGACCGATTGGTCCTGCACCTTCGATTGGGTGCTGAAAAATGCTAATTTCATCAAGATCATGGAGGGCAACTATGGGCGCGGATCAGACGAGATTGGTGGTCAGTCGCCAGGCGTCGGTGAACGAAGTGCCGCTGCAGCAGGATCCGAGGCTCGTCGCCTTGTTGAGCGTCATCGCCAGCGCGGACGAGCGGACGCCGCGCATCCCCGCTGACATAGCGGCGGGCTTGCCGGCGCTCGTCGACGATGCCCGGACGAAGCTCGCTCCGCTGAGCGACGATGTGTTGGTCGACGAATGCACCGGCGTCGCCGGCACGATCGGTCTCGGCGCGAGTCAGTCGGAAAAGACGGAGTGGATCACGATGGCTGTCGTGCATCTTGGCCGCTTCCCCGGCTCGCTCGTTCGTGAAGCGCTGCGCGAAGCGCCGATCGAGTGCGAGCGGTTGAACCAGGTGGTGAAGTTCGTCGCCACCTATTGCGAGGACTATCCGGCGAGGATGCAGACGCGGCTGGCGCGTTTGGAGCAGCTGGACCAGATGGCAAGGGATCAGGGCAATGTATGAGCCAATCGTCCAGCGGGCACTCGATTTTCAGTCGTTCGCGCTCGGCTTGATCGCCGGCGGAATCCTCGCATCGCTGATTTCGGTGTTCGTCCAGCGGACGCGATACCGCGATCTCCACCGGAAGAACCGCGCGCTGGCATCCTACCTTCGCACTCAGGCATCGCTGATTGGAGCTCTTGGGCAAACGATCGGTCAACTGCGCTGCGAGCTACGCTCTCACGACCGCGAACGCGCACAGTGATTTCGGATGAGAAGCGCAAGAAGCGCGCCCGGCCGCTGGTCCGCTGGCATGGCGGAAAATGGATGATCGCCAACTGGATCCTGGAATTCCTGCCAGCGCACGAGACGTATACCGAAGCGTTCGGCGGCGGCGCGTCGATCTTGCTTCGCAAGCCGCGCGCGTCGATGGCCGAAGTCTACAACGACCTGGATCAGACGATCGTTCGCATCTTCAAAGTGCTACGAGATCCCGCGAAGGCCGAGCAGCTGAAAACCCTGCTTCGCCTGACGCCCTACAGCCGCGAGGAGTTTCTGGCGGCCTATGAGCCGACGGATGATCCGGTCGAGGAAGTGCGCCGCACCTTGGTCCGCTCGTGGATGGGCTATGGTTCGGACGGCACGGCCGGCGTCTACCGCACCGGCTTTCGGTCGATCGTGAACCATGCGGGAAAAACGCCGGCGAGCGAGTGGGTCAATTACCGCTCTTCGCTGGACGCCACGATCGAACGGATCGACGGCGTCACCCTCGAGTCGTGCGATGCGTTCGAATTACTTGTCCGCTACGACACGGAAGATACGCTTCACTATGTCGATCCGCCCTATTTGACATCTACCAGGAGTTCCGGAAACCGCCGCCGCGGTGCCGGCTATCACGTCTACCAGCACGAGCTCAGCGAAGATGACCATGTTCGGCTGCTTGAATTGTTGAACGGCCTGAGCGGCATGGTTGTGCTGAGCGGCTATCCGAGCGCACTATACGAGAAACACCTGGTGGGCTGGCGGCGCGAGGAACGCGCGGCATTCGCCGACGGCGGATCGCCCAGGACCGAAGTGATCTGGATCAACCCGCGGTGCGCGGAGCGTTTGAAGGAAGAACAGCATTATCGGGACAGTCACGCGCCAGTCCTGCAGTTTGGGAGTTAATGATGGATCAGAAGAACGTCATCGTCAGCCGCCCCACCTTTGCCGAGCTCGTAACCGCCATCCAGCGCGGCGGGCTGCAGGACGCGCTTCAAGAGGATGGTTCGATCGTGCTCGGATCGGCCGTCTTCGTAAGTGCTTCGCCAGAGGACACGCACAAAGGCCGATGTGCACGCGTCGCCGCCCAGATCGCCGACGCGGCCACGCCCGGGCTTGAAGGGCCATGCTATGATGACGGCCGGATTCGCATCCTCACTCGATGCAAGGCCGACGGCGTGCACCTGATCCGGACTAACGGACATGACTCGACGTCGATGACCAGCATCATCCCGCGCGCTGCCCTTTTCGCGACCGCGGCAGAGCTAATTGATTGCATGGGGCGTCCGGCGATTGACGGCGAAGCGCCGGCGTGAGAGCCTTGCTCTTGGCCCTTAGACAAGGCCATGCTCCCCGCCCGCGGTGGCGCCGGTGTCAATATGGGCACCGGCGCCATTTCGTTATGGACAGCCGCGACGGCCAGCCGCATTCTCACCACTTCCCGAACGCGAGTCGAACGGGTTTCAACCATAGGGAGCAATGAAATGCAGGAAGAGATTGACCGGCTTCGCGCCAGCGTCGCATCGCAGAAAAGCGTCATCGGCGGCGTCGTGATCTTCGTTCGTGATCTACTCGAGCGCGTCCGCGCCGCGGCCGACGACCCCGACGAGATCCGCCAACTGACCGATGAAGTCGAGGCCAGCACCGCGGCACTCGCCCAGGCGATCGCCGTCCAGACGCCGGCCAGCGACGAAGTCCATGCGGTCGACGGCGGCACCGGCGACGACGAAACCACGGTCGACGCCGACAATCCGGAGCTCGTCAGCGAAGGCACCGGACAGGTCGCGACGGCGGTTGAGGGTGATGAGCTCTCTGGCGAAGAAGCCGGCGACGGCGAAGGTGCCGGGGATTCGTCCGCCGGCGCCACTGACACGTCCACTGACACCGGCGCCGCCGGTGAAGGAGAGGGCGACGAAGATCCGGCGTAAGCAACCCGCCTGATCGTTGGGAGGGCGTCGGAGCGATCCGGCGCCCTTTCGTTTTGTCTCGGTTTGCCTCGCGAGACGAAACGATTATAGCAAAACGATGCCAACGCCGATTGATCCGAAGAAGCTCCCTGGCCTTCGGGCTACGCTCAAGCGGTTCAAGCCCGGCGAAATGCTGCCACAGAAAGAGTTGGCGACAATCTACGGTGTCACGAATGCCCGCTTCACGACTTTGATACACGAGCGGTTCGAGAATTTCCCTCCGCCCGAGCGCCACAACGACAAGACCCACTGGTATGAAGCCCGGCCGGCGATCGAGAGCATGATCGCCTACCTGTCTGGCCAGGGTGCGAAAAAGCGAGCCAGCGCCGTTCGCGCCGCGGAGGTCATGGGTGCGGTCAAGAGAGAGACCGCCGGCCGGACGAAGAAGGATCCTGAGCCCGACGAAGAGCCGCTGATGACGCCGGCCGAGATCGACAAGCTCGCGAGCGGCCAGACGCGGGTGTTTCGGCTGGCGCAGGAGAAGCGCGAGTTCGTCCGAGCCGCCCTCGTCACGCACATTGTCCGCTTGCTCTTCACCACGGTCCAGCGATCGGTGTCGTCGATTCCAGCTGCGGTCGATCCCAACGGCGAGCTCCCACCGCTTCATCGCGCTCGGCTCGAGTCAGCGGTGCGCGACATGATGGTCCTGATCCACGGCACCGTGAAGGACGTCTTGGCCGACGACGACGTGGTGGCCGGTGTTTCTTGACGTCAAGGCAGAGCTTCGCCGAACGGTGGTGGAGCTTCGGCACGCGAGCAGCGAAGCCGCCCATCCTAACGTCTTTGAGATTGCCAGGCGCGAGCTCGACCTTCTCCGCCCGGTCGAATCCATCAGCACGGCCGAAGTGGCGCGCGAATATCGCTTCATGCCGGCGTTCGGCGGCGGCAAGGTGCGCTTCCAGCCGAAGAAGACGCCTTACACGGGCGCGATCCACGACGCCTTCGACGACGTCCAGAAGCGTTTGATCCTGGTCGAAGGCCCGGCTCGATCGGGCAAGACGACCAGCGCCGAAGACTATCTCCTCAAAGTGGGCAAGTTCGGCCCGGCGCGCGGCGTGCTCTGGTATATGCACAGCGAACCGGACCTTCGCCGCTACGTCGAGGAGCGCGTTGAATTCTTCCTTCGCGAGCACGAAGGCTTGGCCGAGAAAGTTGCCGGCCGCCAAAAGCGCAATAAGTGGAACCTGAAACAGATCGACGGGATGACGTGGGAGTGGCTTCCGGCCAACGCGTCGACGACTCGAGCCCGATCGGCCGCTCTGATCGTCGCCGACGAAATCGACGCCATGCGGCCGGCGATCGGCGACGCGATCACCACCCTCATCCGCAACCGCCAGCGCGAATATGGATCGCTCGCCAAGGGCTTCATCGCCTCTCACCCTGATCGCGGGCCGACGCACGGTATCGCGAAGCTGCTCGAGGATAGCGACTATCGCCTTCGCTATTGGGCGTGTCCGGAATGCGCGCACCTTATCTCGCCCAACTATCAGGCTCCCAAGGAACGCCGCGTGACGTGGAATGTCGCCGCGCTTATGGACGAAGCGGGGGATGATATGACCCGCGACGAATTGATCGAATATGTCGCCAGCCGCGTCGCGCTGATCTGTCCCCATTGCAAGGCCAGGATCGATAATGACACGAGGCTCGATCTCGACGCCGCCGGCGAGTGGATAGGCAAGGGCCAGTCGATCGACGAGCACGAGAATGTCGTGGGCGAGCTTATCAAGCACGACACGGCGGGATTCTCGATCCACGCGTTCATGTCGCCGTTCGTTCGACTGGACGAGCTCGTTCGCGAATATGTCGCCGCCTATCTGAATTTCCGTGACGACGGCTCCGATGAGCTCTTGCGCCAGGTCAACGTGAAGTCTCTGGGCGAGGTCCACGTTGATCCCGACGACGAGGCGGCGAAGCAGCGCGATTGGAAAGAGACGAAGGCTCAGCACCTAGATACCGGGTATAAGCTCGCGACCGTTCCGCGTGGCGTCGATTTCCTGACGATGATGGTCGACGTCCAGGGCAACCGATTCGAGGCTGGCGTATGGGGATGGTCTCGCTATCGCGAATGCTGGCTGATCGATCGCTTCGCCATCAAGCAACGGTTGGGCCTGAAAGACATTAACCCGGGCGAGAACATCGACGATTGGGACGTGCTCGAGACCGCGCTGGCGTTCACCTATCCGCTCAACGACGGGACCGGGCGTCACCTGGGCATCGCCAAGATGGCCGTCGACACCGGCGGCGTGCCCGGCGTGACCAACAACGCGCGCATCTGGGCATCCAATCTTCTCGCCAGCGGTCGCGCCGAGGCGTGGAGGATCATGCTGTCGAAGGGTGAGAAGGACATGGCCGGCGAGCTTTACGGCCGCGTGAACAAGATCCGCGAGGACGATGGTGGTCGCGAGCTCGCCGTCGTGGTGAACGAGCGAATCGTCAACGTGTCAGCGATCAAGCGGATCATGTCGCGCCGTCTGGGGATCGACCAGCCGGGCCCGGGTTTCATCCACTTGCCGCAAGACGTCGAAGATCGGCACGTTAAGGAATTGGTAAGCGAGACGTTCACGAACGGCGTCTGGCTCCGCCGCGGCGCGAACGAAACATGGGACACGCTCATCATGTGCGAGGTTGCCCGGGCGCTCCTGGCGCCGGACAGCGCAGAGATCGACTGGATCAAGAACCCGCCGGCGTTCGCGTCCCCGTTCATTCCATCGCAAAAAGCGAAAGATGGTGATACCACGCCTGGCGAGGTCGATTTCTTCGATCGGCTGTCGAAACTAAACCGGGGCAGGAAGACGACCAGATGAGCATCTACGCCGACATGACCGTGGAGCAGCTGGAAGCCGAGATCCAATCGCTCCGCGAGAAGATACGCGGCGGCACTGAGCCGTCGATTCGCTCCGTTGCCGGCGAGGGACGTCGCGTCGAATTCGCCGGCGGCAACGCGTCCAATCTTCGTCAACTCCTTCGCGAAGCAGAGGCCGCGCTGGCGGTGCTCACCGGGGGGAGCGGCGGCCAGGCAATCGGGGTGTGGTTTCCATGAACAGCGATCACGTCACCGTCAAAGCGCCGCGCGCGCCGCGCCGCGGAAAGAATGCGATCCTGCCCAACGGCGGGATCGGTATGCTGCGCGATCCGGCTGGGCTGAATTTCGGTCGCGGCTACTATAGAGATGCTAGCCCTGGCTTCTCTGGCGAGACGATCTTCTCGCCGAACCTTCCGAGCGCGAACGAAGAGATTAATCGCTCTCGCGACTATGCCGTGAAGCACGCGCGAGACGCCGATCGCAACCAGCCGTTGATGAACGCCGGTCTCACGAAGCGAGCGATCAACACCGTCGGCGCGTCGCTCCGCCTCCAATATATGCCCAATTGGGAAGCGCTGGGCATCGATCCCAATGACGAAGCGGCGATCAAGTTCACGGACATGGTCGAAAGCCACTTTTCCCTGTGGGGCGAGGATTTCCGGCTGGGATGCGACGCTCAGCGCCAGGGCCAATTCGGCGCCCTGATGCTGCTTGCCGCCCGCGAGTGCCTGGGCACTGAGGGCGAGACGCTGATTATCAATCGCTACGACGAAGAGCGGATGGAGCGCTATCGGCTCGCCTACGCTACGTTCATCGAGATCGTGTCGTGCGATCGCCTTTCGACGCCGGACTTCTACGTCGAAATGCCTGACAAGCCGAAGATCGTTTCCGGCCGGGAGCTCGACGAATGGGGCGCGGCCGTGGCGTTCCACGTCCTCGAGGCGCATCCGAGCGAGTCGAACGGACAGCGCAAGTGGGCGCGCGTCGTTCGCGAGACAGAGTGGGGCCGGCCAGTCGGGATCCATTTCTTCTTCCGCCACCGCGCGGGACAGCAGCGCGCTATGCCGGCGATTATCCAGTCGCTTCGCAACGTGAAGATGCTGAACAAGTTCGACGACGCCCAGCTGGAAGCCGCGGTGGTCAACGCCATGCTGTCGATCTACGTCGAAAGCGAAGGCACCGCGGCCGAAGTCCTCGCCAAGCTGCAGACCGCGACGCCGACGGGCGGGACGAGTGTGCTCGGCGAGCTCTGGGATAAGCGCTTCACCTTCTACGAGACGAACGAGCTCACCGCGGACGGGATGCGAATCCCGGTCTTGCCGCCCGGCGACAAGATCACGATGGAGTCAACGTCGCGCGCCAACGGCGATTCGAAGGACTTCCGCGCCGCGTTCCACCGCGCGATGGCCTCGCAGTTGAACCTCACCTATGAGCAATTTTCCGGCGACTATTCGGAAACGACTTTCTCGAGCGCCCGCGCTGCGCTGCTCGACGTCTGGCGCCTCATCACCGCCGATCGTCTGCTTTTCACACAGCACACCGCGTATCAGATCTTCGTAGGCTTCATGGAAGAGTTGTTCGTTCGCGGCGATGAGGTCGGTTTCGAATGGCCGGCCGATTGGCCAGACTTCTACGAAAATATGACCGCCTACACTCAGTGCGAATTCCGCGGTCCAGGCATGGGTTGGGTCGATCCGGCGAAGGATGCCCAGGGTGCCAAGCTGCGCGTCGAGCAGGGTCTTACCAGCCCGACGTATGAGGCATCGCAGCAGGGCCAGAGCTTCGCGGACAACATCGCCCAGATCCGCCGCGACCACGCGTTGGCGCGGAAGAACGGCGTGGCGATTCCCGGGATGCCCGAGTTCGCCGATCTCACGCGCCAGGCCAAGACGGACCCGGATGCCGAGGCTGCGGCTGGGGCGTCGGATGGCGCGGACCCGGACGAGAACCGCGACGCCGACGGGAAGTTCGGCGAGGGCGAGCAGGAACAGCAGGACGAAGAGCGCCGGCGCAAGAAGAAGGAAAAGACCGATGAGTAAGCGCAGCCTCGTCAACGTCTCGCGCCAGCTGTTCAACCGCCCGGTCTTCGTCACCGAAGATTGGGCATCGGTGCTTATCAGCGCCGCCAGGAGCGAGCTCAATGTCGACATAATCGAGCAGTCGGACGGCCGCCGTCTCGATCGCTTCGAAATGGAAACGCTGGCCCGCGACGCACGCGCCGACGTCGACGAGAAGCGCAACCGCGTCGAACGGCGCATCTTCGACGAGGCCAATGGCATCGCGATCATTCCGATTTCGGGCACGCTGACGAAGACCTGGGGCCTGGACCCTTACAGCGGCTTCACCGGCTACGACGGGATCAAGGCGAAGATCGTCGCCGCGATGGACGACGACGGGATCGACGCGATCCTGCTCGACATTGATTCGCCGGGCGGTGCCGTCGCCGGCTGCTTCGACCTGGTGGATTTCATCTACGCGGTGCGCGAATCGAACGTGAAGCCGATCGCGGCGATCGCAAATGAGCTCGCGTGCTCGGCGGCCTATGCGATCATGTCGGCGGCGTCGCCCGGGCTCCGTTGGGCGCCGCGAACGGGCGAAGTCGGATCGATCGGCGTGCTGATGATGTATACCAACGTCGAGAAAGCGATGCAGCAGGACGGCGTTGAGGTTCGGATATTTCGCGCCGGCGCTCACAAGGCGGAGGGCAATCCGTTCGAGAAATTGGGCGACGACACGGCCGCCCGCATCCAGAAAACTCTGGACGAAATGCGCGACCTTTTCATCAACACCGTGGCCCGAAATCTAACGCGTGACGGCGGCGATGTGGACGCGTTCAAAAAAACTATTCGCGAAACTGAGGGTTTGACGTATATCGGCGATCACGCACGGGGCATTGGGCTAGTCGACACGGTCGGTTCCGAAGATCAGCTTTGGTCCCGATTGATGGAGAGTTTGGGGCGATAGCTGCCAAACCGACAGGAGTTTGATGATGAGCCTTCGTGATCGTTTCCCCTCAGTCGCAGCCTTGCTCCGTCTTGGCGATGCCGACGAAACCGAAACCACCAATGCTCCCACCGAAGACGAAGATGGCAACGACGACGGCGAGGACGGGGTCAAGAAGCCGAAGCCCGCGGCCGATGGCGAAGATGACGGCGACGGCGACGGCGACGGTCAAGGCGATGACGCCGGCCAGGCGCAGCCAGGCGCCAACGCGCTTGAAACCGTTCGTTCGCTCGGCTCGATCGCCTCAGACGCGCAGCTGCTTGACGCGTTCGACCGCGACGCGAACCTTTTGGTCGCTGGCGAACGCCAGCGTTGCATCGACATTTTCACGTCCCGCGAGGGCAAGGCGAATCCAGACGGCGCTGCCGCGGTGATTGTCGACACGGACATGACGGCGCCCAAGGCAATCAAGTTCCTGGGCACGTTCGGTTCAAACAATCGCTCGCTCGGCCGGGACCGTCTCAATCACGGCACGGAAACGAGCCCGCGCACCGGCGCGTCGACCGATATGGCCGCGGCCAGCGCCGACGTGCTGACGACCCACAAGGAAAAGCGGAAGGCGCGCAGCGCCGCCGCGGCAAAACGTGGCCAGGTCCAGGTCGGCAAAGAGCCGGCCGAGACCGAAGCCTGACTCGCGGCGAAGAAGAGGTAGAAGATCATGGTAGCGAAAGTCTACAAGCGGATCCTTGACGGTGAGCACGTCATCACCGAAGCCAATGGCTCCATGTCGCGCGAGCAGATCCTTCTCTATCGCGGCGCGAAGATCGCCCCGGGCACCGTGCTCGGCATGATTACCGCTTCGAAGCTGTGGAAGCCGCTCGATCTCGCCGCCGTCGATGGTAGTCAGACCGCGGCGGGCATTCTTCGTGACGGCCGCCGCGAGCTCACCACCGCCGATACGCGCCGCGCGGTTGCCAACGTCCGCGACACGGACGTCAACGGCAAGAAGCTGATCTGGCCGGCCGGTATTACCGTGAACCAGCGCAAGGCTGCAGAAGTGCAGCTTGCAGGAACGAACGTGCTGGTTCGCTACTAGAGACTGAGGAAGGGATCGCCGTCTGGGTCAAGACAGGGGCGTCAAGAACGAGGACCGAAACCATGCTCGCTTATGACGTTTTCACTGACGACGCTTTCTCCGTCGCCGAAATGCGGGAAATGGTCGACGACCTGACCTATATCCCTGACGAGCTCAATCGGATGGGCATCTTCACCGCGGACCCGATTCGCACGACCACGGTGATGATTGGCCGCTCCAAAGAGAGCCTGACGCTGGTTCCGATCACCGAACGCGGTTCGCAGCGCACCCGGCTCGAGCGCGACGAGCGCAACCTGATTGGTTTGTCGACCGTCGCTCTTCGTCAGGAAGACCGGATCAACAGCCAGTCGTTGCAGAATATCGCGCCGGAAGGCACGCCCTACGACGCCGCGCTGTCCGGCGCGCTCGACGAGGTCGAGAAGCGCAACCGCAAGATGATGCGGAAGCTCGAGCTCACCCGTGAATTCCATCGCATGGCCGCGATCCAAGGCTATGTGATCGACGCCGACGGCTCAATTTCCAGGGACGTTTACGACGATTTCGGCATCACCCGTCCGGCCGCTGTCGTCATCAATCCCGCGCTGGTCGAAGGCAATCTTCGCAAAGCAATCTATGCGGGCATCACGCGTCCGCTGACGGAAACTCTCAACCGATCGAGCCGGAACGCGCCGCGCGGCATTGTGGCGCTGTGCGGCGACGACTTTTTCGACGCGCTCATCACCGCGCCGGAAATCCGCGAAACCTATCTCAACACCGCCCAAGCTCAGGATCTTCGTCAGGGTTTCGTGCCCTACGAGGCATTCAACTATGCCGGCGTGCGCTGGATGAATTACCGCGGAACGAACGACGGGACCACGATCGCGATCCCGACGGACGAATGCGTGTTCATCCCCACCGGCGTCGAAGATATGTTCGCCGAGTTCCGCTCCCCGGGCGAGGATTTCGCGCACATTAACAAGCCGGGCGCGGAATTCTATTCCGTCGTCTCGCCCGACAACCGCATCAACCGCACCGAATATGTGGACGTCACGCTCGACGCCTACCCGCTGTTCGTCTGCCTGGTGTTGGAAGGGCTGCTTCGCGGCACGCTGCCGTAAGCGGGATTGGCAATCGGCCGGCGACGGCGAGGGTAAGGTTCGGAGGAACGAAAAGTGGCAAAAGCATATCTGCAGGTCCAGCGCGAGTTCACGAAGCGCATCGGAGCCTCGACCGTCGTGGGCCACCCGGAGCATCGCGACATTCGCGGCCGTTATCTCGAGGTCGATGACGTCGCCCAGGTCGACGCGCTCGTGTCGAGCGGTCATGTCAAACGCATCAGCCGCGCGGCCTATAACAAGGCGACGGAAAGCGACAACCGGCCCGACGCTGGTGAAACCCGCGTTGCCCAGACGTCGGGCAAGACTCCCAAGGTCAGCGCCACCACGCCGACGGCCGCACTCCACGAGCTCGCCGGGCGGATGCAGATCGACACCGCCGGTCTGTCACGAACGAAGATGATCTCGGCGATCAACAAAAAGATCGACGATGGCGAACAGGCCGAGGGCGCCGGGGAAGCGAAGACCGCGTTCGAACGACTGGCCGGCCTCAGCGCCGACTCGACCAGCCACCCGATCACGAGCTCGCCTCAGTCGCCGCCGCCCCTGGACAACCAGGTCGACGAAAAGGGCGAGGTCGGCGCGATCGCCGACGCCGCTGACGCCGCTCCGGTGGGCGGTGCCAAGAACGACGAGTGAGCGTCTTCGAAACAATGAAGGACGTTATGGACGCCCAGGTGGATCATCACCTGGGCGATTCCATTTCATATAAGCGCGACGGCACGCTGATCGAGCGCTCGGCTGGCGTTCTGACAATCCCGGGCTTCCTGGAATTGCTTGCCGACGATGGCGGGATGAGTGGCATTTCGCCGGGACGTTCGCGCTGGCAGTTGAAGGTTCGGAAGTCCTATCTTCCCGGTGGAGTGGCCAAGGCCAGCGACGTCATCACCGCGGCGAAGCTCGGCGGGACCAATTACCGGCCGGGCCCTAACAGCATCACCGATGATGGCAGTTACATCATCATGGATCTGCAGAAGGCACCATGACGCTCCCGCGCATCATCATCCTCGAGGCGTTGAAGCGTCATCTTCGCGCCAACGTGCCGCTGGATCCCGCCGATCCTTCGCGTCAACTGTTCAAGGTGCGTCACGAACGCTTCCGCGAGAGCACGCTGGAAGAAATGCCGTGCGTGGCGATTCGTTACCTTGGCGACGATTCGCCCGACGTGACGCGCGGCACCGACGATCCTTCTCGGATGAGCCTGGCCGAGACAGTCATGGAATTGCGTGTCGAGCTCATCGTCGACACCCCGATCGCGGCCGAAAGCGATCGCGACACCGCCGGCGATCCCGACGATGGAGACGACGACACCGGCATGGAATTCGCCTCACGCATCGTTGAAATCTGCCTTGGCGCACTGTTCACGGCTGGGCAGGAGACGGAGACGATGGGCGGCGTCATCTGGGATGCGCGCTACGACGGCACCGGCGACAACGACGACGTTTCGAGCCCTGATAATGTTCGGTTGGCGGAAAGGCTGACTCTTGTGTATCGTGCGCGCGCAGAAGCACCGCACCAGCTATTGGTTGGAGAATAAAATGCCCGACACCGAAGACAAGCGCATCGCCCCGATCGCCCTCCCGGCCAACAGCTTCGATCTGCAGGAGCTTGAAAAGAAGCTCGGCGCCGCCGTCAGCGTCAAGGACCACGAGCAGCATCCCGAGCGCGTCGCCAAGGCGATCGCCGATTGCGCCGAGAATAAGGAAGTGCTCGCTAACGCGTCGCGTCCCGTCATCCCGCCTGGCGCGGTAGAGGTCGAGCGCGAGATCGTCTACGCCGAAGGCCAGGAGCCCGTGAAGGGCAAGGCGCTGGCATTCCAGGGTGTCGACGCCGAAAGCGGCACTGAGGCGTCGAAGATGCGCTACGCCGATCGCGACGGTGACATGGTGGGCACCACGGAGCTTGTAGACGCGGCCGAAGTGACCGGCACCGCGGACGTCACGATCGAAAGTGCGGCGCGCGAAGCGATCGACACGGCCGGCGAGGGCAAGGCGCCGGCGAAAGACAAGTAATTCCGGCCTGGCCGGTTGGTTCAGAGACTTAGAGGAAGGACACGTTCGTCATGTCAGGCCACAAGGAAAGCATCGTCTCGATGGGCATCACGATCCAGCCGACGCCGGGGACGTTTAACCCGCCCACGTCGTCGGACTTGATCGCGATCTCGGCTCCCGACAACGGATCCGACGCCATCACCGCCGATGACGATACGCTCAACGGTTCGCTGTGGGGCGTGTCCCGTCAGTTCCTTGGAACGCGTGGCCGCGCTGGCGCGACCGCTCGTCTGCGCGGTCCCGGCGGTGCCACACCGCCAGCTGCAAACGCTTGGGTGCTGGGCCGCATTCTTCAAGCGGCTGGCTTCACTGAGTTCCGCAACTCCGCTGTCATCACCGGCACCGCGGCGGCGAACGCGGCCCTGGACGCGATCGTGCTCGCCGCTGGCTCATCGGCGGTCGATGATTTCTACAAGGGCTTCCCGATCCAGCACGCCGGCATCGGCGCCGGCATCCGGGCCAACTCGATCATCCGCAAGTATAACGGGACCACCAAGGTCGCGGAATTGAGCGAGACGCTCGGCGCCGCCATCGCCACCGGCGTTTACAATATCCCGATCGGGCTCTTCTACACGCTCTCGACCGGGCTCGCGATCCCGCTGCTCAGCTGCTCGATCTGGCGCCATAAGAAGCGCTACGATTATCGCGACTGCGCTCTTTCTTCGTTCGCCCTCAATATCCCGGTGTCGAACGACGCACAGACCGACTCGCCCAGCATCGAATTCAGCATGGTTGGTGTCGATCATGCCGAGGTCGACCAGGACGCGCTGGCGGTGCCCGATTCGGCGCTGCTCCCGCCGCCGCCGGCCAAGGCGGGCAAGTTCGCCTTGAACAAGACGCTGATCGGCCACCAGAGCTTGCGGCTGGAATTCGGGCTCGAGACGGGTGCTCCGCCGAACCAGAATTTTGACGCCGGCCAGGAGAGCTACGAGATCCTGTCTGGATCGCGCACCGTCACGCTGGATCTCAACCAGCAGTTGGAAAGCGCAATGTCGCTCCGCACGCTGGTCGCGAACCAGACGCAGATTCCAATCGAGTCGATCTTTGGTCTCGCCGCCGGCAACCGCTTCGCCGTTGGCGTGGCGAACGCTGCGCTCAATCCGCTCAGCCCGTCAGGCCGCAACGGCTTCGTCGGGATGCAGGGCGACGCGGTGCCGGTCGACGTCGATCGTTCGATCGCGATCAATCTCATCTACTGATCCCCGCCCGAGGGGCCTACGGGAAGGGTCATCGCTTCGGCGGTGGCCCTTTTCTTTTGCGCGTCGTTCGTGCACGTCTGGCGCGTCACAAGGAGTCAAGCAGATGGCAATTCCCCTAACCGCGCGCGAACCATTGGTCTTCAAGCCCGAAGGCAAGGAAAAGATCGAGATCCTGGTCCGCGTTCCCACGATGATCGAACGCGATCGCTATTCGTCGGCGATGGTCCGCGCGGGCATTACCTTCCACACCAAGAACCAGATCCGCGACATGACGCTGGCCGGCATCCAGGCGATCTACCCGGCCGAAGAGCAGGAGTGGCGCGAAGCCTTGATGCAAGAGCTTTGGCAATATGGCGACGCCCAGCAGGAAATGGTCGCGGAACAGGGCCGGATATTGCTCGAGCTTCACGACAAGGCGAAAGCGGCGGGGAAGGTGCCGAAACCGAACGAGGTCCAGAAGGCGCTCGACGCCGTCACTCCTTCGGTGATGATGAACAAGCTCGACGTCCAGCGTGCGAACGCGATGGTGCACGAGCTCAGCACTCAGTTCGGAATCCTGAGGGAAGCGATGGCGTCGCTGGCCGAGCACGATAGCCGCCGCGCCTACATGAACGTCCAGGCTTACGTGATCGGCTGGACGGGGACGGAGCATCAGCCGGACGTGCCGGCCGAATTGGGGTTGAAGCAGCACGAAATGGACTATCTGCGCCTCGAGATCGGCGAGGACGCGTGGGAAGAGCTCAGCGACTTCATCACGTCTCAGATGGTCATCAATGAGGACGAGGAAAAAAACTCGGACTCGCTGCCCGAGAATTCCGGCGACCAGATTGGTTCGAAAACGTCGGAACCATCGTCGGCGAGCAGCGATATTGGGACTTCGACGGACAGCGATTCTATACCGATCCCCGCAAAAGGATCACGGAGAACGACCGCATCATCGTCCGGCTCTACGAAGAGCTCAGGAACGAAGAAGGCCGGGTAAAGCCGCCATATCCTGACGGCCGGGCTCTTCTCGACCAGCCGGTGAAACTGCTTCGCGCCTTCCGGATCCTGGAATACTATGCGCGCGAGGACAGCTGATGCGCGTGAAGTTTCGAACAAAGCTGCAAGGGCAGGGGATGGCCAAGGTGGTCATCCCACACTTGCGCCGCGCCAGCCACGAGGCAACCGATCGCGCCATCCAGGATGCCAAGACCCGCACGCGCACCACGATCCGCGGCGTGGGGCTTGGGCGGCTGGACAATGCCATCGGGGCGACGAGCAGTTTGAAGAAGCGCCGGACGAACGGCCGCGCATGGGGCGCGATCTTCGCGCGCGGCGGGATCTACAGTCGCGCGAACCAGGCCCTCATGTCCTACACCGAAGGCGCGACGATCTTGCCGACGGGCGGACGCAAGTGGCTGGCCTATCCGACGAAAGCAGCTGGGCGCTTGACGCGCTTGCCCATCCCTCGAGTCGGCGGGCGCGGCTACGCCAACTTCAAGAACCAGCCGAGCCGCGGTCGCAATCGATTGAAGTTCGTTCGCTTCTCCGTCAACCGGGCTGCTCTGGTCCTCGAGAACGCCACGGTGAGCAATAAGACCGGCCGGGCAAAGCCGATGGGAAAGCGCCTGGGGCGCGGCGCGCGGCGCGAGAAGTTCGTCATCATGTTCTGGCTCATCAAGTTCACCCGCCGCGCCGCGCGCTTCAACCAGCACGCGATCGTGGCCGACGCGGGCGCGAGGATTGGCGTCTACGTCGAGGAATTTCAGCGGCGCAATCCGGTTGCCTGACGCATATTCGCGGCCGAATTTGCATATCTGCGCGACGTGGTGCATATTTTCGGGGCGCCAGCGGAGGCTGAGAATTCCGCCCGCCAGGTTTGGGCCTGGGTCACAACATCGATAGGAGTGATCTATGGCTTGCCTGAGCTATCCAACCGGCAATGGTGTCGCGAGAGAATTCTTCGTCTCGTCCACCATGCTCGAAAACCACCAGAAGATGGACGCCCGAGTCGCCGAGCTCTCCGCCCAGGGTGTGCCGACGTTCCGGCGCGAGAAGATCGGAGGCAACGCGACGTGCCCGTGCGGCTCCCTGCTCAAGTTCAAGAAGTGCTGCATCGGCAAGGCCCGTTGACGAGCAGCTGATCGCCGGACATATTCGGCGGCGATGATGCGGGATGGAGCAGCCTGGTAGCTCGCGTGGCTCATAACCACGAGGTCGGGGGTTCGAATCCCCCTCCCGCCACCATCGTCTGGAAGGAGAAGACCATGCGCGTTAACAGATTTTTCGTCTTCGCTGCGCTGAGCACCGCGATCGCATCAGCTGGCGCGGCGCTCGAACGAATGGGCCAACGGATCTCGGAAGCGATCTGGTCGGCCGTTGCGTTCGCGATTCGCACCGTGGCCTATGCGCCGCGCTTCTCCTTGGCCGGCGAGGGCTTTGGTGGCCACATGGTCCCCAGATCCTACGTCAGCCCGCCCGACACGCTGCTTCGGCATGAAGCCCGCGTGAAGAAGCGAGCGGCTGACCGCCACATTTGATAGTCTCTCCGCTCGGCAGTGTCTCAGTTTGAAATCGTCAGCCTGAGTTCATCGCTCCGAACGTAAACAGAACAAACCGAGCCGGGATGCGCCGATTCGCCGCTTGCCATGCGGACATTGATTCGCAGTTGACAAAAGTTTCGGACCGGGTAAGGGGCCGAGGCCCATAGTTGTTTCGGCATCGAAGTCAACCGAAAAGCGCTCGTCTCGTCGCAAATTGATACTCGTCTCGTCGCATTTCTTATTGCCGAACACTAGGCGTCATCACTATGTACTAGATAATCGGTAGGTTGAACAAAGGCAGAACGGGACATTTCCGATTTGTCAATTGTTTAACGCGAGAATGAGGTTCGTACAAATGCCCAAGGGTCCGCAAGGACAGAAACGCCCGGCAGACGCCATCGGATGTGCGGTTTTGGTTGGTCGGATTGCCGTGGGCGACTTTGAAGATATCTCCCCTAAGCCAAAAGGTGCGGCGGGAGGAAGGGCGAGAGCAAAGGTTCTCTCGCCTGATAAACGGAGCAAGATTGCAAGGACGGCCGCAGAGGCTAGATGGAGCGTGTTATGACACAGAATATCGATCGCGCTGTGCGTGACCTATTCGAAGGGGGTCGCAGCACACGCAACATCAAGTATTATTTCCAGCAGGGCGAAAACACTGCTGACCAATTGGCGGACTATCGTTCGCGCGCCATCGCGCAGATTCAGGAGACCGTCTCCAAGGAGAATCTCGAACTGGATTCTGTCATTCTTGATTAACTAATCCATGGGGGTAATAAGCCCCTCCAGCTCCGAAAGCGCGTGGTCCCTACAAGCCCCGCAATTCAAAGTGAGACACTACCCTCCGCTCATCGAGCGGGCCACGTTAGAGGGCGGGGGGACAGATTAAGCGCCGGCGCGGGAAACCACGCCGGCGCTTTTGCGTCTGTTCGTCCGTCCGTGTAGAAGCACTCACGCTCTGGGTTGGAGATCAAGGTGCGCGCTAACCGCTACGTCAGCTATCTCGCCGCCGAGATCGAGCCCAAGGCGATCAGCACCCTCAACGAATTCGAGCGCCAAGCCTCAAAGGTGATGGAGAAGATCGGGGCGGCGCAGCAGCGTGGCACCGCGGGCTTCGCCAACGCGGCGCTTGGCACGGCGCCGATCCGCAACGTCCGCCAGTTGGGCGTCGCTGCCGACGAGGCAACGCGGAAGATCGATCGCGCGACGACGGCTCAGCTTCGCAACGCCAGCGCGTCGTCGGCTATGGGCACAGGCTTCCAGCGCGCCGCTCAGGCCCTCAACGTCGTCCAGGGTCCGCTAGGCCCGCTGGCCGGCCGTCTAAGCGCTCTCAGCGAAGTCATGCGAAACCTGACGGGTCTGTCCCTGGGCTCAGTGCTCGGCGGCGGCAGCGCGTTCGCTCTGGGCTCGATCGCTTCGCAATACCAAGGCGTGACCGATCGGCTCCGCCCGATGTTCGAGAGCCAGCGCGAATTTAACAAGGCCATGAACGACGTCGTCGGCATCGCTCAGCGCACCCGGCAGTCGCTCACCCCGGTCGTCGACATTTACGCGTCTCTGACGCGCACCGGCAAGGACGCTGGCTTGTCTCAGGACCGCATCGGCCGGCTGGCGGAGACGGTGAGCAAGGCCGCACAGATCGGCGGCGGCACTCAGCAGGGCAAGGAAGCGGCCCTGGTCCAGTTCGGCCAGGCGCTCAGCGGTGATTTCAAGACGGCCGGGCAGGAAATCCAGTCGATCCTCGAGCAGACTCCGGCGCTCGCCCAGGCGCTCTTTGACGGTCTCGGCATCAAGGGCGTCGGCGCGTTCAAGAAGTTGGCCAGAGAAGGCGAGTTGTCGAGCGAGCTCATCGTTCAGGCGCTTGAACGCTCAGCCACGGCGGTCGATGTGCAATTCAGCCGCATCCCGAAGCGAATCGGCACGTCGCTCACAGAGCTCACCACGCAGTTCACGCTCTTCGTCGGACGAACGGACGAAACTGTTGGCGCGACCACCCTCATTGCGGTGGCACTGAGCGGTCTTGCGAACAATCTTGACTTGGTGGCGATCGCGGTCGCGACGGCTGGCGCGGCGTTTGCGGCGTCCTCCTTCGCGGCTGGCGCCAATGCGCTCGTAAACTACGGCAAGGCCGCGCTCACCGCCGTCGCGGCGTCCAATCAACTGCGCGCGAGCGTGGCAGCGGGGAACGCGGTGGTAATCGGCTCAGCTGAAGCCAACCGCCAGCGCGCCGACTATATCCAGCAGGGCGCCCGCGCTGAGGAATCAGCAGCGCGCATAGCCAGTCAGTCGGCCGCTCAGCACAAGGTCGCGATCCAGAGCCAGATTAGCCTTCTGGACAAGCAGATCGCCGCGCAGCGCCGCGTGCATGAGAGCGCGCGGCTAGTCGATGCGGCGTCGCGCGCCAGCGGTGGCGGCGGGCGGCCGGACCTGGTCAAAGCGGCCACGGAAGATCTCAACCGTTCGCTGCGCGCCCGGATCCTGACGGAGCAGCAGCTTGTCGCCGTCGACGCTGAGCTCGCCGCCGCCGATGCCCGCCTGATCGCCGCGACGAACGGTCTCAACGCGGCCAACATTGCCAGCGTGGCGGCGAATGACGCGGCGGCGGCGGCGACGGGACGGCTGGCACGCGCGAAGGTCGTCTTGCAGGGTGCGATGACCAAGGTGGGAGCGGCGGCGTCCAGCCTCGTCGGCTTCCTGGGCGGCCCGTGGGGAGTTGCGTTCACCCTCGCGGCGGCGGCCGTGGCTTACCTCGCGACGCGCACCAACTATGCGGCGGAAGCCGCCAGGGCATTCGAAGGAGACCAGGAAGGACTGGCCCGGCAACTCGGCTTCACGACCGGCGAGCTCTACAAGCAGGGTGATGCCGCTCGTTCGCTCGCCGTCGACCTTGCGAAGATCAACCTTCTGAAAGCGAAGCAAAAGCGGGACGACATTGCCGACAGCGCGTCGGCTGAGCTCTACAAAAAGGGCGTAACGACCACGACAAGCCTCGCGGACACGGTGAAGATCAACCAACTTGGCCGCGTCATCCAGCGCACCGGCGGGCTCAGTGACCGCGGCTACTCAGAGCTCAGCGCGCTCATCAAGAAATATCCGAGTCTCAAGGAAGACCCTGAGTTCCAACAGACGATTATTGGTCTACGCGTCGGCGCCGCACAATTTCGAGACGCCATCGCGGACGCGAACAAGACCGTGGGAGAGCTCGCGAAGCCGCGCGCCGCGCTGGCGCCGCTGGTTGGCGGTGGCGGCGGCGGAAAGCCAGAGACCGCGGCTGAACGCCGCGCGCGCCTCAATCGCGAAGCCGCTGTTGACGGCGCGTCCGGCGAGCTAGCCCGTGCGCGCGCCGAGCTTTCCAAGGCCAAGGCTGAGGGCCCGGGCAAGGACGAGACTGACGCCGCCTATGTAGATCGCATTGCCGCCATGACGCGCGGCGTGAAGGCGCTGGCCGATGCCGAGAAGGGCGGGACCGCGGCGCGTAACAGCGGAACGGCCGCGCTGGCGAGGATGAACCGCGAGATCGAGAGCGCGAGCGACAAGCGCGATCGCTTGCTCGGCATCATGGACCGTTACACCGAAGACACTCCGATCAAGCGACTCGAGAAGATCCGTGACGAGGCCGAGAAGGCGAAGCGCGCGATCGACGATCTCATTGGCGAGAAGGTCGAAGGCTACAAGGGCGCGTTCACGGCCGACGATGCCGCCGCGGCCAAGGCGCGGATCGACGAGGGCGTGGCCCGCATGGGCGAACAGCCGCTCACCGATGCGCTCGAGCAAGGCCGCGAGCAGCTCAAAATTCTAGGGCTCCAAGCGCGCGGCCAGGGCAATCTGGCGGAGCTCACTCAGAAGCGGATCGATCTTGAAAAAACCATGAAGCCGCTGAGCGAGGATCAGATCGACGATCTTCGTTCGCAGCAAGCCGAGGCGCAGCGTCTCAATGACATTATCGAAGAGCGCAACGGCATCATCCAGAACAACGCGCGCTTCCTGGGCGAAGTGCGCGACGCCGGCCGCGACGCCATCCGGGCCTTCCTGGGCGGAGACCTTAAGGGTGGCATCAAGGGCTTCGCCAAGGCGGTGAAGAACGCATACCTGGACGCGAAGGCAAATGAGATCGCGATCAAGATCTTCGGCGATCCTGAGAAAAAATACATCGACAAGATGACCCGCGGTCTCGACGGCTCCGCCGAGCGGCTGGGCACCAGCGCTGACTCGCTGGGGAATGCGGCCGATGCGCTGGTGTCGGCGGCCGGCGCTATCCAGAATGGCGCGGCCGGCAGCGCTGCTCCCGACGTGGTGGCAGGGCCGGACGGCACGATCTCAAGCTCGATGCTCGGCGGCAAACTGCTCGGCACGCTCAACGACATTTCCGGAGCGATCCAAGGAGCGAATGGATCGGGCCCGACAGAGACGTTCGAAGGTGACGACGGGCCGCCGATCGTTATCACGGGGAGCCGTAAGAAATCGCCGATCAGTCTGCCAGGTGGTATCGACTCAGTGCTGGGCGATCTGTTCGGTCAAATGAGCGGCGGCACCGCGACCGCGATTGCCGGCGCGATTTCATCAATCGTTGGAAAAGCGAAGCCCGGCGGCGGCAAAGTCGGGAACGCGCTTGGCAGCATTGCCGACATGGCCGGCCAGTTTGTCCCGCAGATCGCAGCCGGCAGGGCAATTGGCAGCGCGGTGAGTAAAATCATCGGCGTGCCAGAATTCGCCGGCGGCATTTTCGGTGTAGTCGGCAACGTGGTCGGTTCTGTCCTTGGTCTTACGAAGAAGCCGGCGGACAAGAAAGGCGTGGTTAAACTCTCGGCCGTCAACGGATCGATCGTTGCAGGAAAGGCCACGGGCAACAGCAAAAAGTCCGAGGCCGGCGCGACCGATTTTGGCGATTCGGTATCGTCCGGGCTTCGCAACATCGCCGAAGCCCTGGACGCTACGATCGGGGCGTTTTCCGTTTCGGTCGGCATTCGCAATGGCCAGTATCGCGTCGATCCCACCGGCCGCGGCAAGACGAAGAAATCCGCCGGCGCCAAGGACTTCGACGAAGACGCCGAGGCCGCTGTCCGCTTCGCCATTCTCGACGCTCTCAAGGATGGGGCGATCCAGGGGATCCGCGAGGGCACACAGCGCATCCTGAAAGCCGGGAAGGATCTCGACGAAGCGATCGAGAAGGCCGTGAAGTTCGAAGGCGTGTTCAAGGCATTGAAGCGCATCAAGGATCCGGTCGGCGCGGCGATCGACGACGTGAACAAGAAGTTCGTCGATCTCATCGGCATCTTCAAGGAAGCCCAGGCGAGCGCCGCGGAGTGGGCGGACCTTGAAGAGCTCTATGGCTACGAACGAGCGGAAGCGATCAAGGAAGCCACCGCGAACGCGGTCAGTCAGATCGACGACTTTATCAAAGGCATCACGTCGGGCCCGGAAAGCCCGCTCAGCCGTCGCACGGTTTACGAAAATGCCAAGGCCGAAGTCGAAAAGTTCCGCGGCGATCTTGCGGCCGGAAAGCCGGTCGACCAGGACGCTTTGATCGCGGCGCTCGAGAATTATCAGTCCGCTTCGGAAACGCTCAACGGCTCGCGTGAGCAATTCTACAAGGACTTCGCGGACATATTGGCGCTGGCGAACCAGGCCAAGGCGAATGTCCCCCAGCCGGGCACGGGCACCGGCACGCTTCCGCCGAGTCCGTTCGACGCGCTCCCCGCTATTGCCGAGCGAAACATCGTCATCGCCCAGGCCCAACTGACTGTGCTCGAGAAGATCCGTCAGGCCATTGAAGGCGGGCAACTGTCGATCGTCGATCTCCTGCCTGGTAATTTCACGCTTCGCGACGATTCGAAGACGCGCGTTTTCTAACCCACTCGCCTAGCGACGCTGTCTGAGGCATAAGTCCGCCATGCGCGGCGTCTTGATGCTCATCGAACCACTCGACACAGAGACCGGGGCCAGGATCCAGATCCGCGTCGGCCGTAGCCAGAACACACGCACGCTGCTCGCCGACGCTCTGAAATGGCACAGCGCGATCCTTCGTTCGCCAGCGATCGTCATGGACCTGATGGACGAGGAATTTCGCGGCAAGCTGCAAATTGGGCGCGCGTCGGGCGTGCTGCAGACCAAACTCCTCTCCGGTTACACGGCAAAGGAGCTCGAGCGGCTGGTCTGGAAGGGAGCTCCGGTCAAGATATGGTCCGGCGACGGCGCGCTGACGAGCGATCTTCGCGAAGAGTTCGTGGGCCAAGTCACCGGCGGGGTGATCGACAAGGCCAGCCGCCAGCTTCCCCTGACGATGGAGGTCAACCGCAAGCTCTTCGACGTGCCGCTTCTCAATCTCGAATATGGCGGCGGCGGCGGCGTTGACGGCGCGGTCGAAATGCGTGGCCAGTTGAAGCCCGCCGCCTTCGGCTCCCCCATCAACGTCCCCGTCATTTTCTTCGATCCGGTCAACAATATCGGACAGGTCGACGCCTATGGGAATTGCACGGCGATCAGCGCTCTCTACGAAGACGCCGCGTCGTTTGGGACGAAACAAGGCGACTATGCCAGCTATGCCGCGCTGCTCGCCGCCACGCTGGCGGAAGGCCAATGGGCAACGTGCGTCGCGCAGGGGATGATCCGGCTGGGTGCCGAGCCGCGCGGGCTCATCACCACGGATCCGGTGTGCGGCGCCGGCACGCCGGGCGCGATGATGTTGCGCTGGCTGCAGACGCACGCTGGGGTTTCGGCCGGGAACATCGACTCGAGCACGTTCACGACGCTCGACAGCACACTCGCGACGCTGCTCGGCCACGCCGCCGCGGTGAATTTCTGGACGGGGAGCCAGCGCGGCGTCCTGGACCTGATGCAAACCATGTGCGGAAGCGTAAACAGCGCGCCGCTGATCCGCCCTGATGGCAAGATCGCGGTGTCCCGCCAGGTCAACGCTGGCGCGGTCGCGCTGACGATCGATCGCTTCGGCGGAAATCCCACCATCACCGCGTGGAAGCCGATGGAGCGGCCGAATATCTACTGGCGGTTGAAGAGTTCAGCTGCTCGCACTTGGGTCGTTCACTCGCTCGACGAGATCGACTTCAACGACGACCTGATTGATCTCGGCGACTATGTTCCCGGCACTGAATACAGGCAGGGCAACATCGTCCGCCAGGCAACCGATGGGAACCGCTACGTCTATATCAACGCGTCGCCGACTTCGATCTACCCGCCGCCGGATCTCACCTATTGGGAGCTTCACGAGGAAGGGCCTGACGCAACGGTGATCGGCTATGCGGACGGGACGCCGATAGAATATCTGAAACCAGCTGCGCCGAACAGCACGCGCAACGTCAATCGCGGCGCCTGGACGGCTGGCCAGGTCTATGTCGTCGGCGACAATTTTTCGTTCGGCGGCTCATCCTATTCCGTGACCACTGGTCACACATCGGCCGGGGTGGCGCCGGACTTCACGAAGGCGACGCTGCTCGCCGCCGTCGGCAACCGGACGAAGATCGCATGGATTCGTTCGGCGACCGTGCCCGCGACGCCCACGGGATCGGCGCCGGCCGGCTGGTCCCTGCTTGGCATCCCGACGGGCAACCTTCCCCTCTACGCATCGACCGCCGAGTTTCAGGGAACGACGTTGATCGGCGTCTGGACCACGCCTGAGCCGATCACGTTCGGCGCGGCCGAAGATTACAATGCGGCCACCGCCTATGTGCCGGGCCAGCAAGTGCTCTTCGGCGGAGGCACCTATATTGCGCTGGTGGCGACCACTGGCAATGCGCCGACGGGCACGAACCAGGCCAACGCCTATTGGGGTGTGGGCGCGGCGCCGGGCGGAGCGGGTGCGCCGGGCACTCCGCCGAGCGCGTTCGGCCCGACGAACATCAATCTCACCAGCGGCGCGGCGAAGAACCTCTACGATGCCGCCGTGGCCGCCGGCTACACGGGCGCCAGCGACGCGACGATTACGTTCAAGGTTCCGAACGGCGTGGTTATCCGCGGCCTGTCTGGCGCCCCTGCCGGATATGGAATCGATACAGGGGTATGGCCAACGGGCTATTCCTTGGCCCTCACGCTTATCGTCGAATCGGGGGGTATCGTCGATGGCGGCGGCGGCCAGGGCGGCGCCGGCGGTTCATTCTCTACCGGCGGGCCCGGCGGCAAGGGCGGCGACGCAATTTTCCTACGCGTCGACATGAGCGGCGGGATCACGATCAACTCGGGCGGCATTGTGCGCGGCGGCGGCGGCGGCGGCGGCGGCGGCGGCGCGGGAACCGACGACTTTGCCGGTGAGCTTATTTCCAAGGCCGGCGGCGGCGGCGGTGGTGGTTCTCCGAACGGCGCGGCCGGGGTGGGCGGCACCGGCGAATCTGGCAGCGCTACCAACGGCAATGTCGGCACCACGTCCGCCGGCGGGACTGGCGGCAATGGCCAGGCTGGCGGCGGCGGCGCCGGGCGAGCCGGTGGAACCTTCGCGGTAGCCGGCACGACTGGATTTAGTGGTAGCGGCGACGGCTCGCCGAATTATTCAGGCGGCACCGGCGGCGCGGTCGGCAAGGCCGTGAACAAGAACGGCAAGACCGCGACCGTGACGAACAACGGAACCATGACCGGAGCGGCAAGCTGATGGATTTCGAGACGGCCTGGACCGAATTGGCGATCGACGATCGGGTTGCGGTTTCGAACGGCCAGCCGCCGCCGAGCGCCAACCAGGAAGGCATTCCCTACAAGGCGTGGAAGAGCCACAATTTCACGGGCGAGCTTCAAGAGAAGAAGACCGTGCTAGGCTGGCGCTACATGGTCTTCAAACTGGACGACGATGACAGTCCCGATGAAGTAGATCTCATGTGCTATACCGTCTCCGAGGGCGCGGGCCACTCGTTCGTGGTGGAATGAAACGGCTGACTCTGGCGTAGTTTTTCGCTAACGACGAAGCATCACTCCTTGCGACGGAGCAACAAATGGGTTTTCGCCTTCCCCGCCACTCTGGAACGCTGCTGATCGTCGCTCTTGCGGTCGTGATTATATTTTCGTTCTCGACTCTGTTCGGGCAGCAGACAATCTCTGACCAGGTGGCGCAGCGCTACGAGATCCCGCCATCGTTCAACGGCCATCGCGTTCTCTTCGGCCTCAACCTTGCCTTCGTGCTCAGCATGGCGCTGCTCTCGGCCGGGACGATCCTTGAAAATGCCCGCTGGCTTTTCTCATTCTCCGGCCGCTGGCACGAGCCTTCTAAGGTTGTTGTAGTCAACGAATCGCTGATGCTCGCCACGATCTTTTGCGGCGTGCTCGGCAATTGCCTGGTCTTGCTCGCTTGGGGCGAAGAGGGAGCGCCGGGACAAACCACGCTTGTCACGCTCGACCGGGTTCTGGACATTATCGCTGGCCTTTTCCTCTTCACTTCACTCGTTCGCCGCATCCGATCGCGCCCTGTTGTGCTTTTCCATTTGCAACGAGAGCCCCTTGACCTGAATATGAGCCCAACCTGGGCGCAGTTGGCACCGAAGCTCAGGATCGCGATTGTCGTGGTGGCGCTGAGTTTTGGAGTGGCGTTTGCAAAATGAACAGCAAGGCGCTCGCACCAGCGTCAGGGTTGGCGTGGTGGAGCGCTGACGCACTGATAATTTTCGGGATCACGGTCCCGATCCTCCCAATGGTGATCGGCATGACCGGCCTCTGGGTAGGGCGTGAGCTCGTCCGCAACCGCGCCAAGAAGATGACGAAGCGCGAGTCGGTCTTCGTCAACGTCGGTCTCGCTCTGCTCACCTTCCTCGTCATCACCGGGAAGCTCGTGGTGAGCCAGCCGCTCGAGGTCGGCTGGGCTCTGGTCTGGGGAATTGGGATTGGGATGAACGGCCCGGTCCTGTTCGAGATCTTCCAGCGCTTCACCTATGCGATCGCCACGTCGACCTTTCGCCCGCCGCCAGAACCGCCGTCGACGCGATAGCGTTGCGCGCGGTTCGTCAGTATAGGTAACGGAGAAGGGATTGCCGATGCCAGTCGTGACCGCCACACCGGCCAGGATCCGCCGCTCGAGGCGCGACGCCGAATATGCCCGCGTCACCAACGCCGGCATCCTCACCCTCAATCCGATCGCAGCTGATGGTTTCGCAGACGTCCAGGAAACCTTCTTCGACTCGACCGATGACGCCCAGGTGCTTCTGACGGAGAAGTCGACCTATCTCATGGCGCACCGCGTTCACCTTGGCATTGAAGCCGCCGCGTCGTTCGGGATGGGGAGCGCGATCGCTATCTCTCCCACGCTGCCCAAGGCCAGGGTGCTCGACCGCGAAGCCGAGCTCGACCGCAACCTGATGGTCAAAGGCATGGCGCGAGATCTCCACACCGATCGCGATTCGCTCGAGCTCATCGGATGACGGCGCTCGCGTTCACGTCGCGCACCGATGCCCAGATCGTGCTCGCGCTCACGGCTGGCGGCGGCGAGACGCAATTTGAAGTCGAAGCGAACCGCCAGCCTGATTTCTCGAGCGACGATTCGCTGGTCAAGACCGGGCTCGCGGCGGGCGCGGTGACATTCACGGGCTTGCCCGCCGAAACACCCTTTTGGTTCCGGGGAAGGTCGACCAATGGCGGCGTCAAGGGGCCGTGGTCCCTGCTGCTGCTGCAAGCGACCGCGGTGCCCGCCGCTCCCGCCGCCTATACCGGCTATTCTATCGAGCCGGCGATCCTCGTCGTGCCCGAAGCGCTGTCTCAGATGCAATGCGCCGCGGCCGACGCTGGTTCGACGGCCGACAACCTCAACAACGACGATCCGCTTTCCGTCCTTCGTTCGTCCAGCGGTTCGCTCTCGATCATCTTCAACACCGGCGGCGTCCCGCTGGACGTGATTGCGCTCTTGGGCACGATGGCCAACGACGGCGCGACATGGCGCATTCGCTGCGCGTCCAGCCAGGCCAACTTGACCGCGTCGCCGACGATGGACACCGGCACCGTGGCCCTTCGCGTCAGCACGGGGATCGGCCGGCGCCCCAGCTATCACGCGTATCGCCGGCTGAGCGCGAGCCGAACCGATGCCTGGTGGCAGATCGACATTGTCCACACCGCGCCTCAGTTCATCGCTCGCCACCTGGTCGTTGGTCTCGCGAGGCAAAGCGTCAACTATTCGCGCGGTGCAGGAGCGGTGCCGATGGATCTTGGCCAGATGGCGCGAACGACGTTCGGCGCTCCCGATCGCACGCCAGGATGGCGGGGAAGACAGGTCGACTTTGCGCTCTCGTGGTTGAGCGAGACAGAATATGAGACAAAATGGTCGCGGCTGGACCAGCTGGTCGGGACCACGTTCCCGGTGCTCGCCCTGCCTAACCCCAAGGCCAATCTCTACCTTAACGATCGCATCGCCTACGGTCACATCACGGGGATGCGCGGCGAGAACGTCCGCGATGCCAAGTGGTCGAAGTCTCTGGATATTGCCTCGCTCTACTGAGCGTCCTGGGTGGACCGGCCATGTTGTCAAGCACATGACCGGCCCACCACTCGGTCGACGCACGGGCAGCGCAGCCAACGGGCCGATTATATGGCATCGCCCTTCACGGTAGTCCAGCGCTTCGTTCGTTCGTTGAAGCGAGACAAAAGGCGTCCGACGTGATAGCTCGAACGCGCCAGAGGGAGCTCGCCGGTGCCGACGATCCAAGAAAGCCTGACGACGATCCGCGACGCCGCGCACATCAACGCACACGCGCTCGAATTGATCGCCACTGAGGCCGAAGAATTCTACGAGACGATTAGGACGTGGCCTGACTCTAGCGTCAAGCGCGATATGCTGGCGCAGCTGGCGACGACCATCACCGCGTTCCGCACCGCTCAGCGCGAGGCCAACGACCTTAAGACGGTATCGCAGGAAGGTCTGCAGAGCTCGAGCAACGATCCCGTGCCGTTGCCGCCGCCTTATCCTGACATTCCCAGCGCTGGCGGCACGGCTCAGTGGTCCGTGAGGGATTGGTAGATGGCGCTCGGCGTTCGCTTTGAAGCCGTCGACGAGCTCCCGCTTATCCTGACGCCCGGCACGCTCTACTTTCGCAAGCGGGTGGACGGGGAATTCGACCTCGTGACGCCAGAGATCGACGGCTCCCCTGTCTTCGCGCGCCGCCCGCATCTGCAGATGGCCTTCGAAGCGAGCGGTGTGTTCATTCCAGCCGGCGAGGAGATCGGCCGCTACCTCACCGTCGAAGATATCGAGCTCGACGCGTTGCTCAGCGGCGCGGTCTCGGCGACGCCGGCGACGGACGAACGAGATTTCACGATCCACCGCGGCGTCGACCTCGTCGCCCGCTTCCGTTTCCCGGCCGGGCAGAGCCAGGCGCAAGTCCTGATCCTCATGCCCACTGTGCCGATGAACAATCTTCTGATATTTCGAACCCCGTCGTCGTCGGACGCGACGTTGAGCGGCGTTACGGGCACGCTTGGAGCTCGAAGGACTTAAGGGAGACCAACATGACCGTGCAAATTGCAGACTCGATCGCAAACGCCATGCTCGACTCGTGGGAATCCGCGATCGGGACCACGCCGAAGCTCCGCATCCGCACCGGCGCTCCGCCGGCGAACGTAGCCGCCGCGTCGACGGGCACCATCCTTGTCGAAATCGATCTCCCTTCGGACTGGATGGCCGCGGCGGCGGCGCGTTCGAAGGCCGCTCAGGGTAGTTGGGTTGACGCCGCCGCGAACAACCCCGGCACGGCTGGCCATTATGAGATCGTCAAGGCCGATGGCACGACGCGCCAGGAGCAAGGCACCGTGACGGCCACGGGCGGCGGCGGCGACATGACGATCGACAACGTCGTCATCGCGGTCGGACAACAGGTTACGGTCACGAGCTTCACGCGCTCGATGCCCAACAACGCATAAGGAAAACGCCATGCGCGCGCTTGCCCTCGCTTTCCTCGCCCTCTTCGGCTGTGCCACGGTCCCGGTCTCGGCCGCGACACCGCCGAGCTTCACCGTCGACAATGCCACCGTCGACGAGAACGCCGGCGTGGTGGCGGTCACGGTTCGCAAGCACGGCTCGAAGAGCAATTTACCGTCGACGATCAGCTATCAGACCGTCGACGGGAGCGCGACGAACGACAATGAATATAAGATGGCGGCCGGGCAGCTGACTTTCGCGCCGGCCGAAACGCGCAAGACGATCACAGTTACGCTCATCAACGACAACGATCCGGGCCCGACGACCACGTTCGGAATGCGAATCCGAACCGTATCAAACGCTCGCCTCTACGACGCGAACGCGACCTTGACCGTTACGGATGGCGACTTGGCGCCGCCGCCGGTGCCGACAACGAAAGTCTGTCCCGATGGCATGGTGGTTCTCTACGTCGAGCCTTGCCCTCCGCCGCCGCTCGCCTTCGACGGCGTCACCTTCCCGGCGCCGGTGATTCCAAGCGAGTTCGACTTCGCGCTTGGGCTGAAAACCAACAGCGGGGTTCCAAAGAGCGCCTTGCCGGACATGAACGGTGCCTTCCGCCTCATCTGCAAGGCGGGGCAGCTGAATAATGACGATCCACTGGTCTACCCTGGCCAGCCGGGCGCGTCGCATCTTCACCAGTTTTTCGGCAACCTTCTCGCCAATGCTCACTCTACGTATGAGTCGCTTCGCAAGACCGGCCGTTCGACGTGCGCGGAGGGCGATTACCCGGTCAATCGCTCCGCTTACTGGATGCCCGCGATGCTTGACGGCACCGGCGGCGTCGTTCGTCCGGACTATGTGTCCGTCTATTACAAGCGGCGCTCGGCCGACGATCCCTATTGCAACCCTGAGATCGAGCCGCGCGCGATCGGCAAGTGCGTCGAGCTTCCCAACGGTCTCTCGTTCGTCATGGGTTTCGATTACACCGGGCGCACTTACGTCAAGACCGGCTCGCATTATTTCAACTGCTCTGGCCCGACGGCGATCCCCGCTCACTATCCGGACATGGCGAACGTCGAGACCTGGTGTCCGTCGACGCCGACGAATGGCGTCTACAACAAACTCGGCGCGATCATTGAGGCGCCGGCGTGCTGGGAGGGCAAGCGCCTCGCGAGCGCGAACCAGCGCGATCACGTTTCCTATGTCAGCTACATCAACGGCGTTAAGAAGTGCCCGGACACGCATCCTTATGTCATTCCTGCTTTCCAGATGGGAGTTTGGTATACGGTGGATCCCACCCTTAAAACTTGGCGGCTGAGCTCGGATGACATGGTCCCGGGTGCCGTTCCCGGGTCGACGTTTCACGCCGACTTCATGGCGGCCTGGGACGAGGAAGTGAAGAAGCTCTGGCATGAGCATTGCATCCGCAAGGCGCTGAATTGCTCGGGCGGCGACCTTGGCAACGGCCAGTCGATCTTCGCGGCGCACGGATCTCCGTTCAAGGCCGATCCGCGCAAGGTGCCGGTGCCGCCGCGTCCGGCGAGCTAGGTGTTCGTCGGCCCTATCAAAACGACGGTCGCGTCGGTTGCCTCCGCGGGTCTCGGCGCCATCACACCCGGCGCGTCGGTCGACGGCGGCCTGACGTTCAGCGAAGCGATCCCCTCCTGCCACTATCTCTTCCGCGTCGAGAACAGTCAGACGGAATGGGAGAATTTCTACGGCTGGTGGAACGGAACGACCATCAGTCGCGCGGCTTCCCAACGGGTCTCGAGCAGCACCGGCGCACAGATCACCGTCACGACTGCCTCCAAGGTGATGATCGTTATCGATCCCGACGACGTGATGCCTGGTCTTGGCTCGGGGAAGTGGGGCATTTGGAACGCGCCGTTCAACTCGACGTCAGTGCATAATCACGGCATTGCAGCCCCTACGGCGACAGGCACGGCGGCGGCGGTAAACTGCTCCAACACCGGCTTGCAGACGATGAGCGGTGCCGTCCAATATACCTCGGCCGCCTCGAACGGCGCGATCGTCAGCCTTGGCACCAGCAGTCAGACGATGCGCCACACTACAGCCGGACGCGGTGGCTTCGATATGAGGTCGCGTTGGGGACCATTAACCCTTCCGGTCAATTCGCGCCTGATGATCGGAGCGATCGCTACCCAGATCACGACCACTGAGCCTAGCGCTTCGGTCAACTGCGCGATGTTCGCCAAGGACAGCACCGATACGAACATTCAATTCATGGTCAACGATGCTTCCGGCGTTTGCACCAAGGTCGACACCGGGTTCGCGCCGGCTGGAAGCGCCGACGTCGTCTATGAAATGAGTGTCTTCTGCCCGATGGGCGGAGGATATGTTCGGCCGATGTTTTTCCGGCTGGACAACGGCGATTGTTGGGTCGGGGCGCCTATCACGACCAACTTGCCCGCCAGCGGCACGGTGCTCGGGCCTCAGGTGGGCTTTGGTTCCGCGCCGGCCGCGACGGTTTCGAGCGTAATGCGGTTCAATTCGATGTATCTCAAGAACGGATTCTAGGTCGTGTGGGGCCTGGCCCTATGGGGTGAGAGCGCCTGGGCAGACGGTTCCTCTGGGTCCAACACGCGCACCGCGAGCTCAGCACAAGACTTCGGCGCGCTGGACACCGCCGCCTCGCTCACCAGCACGATCGTCGCGGCCGGTGCGTCTTCGTTCGGCGCGCTGGCCACTGAGGCGGTTGCCGATCTGCAGGACGGCAATATCAGCGCGTCGAGCGACACCGAATTCGGCGCGCTGGCCGGCGCCGCCGCGGCCGGGGCCACGATTTCCTCAATCTCCGCCGGATCCTTTGGCGCTCTCGACACGGTAGCCACAGCCGAAGCGGCATTGCTCGGCCTCAACGCGTCCTCGACGACAGCATTCGGCGCCCTCACCTATGGCTTGTGGGGCTCAGAGCTTGCCACGAATGGAGATTTTTCGAGCTCGAGCGGCTGGTCCTCTCCTCTCGGCGGCGTCACTATCACCGGCGGGGAAGCTCAGTTCAACACTGGCACCACCGGCGCGGGTCTCGCTCGCTCGGCCACACTTTCCAAAGATGCGGTCTACCGGGTCGTCTACACGCTGCGCGATTACGTCAGCGGCGGCGTCAAATTCAAAGGGATCGGCGGTCCTGGTGAGGACGTCGGCCAGGTTCGAAGCGCGAACGGAACCTATGAAGAGATCGTTCCCGCCACACAGAACCGCACGTTCATCAGCCTGGTTGCCGACACCGGGGGATTCGTCGGAACGATCGACGACGTCAGCGTTCGCGAGATCGTCGGGCTATCCAAGGCCGCCTCGACCATCAGCGCCGCGTCGTCGGCGAGCTTCGGGGCCCTCGATACCGTGGCCGATGCCACTGTTGAGGGCGCCGCCGAGCTCGAGGCCGATTCGGCGACGTCGTTCGGCGCGATCACCAACACCGGCGAAGGCGCGGACGTCGTCATTAACGGGGACTTCGCCGATGCCACCGGCTGGACCGTAGGCGCCGGCCGAACGATCACCGGCGGAGAGCTTGTGGTTTCCGTCG
Source organism: Pseudomonadota bacterium (assembly GCA_040385545.1). Lineage (GTDB taxonomy): Bacteria > Pseudomonadota > Alphaproteobacteria > Sphingomonadales > Sphingomonadaceae > Sphingomicrobium. The sequence continues at coordinate 50,136 of JAZKHF010000066.1, forward strand.
CGGGATCAACGCCGCTGGCGCAGCGGGCGGGGGTAATGCTCCCTGGCGTCACCTATCGGGTCCGCTTCACGGTTCGCAACTATGTGAGCGGGCACGTCTTCTTTTATGGTTTCAGCGGCGGCGCCACCATAGGGACGAACTGCAACGCCAATGGGACATACGAGCAATTCCTAACACCCACCGCGCAGAGCAACCTGGTCTCCGTCTGGGCGGCCGGGGCTGGTTTTGAGGGTTCGGTCGACGACCTGAGCGTGGTGCCAGTCACCGTCACGGCGGCGGCGGCCCTGGTTCAAGCGGCCTCGTCTACCGCGTTCGGCGCGATCGCTGGTTCGGCGGCGGCCAATGCACCGATCTCGTCAATCGGTGGCGGTGACTTCGGCTCCCTCGCGCACGTAAGCGAGGCGACGGTCCTGGCCAGCGCCGCGTCCGCCGCTTCGTTCGGCGCTCTTGTCACCACGTCGGAAGCAGGGACGGTCCAGCGCGTCGAGTCGAGCACGGCTTTCGGCGCGATCTCCACCGCGGCGGCTATCCAAAGCACGCTCGAAGCCGAGTCGATCGCTTCCTTCGGCGCCATCGCCGGCGCTTTGGCGGCCGGTGCCACCATTTCTTCGATCGCGGCCGGTAGTTTCGGAGCGCTGGCGGGATCCAGTGTGGCGATCGTGGCCAGTGCCGCGGCGTCCACGAGCGCTTTCGGCGCCCTCGCGAACACGGGCGAGGCCAAGGTCACGGTCTCCGCCAGCGCCGCCACCGCATTCGGCGAGCTCACCAACAACGGTTTCATTTCCACGCTCGGCGGCCTCAACAGCAGCACGGCGTTCGGCGCCCTTGGCACGAGTGCTCTCATCACCGCGCCTATCCAGGCGGGCGGTGCCGGCGGCTTCGGCCAGCTGGGAACCTTGGCCGCGGCGACGAGCGAACAGCGCGCGAGCTCAAGCACGGCGTTTGGAGCCCTATCCACCACGACGTCATCGGCCGCCGTCGCGCGCGCATCCGCGTCACGAGGGTTTGGAGCCTTGGGCTCGAGCTCTTCGGCCGGCGCCACGATCTCGTCTATTGCCTCTGGTTCGTTCGGCGCGCTGGTGGGAAGTGGCGTGGCGAAGATCCTGGGCGTCGCCGCGGCGGCCGGGGCGTTCGGAGCGGTCCAGACAAGCGCCACAGCGACGGCGAGCTTCGGCGGCGTGTCGGCATCGAGCGCGACTGGCTTCGGCGCTCTGGGCACAGTGTCGACCACCGTGTTGCCGATCAGTTCGTTCGCAGCTGGGAGCTTTGGCCCGTTCGTCAATGCCAGCACGGTCAAGTCGAACATCAGCGCGGCCGGCGCGGGCCAGTTTGGAGAGCTCAGCGCCAGCGCTACTGTTGCTTCGAACGACAACGTGACGCTGAGCCTCCGGATCGTCAGCTAGGCCGCCTCGAGCTTCCGCCGATCGAGCTCAGCAAGCGCAGCGTGCACGTCTTCCAGGCTGTGCTCCCTGGCGTCAATGAAGACCACATAGTGTTGAGAGCTCTGTTGATAGTTTCCCTCTTCCATACTTTGGAGCCTGAACGCCGGCCAGACGTGTTTATTATCGACCGTCATCCATGCTTCGCCGCCCGGCGTTGCCTTTGTAAATGAGCGGTTTTCTGGATTATCCCCTGTGTTGATTCCGTTGTCGTGGATAGCTTGGAATTTTATCTTTCGGCTCCATCCGTAGTCTTCGACGGATAGGACGTTCATCTTCGCTATAACGTGCATGGCGATTCCTCTCGCAATTTAAGGTGAATTCCTCGTCGGGACAGCGGCGGCGGGTGCTGGAATGGCTCATCAGCAGCGCGCCCCGGTGCCAGTCCGGAAAGGCGAGGAATTTATGCGCTTTCTATGATTTCCGCGCAAGTGCTCTCTCCGCCGCCTCGCGCTTGCTCTTCGCCTTGTGGCACGTCTGGCACCGGAGCCTCAGATTGTCGGGCCCGTAGAACGGCCGGCGCTCTTCGTCTGAAAGGTGCCAGATGCTCCATAGCGGTGTGTCGTGGTCGACCTCGAGGCCGCCACAGTGAGGCCGCCATTGGATCGACGAGTAGAGCCCGACGATCACGCCATCGACTCGAGTCCCCGCGAGAGGAAATAGCCGATCCCAATCGGCGTTCGTCCGCGGCCGGGCCATGCAACCCGGGACGCCCTGCCAAGCATATTTCGGAACGACCAGGTCGAGACGCCACCAGCGCCCGCCCTGCTTGCAATCCCAGCAGTCGTAGCCGTCTCGCTCGATCAGGAAGCGTGTCTGGGCGTCACGATCATAGTGGAGCAGCCACGTTTGCTTGCAGTCAGGATGCCAGTTGCGGTTCTTCCGATAGCGCCCTTCGATGTAGCCGCCGCACCATCTGCACCAGCCGGCGCCCTTCCAGTCCTTGGGAAGCGGCACCGTGCGCCGTTCGCGGGTGAGCCGTTGTCGATCGCTTTCGGTGAGGCCCAACTGAAACCGCTTCGTCCGTTCGGCTTGGGAGAGTGGTTCGAAAGAGGACCAGAACGATCGGCGCTGCTCATCCGGCCGGCAAGCCTCGCTACAGGCGATGAGGATTGGTTTGCCTTCGTCAAGGTCGTGGAAAGCGCCGCGCCACGTCCAGCCGCGCGCCCACGGCCCGCTCCGCGCGCATTTCGAGCAGCTGTGTTTCCTCGCACGCTCCCACGAGACAGCGATTGGCGTCTTCCGGGCGAGGATTCGATCGCGCTCGGCCGTGCCCTTCACCACGACCGAAGGCGGCGGATCGCCCCACTTCCCGCCGCGCCGGCGAAAGTAGATACGGTAGAGGCTCATTCCCAGCCCATGATCCGATTGATTTCCGCGACGTCCAGGTCTCCTCGCGCTCGCGCGCGCACACGAGAGACTAGCCGGCGCCAGAAGCGCCAGAAGGACGCGCGGCTGGCCTCATTCCACTCGTAGCGCTTGGCCACGCGGAAGAAGCGATTGTAGATACGGCGCTCCGGAGATCCTGGCGGCACGAACGAACGCCAGTGGGCGGCGCACAGATAGTCGTCGATCGAAAGGTCCAGCCACCGCGCTCCATTGTCGTTCGATCGCCACGGCGCCGCTGTGGTGCGCGTGCATCCTTCGACGACACAGGGGTTGCGGTTGTAGTGCTTCTGGCACCTGGACTGATCGCCCGGCCGGTGCGGCTTTTCCGCGATCCTCGTCCCGCACACCCGACACCAGGTCCAGTTAGGAAAATGCCAGGTGTAGGGATCGACGGAGATCACGCCGCTTCCTTCGCCAAAATCAGGTATTTACGCTTCTTCGTTATCCCGACACGTTGCCAGTCGGCCATGAGGAAGCAGAAGCCGGGATTGGTCGAGCGGACCTTCTTCGGATTGACGTAAGTGAAGAACCGCTCGCCCGGCCAGCGCTGGTGAGCGACTTCTTCGGCCGCTAGTATGAGATCACTCGATAGGCCCGCGCCTTCGTTGCGGAAGATCGCACAATTCACCCCGGTCTGGTCGTCGTCGCTCTTGAATTTTCGCCATGCGAAGAGCGCTCGGGCGCACGGCGTGACCAGAACCATCTTCTCACCCGGTCCAACTATCAGTTTCGGCCGGCGCCCGTCGGCGTAGACGTATCGGCTATAGTGCCTTTCGAACATCGCCCTCGCGCCCGGATCGCCGTCCTTGATGACGATCCAAGTCTCGGCCGGCTCGAGGAGAAGATGCAGCTGCGCCATCAGCTTCCGCAATGATCGCAGTCGCGATCGAAGGGTAGTTGGGGGTCTGGTTCGGCCAGCACGCTCTCTCTGAGCGGCCGAAAGCCGCGGTGTATGTAGAGCTCACCGTTAAGTCCCGGCCAACCACCGCGGATTGACTCGTCAAACTGGCACGCCTCTTCGAAGTCGATCGGATCATCGACGCTCATCGACTGCCAAGCCGCGTTGTCCCGAAAGGGGCACCATTTACACGACGACTTAGCGGGCAGACGATATTGACGCTCTTCCGCCCAGCGAACGCAGTCCCGGCGTGTCATGTTCAATTCGACCAAGGGATGCCGATTGTGGATCCATTTTTTCTCGTTCGTCGCAACTCGGGTGAGCTCGTCGCGCGACATTCCAATCCACATTTCAACGACGGGCTCGGCTGGTCCTCGAGTCTTAGGCTTGATCCCAAGCAGCCTCGCGACCTCTTTGGCGACCACCCTGGTCTTGAAGTCCTTAGAGCACTGTTTGGGCATCATCGACTTCGATCCGGCCTCATCCAGCGCGTAGAAAGGCGGTAGCGTCGATCCAGACCTTGGCCTCTCACCGTGAACGACAGACAGCGCGAGCTCTCCCAAGGATGGCCCAGGCCGGCGTAAGATGACGATCGGGAAAGGAAGTTGTGTCTGTAGCCATGTTAGATAGGCGTATGTTCGCCGAAGCTCGCTCCCCGTATCAGCGAAGAGTGCGAAGTCGGGCAAAGGTCCGATTTCGCCACGAGCCGCCATAAGGCAGAGCACGGACGTCTGGACACCGCCTCCATGCGATATAACGCGGAGTTTTGCATCATCTAGCGGACGGCTGAGTTGGGGCCAGTGGTTCATCAGAACCAATGCTCCCGCCGACAGTCCTTCAACGCGACTGGCGACGAAAACTGGCGCTCACCCCAGCGGCGGAATGCCGCCGCGGCCTCAGATCCCGTGGGGTAGAAGACCGAGTCGACGATCGCGACCTTGCCCTCCTCGTCGATGGCGTGCCACCGCCAGCCGAGCGTCGTCTGCTGGACCTCGCCCTCGTAGTAAGCCTGGATGCTCATCTTTTGGTGCCTTTAGGATGCAGGAAAAAGCCACCCTCATCGGCATAGTTGGCGGTTTTCGTGTAGCCTTCGCTCACCCTGTAGATGCCCAACGAAACTGAGCCGTGGCGCTGCAATTCGAGAGTTTCGAACAAGTGAGTGGGCGCGGCCGTGGCAAGAGCGATCGGGCGAAAGGCTTGCATATTCGAAAGCCGGTTAGCCCTATCTACTTCGCGATGAAGAGAGGGGGGATAATCGTCAGACGAATGGAGTGGGGCGGCCGGAAAATAAACAGCGCAGTAAAGCGGATCGGGGCGGTTGATCTCAATCCAGATTCCATCGCGTTTTTTCCAACGCCAGTTCGGCGCCGCTTTCACGGAAGGGTATATCTCTTCCCCTCGCACGTAGCCGCCAGCGCTCATCCCGAGCACCAATCGCACCATGCCAGGTGCGCCCAGGACGAGAGCTCGAATTGGCGGACGATTAGCGTCCCCCCTGGCCCATGCTTGGCCTCAGGGCTGATCTCGACGATGATTCCCGCGTCCAGCATTCGATCGAGAACGTCGGGATGGATGCGAGGCGTGTGGCCGGCGCCCATGTCGTCGATCGCTGCGCGCTCTGCCTTCGTTCGGCCGGGATGCTGAGCGCGGGCCATCAGGAGAAATCCTTCTCGAAGACGTGCCAGACCAGGCCACGCTGTTCGTCGACGATCGTTCCGCGGTGCCCGAAGCAGTTGGGAACCAGGGCGCCAGTCGCGAATATCTCGAACACGCGCTTGTTGCCGTGGAAATCACGGACGAGCGCGCCATGAAGATCGGCCCAGCGGGCGATCCAGATATGAGGCACACCCTGCTGCATCGCAACGTGGAGCACTTGGCATTGCCTCGTCAGTTCAAGCTCCACTGGCTCAGTGATGCTCAACCGGAATCTATGAATGATCCCATTCTTGTTCATGCTCTTCCTCCATCCATCTGCACCGCCACGATCTCGTTCATGCCGTCCTCGTGATGCGCCAGAGTTGAACGGTCTCAGATGCGAGACACGTCTGAGGGACAGCCAGGAAGGCCGCCGCCGTGAAGACCCAATCGCGGATCGCTAGTGGCCGCCGCGAGATCGCCGGCAATGGCGGGTGGACGCCGTCGCGGGCCACCCAGCGGGTCTCGCCAACGGCGAACCGCATAAGCTCGTCGTTTAGGCTTCCGGCGTGGACTCGCTCGCCTCGATATTTTCTGCTTTTCATGTCCGCGCTCCCATTTCGAACGCGGTCATATTGAAAACGACGTTGTCGCCAACGGTGATGACGTTCGAGTCGAGCGAAATGTCGAAGCTCCCGCGTCCGGTGATGCCAACGGTGCCGAAGGCCACGATCTCTCCGCTCTTGCGGTCGACGACCTGGGAGTGCTCGGCCACCCCTGACGCCACCGCGCGCTCAGTCGCGATCCCTAACTTGGCCTCAAAGGCGACAAGCAGCGTGCCGAACGACGCCCCTGCCTCTACAGCGCGTGTGTTCAATTCTCCGGTGCGGAGTTCGATCAGATAATTTGTCATGTTGCCCGTGCTTTCCCTGGTTAAATCAGCCCTTCGTGGGCGGTGGAGTCCATCCTAGTTGAATGAGCGCGACGCGAATACTCGCTTCCTGCAGATCGATTGCGCCCTGCCACAGAGCATCGCCGCGTTCCTTGCCGAAGATCGACGTGACGATCTCCTTCTCGATCAGGAACGGCCGGTAGCGCGTCTTGACGATCAGCTGAGGGAGATCGTCGCTCCCGGTTGCGCCTTCCAAACGTCCCATCTGCCCGTGCTCCTACGCAATCGTGACGCCGAACCATCCGAAGATGGTGCGGATCAACCAGGGAATGCCGAACAAAAACGTCGGCCCCAAGAGAATTCCGATGCCGACGCCAGCAGCGATCGGATGCGGCTTGCCTTCACGAACCATTAGCTTGCTCCCTTGTCGTCACGAAATCTCAGGAATGAGACGCCTTTCAATAATCCGCCGGCGGTGCGGCCAAGATGCTTGATCTCAACCATGCGCCCTGTCCGCCACTCGTCCAGCGCCCAACGGCTGGCCTCAGTGAAGCCCGTGGGCACGACGTTCGGCTTGCCTTGGAACGTCACGATGATCGACTTCATCCGTCCGCCTTCGGATCGGATGCTCTGGATCGGCACGTCGACGCTCTGACAGTCCTTCACCTTGAGCCAGAAGGGCGAGTCGGCGCGGACGTAAGGCGCGGTTGCATCCTTGACTATGATGCCTTCCTGGTCCGCGTCGAACGCGATCCTCGCACACTCGGCGATGCGGATCGGATCAGGGCGATCGATCGTGTAGCGGTCGACCAGCTTCACCATGCGAGGCCGGACGTTCGCAAACACAGCTTCGAGCATGGCGCGGCGGTCCTGGTCCGGCTGGCTGAGCTCGTGCCCGTGCCAGACGGTGAGCGGTATCGCTTCCCATAGGACCACAGCGCCCTCGCCCACACCGCTCTGGAATGCGGCTAGCGTCGCGCCGAAGCCGCCGCGCTCGATATATTCGCCCTGCAGCATCATCGGACGCCCGTAGGCTTCACGGATGGCCATAAGCTCCGGACCCAGGTGCTCCGCCGCGTCGAACGGCACGCCTTGAAGCGATTGGAGCCGTCCGTTGACGTCCAGGAGCCCGATGCCGTCGGCCTTGATCTCGACGGCGGCCCGGCTGGGAACCAGGTCGTCGCGGAACGGGATCGGTCGCATGGCCAGTTGGCCGGCATTGATATTCCGCCGGCGCGCGTCTTCCATTGCGCGTGCGGTGGGATCAGCGAAAGCGAGCACAGTTTTTCTCCATTGCTTCAAGGGCGCGGTCGCGCAGCTGGTCGTAGAGCGCCGAGTCTTCGAACGCGCGCCACTTCAACGCGGCGGCCACGGTGTCGAATGCCTTGCGCCGCTGGCGCCGCGCATGGCCCGTGACGGTCGACTCCCCGACGATCTCCGCGATGTAGCTCAGGCCAGCTTCCTTCGACGGCGTCACGTAGATCGTGAGCACGGTCCAGTTGCGCTTGCCTTCGCGGTAGCTCGACGCGGCGGCGACCACAGCCGCCGCGCCAAGGTCCAGGTCGTCCAGATCAGTCATCTTCTTTTCCTTCGAACATCAGGCCGATGCGGTTCCATTCGACCATGAATTCCTCAACCAGCGCAGCGCGCTCTTCTTCGGGGAGCCAGCCTGACATTTGAGGAAAGACCACTCCCCAATAGCCGTGCTTGCGCCGGTCCCACGGTGGCTGATGGCGCGCTCTCTTGGCCAAGGCCAAGGCGGCGTTCAACTCAACCCTAGCCTCGGCTGGGAAGTCCGGTCCTGGACGTTCCGTAACCGGAAGGTCGAACGCACCCTGAGGCGGGGTCCAATTATTCATCGGTTGCCCTTCTGTCGCTCACTCAATTCGACGCTGCCCGCTTCAACGCGCGTTACCCAAGCGCTGTCTTGCGACAGGGTTTCTTCCCACACCCCAGCCAACGCTTCGCTCGCCGAGTCTTCATCCTCAAGGTCGACCAGCTCTTTCTCGTCGACTCCCTCTTGGTCGAAATCCGCGATGAACAGACGAACCGGGTAGACATGATTGTCGACCGAAGCGCCCGTGAGGCATCCGCCAGCGATTCCGACGGCGATCTTTACCGGCTCAGGCGTTCCGGTGAGTCGGCCGATTCCGTCCAGCGCACCCTTGATGAAATGCCGGGCTTCCGTGGCCTCTTCGGTCGCGGCAATCAATTCATCGTCGTGCACAAACTCTGACGGAGAGATTAACCGCTCGTTCGCGCTGGCCAGTCCGGTCAACGCGCCTTCCGCCGACTCGAGCGCGTTCGTGATGCCGGACAAGGCTGGCCACAGCGCCAGGACCGAAGCCCGCACGCGGTCGACGGTATTGCGCGCCGCTGCAGCTTCGTCGCGCTCGCTTTCTTCTATGTGCTCAAGCCAGTCATCTGCGAATTGGGTGGCAAGGCTGATGACGCTGAGAAGCTCGCCCAGGTCCAGACCCAGGGCTTTGCCGTTGTCATGGTTGAATTCCAGCGCCGTCACGGCTGGCATAACTGGTTGAACGCCGGCGGTGACGAGAATTTCGTCCAGGACCGCAACCACAGTGTCGGCTTCCTCATGGCCCGCCGTTTCGTTCATTTCGCCCGCCGCCTGACGTTTGCTCCACTCCTCACGCTGCTCGACCACATGGGCTATCATGGCCTTTCCATCCATTGTGAGCGGCTGGCCATCCCGATAGGTGGCCGCCGAATTCCACGGCTTGACGTCGACCGTTTCCACTTGCTCGATCCAGACCATCGGGAAGTCGATCTTCGAATCCGGAAGGTAGCGATCGTCTTCGGCCACGAAGTCTTCGAGCGCGGCCCGCGCGGCTTCGTCATCAAGGTTGAACGGGAGCGCGAACGGTTGAAGCGAGAAAGACCCTTCGACGTGGCGCTGCAGCCGCGCCACAGCCTCATCCACGCCATCGTCATAGCCGACAAGGCGGGCGAATTGCATTTCTGCCACCACGCGCCGCCAATCGTCGCCAGCGTGAAGCGTGAGCGACGGCACAAAAGCCAGCGCCTCTTCATCGTCCCTGAGCCAGTCCCGCAAGTCGGGGAGAAGATCGTTGACGAACGAGATCGCGTTGACGTCGGCGCAATCGCTGGTGTGGCTGGCCAGCTGGCGAATGCCGGGCACGCTCCAATGAGAGGCGACGGTGAGATAGGTCTTCGACATAGGTAATTCCCTTCAATGATGCGCTTCGCGCGCCGGTTAAATGAATTGGAAGCCAAGACTGTAGTTGGCCACGTTGTCGCAAACCACTTCGGAAAAGCAGTTTTCAAGGTTCGGCTGGTCGGCGGAGCCAAGGAAGGCGAGCGCGGCGCTCAGAGACACCCCGCCGCCGCTTTTCATATAAGCGGCAACCGCCGCGCGATGAAGCTCCGCCGGATCGTTGACGTTGATCCGGATCGTCACCGTGACGGGCGCGCTCATGCCAATGACTCCTGGTCCGAACGTTCAGCACGGCTGGCCAGTGGCAAGATGATCGACGGCGCAGCGTCTTCGGCTGGACGTCGATCCAGAGTGGCGGAGCGAGCGGCAAGGCTTTCCAGCGCATCGCACCGCACGGTGAGCCGTCCCGCCATCGCCATCGCACCGCTGGCCTTGGCCCGATAGCGAAGCGCAGTCCGGACGCGCCGGAACCGCTGGCCAAGATGATCTTGGCGCATGGTCCGCGCTTCGTCGCGCTCCGCCGTAACCGTGGCCAGCTGGCTTACAAGCTCCGCCACCCTCTCTTGCGCCACGTTGGCACAGCGTTCGAGCACAGCGTTCGAAAGCGCGAAGCCCTGGCGCTGGCGACGAAGCGCCAGATATGCCCGGACAATCCGTTCCCGCGCAGCTGAACGCTCAGGCTTGGCCGCCGCCGGCGTAACAGTGGCCGCCGGCACGCCGCCGCCCTTCACCATCGCGGCGATGCTGGCCAGCTGGAATTCCAGATCAGCGACGCGGCTGGCCAGAGCATCCGGCTTCGGCTCGCGTGGCGCCGCGGCCTGGTCCGCGCGGGCGCGGGGAAGTATCTCGCGCTTGATGTTGTCGCGGAGCACGCGCTTCCAGCTGCCGCCCTTCGCCTCAGGCTCGCACATCGGCACGCCTTCTTTCGTGACGCGCCGGACAAAGGGACCATCCCCGCGATAGGTGCCGCCGTCGACGAAGATGACTTGGCCGTAGACGGTTTCGACCTTGACCACGTCCAGAGGCCCGGCTTCATCGGCTGGCGCATCGATCGGCGGAGAGTCGATCGCTTCCGCCGCGACCGGCGCGGGAAGCTCTTCGCTCGCCTCTTCAACCGGCTCAGGCGCCGCCTCAGGCTCGACAACCGGCGCGACCGGCTCCGGACTAGGGCAAGGCTCCTGGACAGGCTCAGCGGCGGCCACGGGCGCGGCTGGCATGGCCACGGGATCGCCCGCCTCACCCTTAAGCCACGCCGAATAGGCCATTGAACGCCGATAGGTGGTCTGGTCGTTCATCTGGACAGCGGCCAGCGCCTTCACGATCAGGCGCGCTTCAAGGCGCGTCTTCCCACGGCTGGCGATGAAGGCGATTGCCGCTGTCATGGCCTTGCCCAGCGCCGCCCGCCGCTTCGTGCGAAGCCGCCGCGCCGCCCGGATAAAGTCAGGCCGCCGCGCTGTGTCGCTCGGCATCGGTCCAATAGGAGTCAGCGCGTCGCGCGCCAGTTGCGGGAGATCGGCCATCAGCCGCTCCATTGGGTTCATGTTCAGCTTGGCCACGTTCGCCTCGCTCATCACTTGCCCATGCGTGCGAAGCGGCATCAGGACAAGCAACAGGCCCGGCTGGCTTTCGCCTTCGATCCGGAACGGTGCCGTCGCATCTTCGCCGGTCAGCGTCACGTCGCCGTCGAAGAGCTTCAACGCCTCAGTGAGATAGCGCGCATTGACGCCGAGCGCATATTCGCCGCTCGCAATGTCCGCTTCGACAACCGCCGCGCTCGTGCCGCTTTCCGGCGAAGAGCAGCTGGCGACCATCTTCTGGCCAGCGACAAGGCTCAGCGTCACGCCTCGCGTTCGCTCATCCGACGTCGCGGTGACGGTGGCCAGCGTATCGGCGACCTTGCCAGCGTCGAACGTGACGCGGTGCTGGTTATGGTGCGGGATCACCCTGGTATAGTCGGGGAACGTGCCGTCGATTGTCTTCGTCGTCAGGCGCACGCGCCCAATCTGCAATTCAATCTTCGTCGCGCTGACCCGGACCCGAGTAAAGCGTTCCGCGCTCGCCTTCGCGCCTAGCAAAGCGTGGGCGACCGTGGCCGCCTTTTTCGGCAAGAGCACATCGGGCATGGTTTCGGCGCCCGGCTGGATCGGCACGGTATAGCGCGCCAGCCTGTGGCCGTCGGTCGCGGCGAAGCGGAGCACGTCAGGCTCGCCCGGCTGGTCACAGCGCGCGTGAAGGAAGACGCCCATCAGATAGTATCGCGTCTCTTCGGAAGAGATCGCGTGCCGCGTATTGTCCAGCGCGCGGCGGAGCACGGAATGAGGAAGCTCGAAGTCGGCCGCAAATTCGCCGACGATCATTTCCGGAAAGTCATCGGCGGAACGGCTGGCCAGCGTAGAGCGCGCGCCGGTCGCGTCATTGACTAGCTCGACCTTGCCGCCGACGTCGATCATCGTGACGGTCTCGCCCTTCACCTTGGCGATAGCATCGGCGAACGCCTTCGCCTCTACGGTGAAGGAACCGGACGAATCGCCCAGCGCGGCGCATGGGAATTCGATCCTGGCCACAATGTCCAGATCGGTCCCGGTCGCGCTGGCCAGCCCGTCGCGGAACGTGAAAAGGATATGAGACAGGATTGGGATGGTGTTGCGGCGCTCGACAATCTTCTTCGTCACCTTGGCCACTTCGGCAAGGCTCGCTGTGTCGGTCTGGAAGCCGACGCTCATGCTTGAATAGTCGTTCATATCAATTCCCTTCGTTGTCGGGCTTCGTCGCCCGTCTGGCGAGCCTCGCAAGGCTGGCCAGAGGGACGGCTGGCGCGGCTGGTCCGCCGCGCCAGCGCGCCTTTAGGCTTCGCGGTCGGCTATGACGTCAGCGCACGGATCGCGGCTGCAATCGATCGACGCCCGCCCGCATCCCTCGCACGTCTCGCCTTCGGCTGCTTCGGCTAGATCGGAGTCCTCGGCTGGCGCCACGGTTTCCAACCGTCCAAAATCCCACGCGCCAGCCGCGCCGCCGTCATACTCTACGGTGACAAGCGCCCGCCGCCCGGTCGCGAAGCTGTGGACAAGCCCCAGCATTCCGTTCGCGCACCGCACTCGCATCCCTTCGGCAAGCATCGCTTCCGTCACGGGCATCCACGCTATGGGAGCACAGCCGGGCCAAGGGGTCACAAGTCGCGCCGAGTCCTCTTCCCATTCCTCGCGCCCGCCGTCGTCGAAGTCTTCTAGCAATTCGGGAAACGGCTGGCCCTTGAAGACAGGCCGGACGGCTAAGCAGATTCCGGCGAATCCCTTACCTTGTTGCGTGGTCGCGCCGGTCGCGCATTCCAGCCGCTCACGGAGCGCCGCTGCCATCCCGTCACCGATAGCGCATAGGGCAACTTCGAACGCCCTCGCTTGTGGATGATCGAGCCGGGCCAGCGCCTCTTGGGCTTCGTCCAATTTCAGAAATAACGACATATCGATTCCCTTCGGTTTGGCGCTTCGGCGCGCCTTTGAGTTAAGCCCTTAGCAGCGTGCTTAAGCGAGCAACTCGGCCGCAATTTCCTGAATTACGCCATCGGCATAAATGGCTTGGCCTGTCGTTGATCGCCCCCAGATTGTTAGCCCGGCGACGTCGCGGACTATGCGTTCGCCTTTGGCTTCGAGCTTCGCCGCGAAATAGTCCGTAACAAGCCAGTGCTCGTAAACCTCGGCGCCATCAGGACGGTCGATCATATCGGCGCGCGAGTCGAAAAGGTCGCGCCATGCGTCCAACTCGCTTTCGTGGCGAGCTACTTCGGGCGAATCCTCGTCGAAGCAATCGGCCTCGCTCGCGTCCAACCATATCCACTGGCCATCCTCGCCTTGTGATACGGTGAAGCCGTCCGGCGCCGCGTCGCGGTAGTCATCCGCCGTAGGATCGCGATAGGCCAGCGCGAGCATATCGTCTTCATCAAAGCCCAACTCTTGGCTTCTCGCGGATAGCACGTCGTTTGATATTTTCTGCAGCGACGAAACGAGGCCCGAGACGCAATAGCAAACTTCCCGTTCGATGAGCTTGCGGGCGAATTCGTCGACCGCTTTTTCTTGTTCGTTTGTCATTTTAGTCCCTTCCCTATGTGTTGGTGCTTCGCGCGCCGTTCATGCCCAATCGTGAATTGGCAGCTTACGCTCGGCGGCTATCTTTGCCGCGAAAGCGCGTGCCTCTTCGGCGGTTGATCGATCCGCGATGCAATCAGCACCTTGGCCCTCGCGCCATATGTAGACGCTCCAAAAGGTCGCGCCCGGTTGATCGTCGACTCGCTCGCCGCTTCGCTCGCCCATCTCGGCGACGCGTTCGACGCAATCGCCAAGGTCAACGCACCCGGCTATTTCCAGCGCGTCAGCGGTGGCCAGCCCGGCAATGATGAAGGGCGACGTCCAGTCAGTTTTGTTTGTCATATCAGGACTCCGTAGCCGCCAGCGCGGCGATAAAGAGGGAAGCGAAAGCAGCGCCGCCTAGAATGACGGCAAGGCCACTGGCGCGCGCATCGCCCCATTGCATCGCACCCAAGGCGGCAGCGCCGAGCACGGCGGCCAGTATACCTAGGCCAATTGCCCAATGGCGAGCGGTGGCCTTGGCCCTACGCTCACGCTCGCTTAACCAGCGGCGGCGCCCAAAGCCGGGCTTGTCAGCTGGGCGCCTCACAGTGCCGACTCCCACGCTTCACCGTTCCACTTTTGCAAGCGTGCCACGTCCGGCTCTTCACCGCTGGAAAGCGACCTTGCGGCCTGTTTCAGCGCGTCGGCTGTGTCGCGCGCGCCGATGGCGATTCCACCATAAGGCCCGGCATAGCGATATGACGTGAAGGGCGCCGCCGCTAATGGCCGTTCATATTGAGGCGCGAATTCCAGCGATGGTTGCGAGGCGCCACGCTTGGCCTTCTCTTCGTCGGCTGCAGCGACCAGCCCGGCATAAGTGCCAACGTGGCGCGCGCGAAACTTGGCCAGATCGGCATCGCTCAGGCTGGCAATATAGTCCAGCGTCTGGCCGTGCACGATTCGGCCATTGAAGAGGCGAGGGCGGTTCATAGCGTCACCACGTTGAACAAGGTGGCGCCAAGGGGCGAGTCGTCTACGCTGTAGACAAGGCGCGCGCGTCCCTTGCGCTGGCCCGTCCCATCGCATTCCACGTTGATTAGGGCGCCCCTGCCATGCGTCACGCGGCGAACATCCGTGAAGCTCAGGCCGCGCGCCTCGCCTAGTGCCGCCTTGAACGCATAGCCCGCACGCCACGCATTCCAACAAGCCGACGTGGCAACAAAGGGATTGGCGCTTAAGGGATGGCATAGCTTGCCTGATTGAATGCCAAGGCGGAATTCATTGGTTAGGACCGTCGCCATTAGCTCGCCTTCCCATTGAATGAGGGGCGGCGCTTCAAGGCCATGCGCTTATTGAGATCGAAGCGCGCCGCGCGTGCCAGTCGGTCCGCCTCTAGGCCAATGGCTTCCGCTGCAGCGGCGAAGCCCGCCGAGCGCGCTTGATTGTAGGTTAGGTGAATCATGGTCTTTCCCTTCCGTTGCGCTTCGTGCGCGGTGCGTTGATTGTTAGGCGTTCATCATCACGTCGCCAGTGGCGTCTTCAATGTCGAATAGCCAACCGTTTACATTAATGAATTCGCCTTGATCGACGTCGAACGCGCGGAACGTAGAGTCCAGATCGGCATCCGGCGACACTAGGAGTAGAAGGCTATAGCATCCGCCCTCAGCGCCCACTTCACGAGTGAGTCCTGCTTCCAGTGCGACGCTGATCGGTTGAAACTTGGCCATTGCCTGTCTTCCTTCCCTGATGCCGACTCGCTTCGTGCGACTCGGGCTGTCCCCACGATATGAGGCAATCCCTAATCAAATGCAACCGCCTTTTCGCTTAGCCTGAGCGGTTTCGTTCGTTCGTTCGTCCGCCGCCCGTTCGCCGGGATGATCGGCGCGGCTGATCGGTGCGGCTTCAAAAAACGGGCGGGTCCTCCTAGCCGGCAACCCCAGGGGGTAACGGTGGGGGAT
>JAZKHF010000067.1:0-4405 GCA_040385545.1 Pseudomonadota bacterium
GCTACCCTCTAGGCCCGCCGCGGCGCGCCGCAACCCCGGCAAGCGCCGGGGTCCTTCACTTGCGTTGCGGCCCTTGCGGGTGCGGCCCGCCTCGGTCGGCGGGCCTGCCGGTTCGCTCCTTACCGCCCACCCCGCCATTCCGGCGCCGGTGCGGCGAGTGAAGGAGAAGGAACGTGGAACTCAAGCACATCGATCTTGCCGACCTGTCGGTCTCGTCCGCCAATATGCGCATTCGGGGCCGAGCGCCCGATCTCACCAACATCCTCCCGTCGGTGCGGGTGCGGGGCGTATTGGTGCCGCTGATCGTTCGGGCAGTCGGCGAGGCGGGCGGGCCTGACACCGGCAGCCCGCGCTACGAGATCGTCGCTGGCAAGCGGCGCTTTTACGCCGCGATGGCCATCGCCGAAGAGAGTGGCGAGGCCGAACCCTTGCCCTGCGCGGTGATCGCGGCGGGCGACGACGCGGCGGCATTGGAGGCGTCGCTGATCGAAAATGTCGCGCGGCTCGATCCCGACGAGGTCACCCGCTGGGAAAGCTTCACCCGTCTGGTACGCGAAGGCCGCGATCCGCAAGCCATCGCGCTGACCTTCGGCCTGACCGAGTTGCAGGTGAAGCGGACGCTGGCGCTCGGCAATCTGTTGCCCCGCATCCGCAATCTTTACCGGCGCGGCGAGATCGATGCCGCTACCGTTCGCCACCTGACCCTCGCTTCCAAGACTCGGCAGCGTGACTGGCTGGCCCTGCTCGACGACGAAAGCGTCTATTGTCCGACCGGCTCTCAATTGAAGGCGTGGCTGTTCGGCGGTGCCTCGATTCCGGTCGCGGTCGCCTTGTTCGACCTCGACACTTATGCCGGAGAAATCGTCTCCGACCTGTTCGGCGAAGAGCGCTATTTCGCCGACACCGCTTCCTTCTGGACCGCGCAGACGGCGGCGATCAAGGCCAGAGCGGAGGGCTTTCGCGAGGCGGGATGGAGCGAGGTCGTGGTGCTTGGAGCGGGGGAATATTTCCACAGCTGGGAATATGAGAAACGCTCCCGCGCCAAGGGTGGCAAGGTCATTATCGATGTCGGTCATGGCGGCGATGTCACCATTCATGAAGGCGTTGTGACGCTGAAAGAGGCGCGGCGGCAATGCCAGCCCGACGTAACCGACAAGCCCAAGCGGCCCGAACTCACCACGAAGCTGACCAACTATATCGATCTTCACCGCCATGCGGCGGTGCGGGCAAGGGTCGCGAGCGAGCCCGACATCGCGATTCGCTTGATGCTGGCCCATGCAATCGTCGGCTCCGGCTTGTGGAATGTCCGTGTCGAACCGCAGCGGGCGGCAAGCGATGCCATCGCCGAAAGCGTCGAGACGTGCGCCAGCGAAACAATGTTCGACGAGCGGCGGCGGAGCGTATTGACGACCTTGGGGTTCGATGCCGAGACGTCGAATGTGACCGGCGGCTATGACGGGGAAAACGGCATATCGGGCCTGTTCTTCGCGCTGCTGGCGCTGTCGAACGAGGCGGTGATGGAGGCGCTTGCGGTGGTGATGGCCGAGACGCTCGACGCCGGAACCGCGCTGATCGAGACGGTCGGGCGGCACTTGGCGATCGACATGGCCGATCTGTTCGCGGTCGATCAGGCGATGCTCGACCTGATCAAGGATCGCGAAACCCTCGATGCTCTGGTCGCGGAAACGGCGGGGCAGGTCGCCGCCGATGCCAACGCGAAGGCGACCGGCAAGGTCAAGCGGCAGATCGTCGCCGACTCCTTCGCGGGAAGCAACGGACGGGCAAGAGTCGAGCGGTTCGTGCCGCGCTGGATGACGTTCCCGCCATCTGCCTACACCGCAAGGGGAGGGGTCGAGACGGTCAGCCGCGCCGCTGCCATCGAGCCGTTGTTCCAAGCCATTTCCGAAGCGGAAATGCCTGCCGATGGCGCGGCGGAGCAGTCGTCAGTCGCGTCCGTACCAGCCGCCGACGAAGCGCTGGAACAGTCGCAAGATGCGCCCGAACCAGCCGCCGATACGCCGCTGGCCGAGGCGGCCTGAACCGACTGCGGGCGGCGGTTTGCCGCCGCCCGCCAGTCAATCGGGAGGCAGCCGCCATGACCGACGATTGCGATCCCCAGCTTCGCCAAAAGCTTGAAGACGCCGTTGCCGCCTTGCCGCGTATCCAGCGCGATATCTTCCTTGCCCACAGCGTGGATGGCCTGACTTATGCCGAGATCGCGCTGGCCTTCGGTCTTACCGAACGCAAGGTCGAGCGGCACTTTGCAAAAGCCATCTACACGTTGTGCCGGCGGATGGACGGGCGATCGCTCAAGTGGTGCGAGCGCTGGTTCTGATGCGAAAATTCGCGGCCGGTCGGCGGTGCCGACCGGCCGAACACCCGCCTTGCGGCAAGCGTTTTAGACTCTAGGATCGAACCCGATGCGTACCGACCTCGATCATCTGCCGCCGCCCAAGCAGCGCGAACTCGAACGCGTGGTCCAGATCCTGTTCGAAGAATTTGGCGAGGCGACCGCGCTTGCCACCCAGGATTGGAAGAAGAAAGGCCGCATCCTCAAGATCATCTTGTACGGCTCCTACGCGCGCGGTGGCTGGGTCGACGAGCCGCATACCGCCAAAGGCTACCGATCGGATTTCGACCTTTTGATCATTGTCAACGACCAGCGGCTGACCGATCGGGTCGATTATTGGATCAAAGCCGAGGAGCGCCTCAACCGCAAGATGGGAATCACCGAGACGCTGAAGACGCCAGTCAATTTTATCGTCCATTCGCTCCACGAGGTGAACGATGGCCTCGCCCATGGCCGCTTCTTTTTCATGGACGTCGCGCGCGATGGGATCGCCATCTATCAAAGCGACGACAAGGAACTGGCCGCGCCCAAGCCGAAGACGCCCGCTGAGGCCGCCGCGATGGCGCGGGAATATTTCGAAGAGTGGTTTCCGAGTGCTGCTCGTTTTAAGAAAGCATCCGATTTCCTAGCTGGCGAAAATGGGCCACGGGAGGCGGCGTTTAATCTCCACCAAGCCGCTGAGCGTCTTTATCACTGCCTTCTGTTAGTTTGCACTTTCTATACTCCGCACGTCCACAACCTGGCCTTTTTGCGCACCCAAGCCGAGCGTCTCGATCGCCGTCTGACTCACGTCTGGTCGATGGATACCCGCAAGGACCGGGCGATGTTCGAGAAGCTCAAGGAAGCCTACGTAAAGGCGCGCTACTCAAGGCATTATCGCGTTTCGGCTGAAGAATTGACGTGGCTGGGGGGATGCGTCGAGGAGCTTGGGCGAGTGGTTCAGGAGGTCTGCCTCGAGCGGATAGCGATGCTCGAGCGCAACGCCGCGGCATAGGGTCGAAGCGGATAATGCACTTGCAGTTCATTTCGATGTTCACGAATCGTTCTCACGGGCCTACCGCAATTGGATGTCCACCAAACACATTCGCACTGCTGCCGATCTCGTTCGCTTTAAAGCGGCCCTAAGGGTCGAGTGCGGGGACTGCGGCAACAGTCTGACTCTGGGCGGATTTGAGGTCGCCAGGGCTTGCGGCTCAGGCGCGTTGAGCGCGATCCAGGCACGGATGAAATGCTCGCTCTGTGGTGCCAGGGTCGCCAAATTTTCGATCATCACACCACCGTCACCCCGATGATCCGGCGCGAAGATCAGTTCTTGTAATGAGCCACGGAATGCGGATCGGAGCGCTTACTCGAGCAGCACGAAGGCGGCACCTCAGCAACTGACGTTCCGATTTTCGGGGTATTGAGCGTCATTCCTGATGATCGCAGGACTATCCCGATCTGTGTCTCCAGCCCTTTTGTCTCGGCAGCGTCGGTTCGCAACCCGCTTGTCCGTCGGCCCGTGTTGCCCTGCGGGCTGCCCGCTCCAGCCTAGGAAAGCAGGTTCCCCTCCGGCTGCGCCTGCGGTGCGATCCGCCGCTTTGCCTCGCCTCTCTGGGGCTGTCGATCGGGATGGTCCCGGCGACAATCCAAGGAGAACTACCATGACCAATATCGTCCTTCTCGTCGGCAACCTGGGCGCCGACCCCGAGCTTCGCTCGACCAACGGTGGCACCGACATCGCCATCCTCAGCCTCGGCACCAGCCGGCCCAAGCGCGACAGCGAGGGCAAGACCTTCAAGGATGCGAACGGCTTTACCGCCAAGGATACCGAATGGCATCGTATCACCTGCTTCAACGGTCTCGGCCGGGTCGTCGCTCAACATGCCACCAAGGGCATGCTGGTCTCGGTCACCGGCCGCATCCACAACAGCAAGTGGACCGACCGCGAAGGCATCGAACGCTACGGCTATGAGATCATCGCCGACGACGTTCAGTTCCTCAACCGCGGCAAGGGTGCCGGTGCGGAAGACGCCGAGAAACAGGCCGAATAGCCCGACCTCGGCTGACAAACTC
>JAZKHF010000068.1:0-9609 GCA_040385545.1 Pseudomonadota bacterium
CGGCGAGCCAGTCGACGATCTTGCCCTTGCCCTCGTCGCCCCATTGCGCGCCGATTACGGTGACGTTGCCCAAGTCGAATTTTCCTTAACCCGAAGCGGCCACTCTTCGCCCGAAGTCAGCCGCGGTTCAGGGCGCCTCCTATTGATTGACCGCCGGAACGTCCAGTTTTGCGCGAAAGGTTGGATCGATGGGGAAGATATTAGGGGCGGCACTGGCCGCAACACTGATCGGTGGAGCGGCGCTGGCCCAACAACGCGAGCGTCTGCCCGCCGAATGCCGTCAGGAGATTGCGGCGCTGTGTCGCGGTGCCGATGCGGGCTTTCGCGCCTGCATCCGAACCGCTTTGCCCAAGCTTAGCGATGTCTGCCGCAAGGCGATCGGCGAGCGCGGCGCGTCGGCACCACCGCCACCGGGCACGCGGGAACTGGCCTATGGCGCCGACCCCAAGCAGAAACTCGACCTCATGCTACCAGCCAACGCCACCCGCGCGCCCCTGATCCTGTTCGTCCATGGCGGCGGCTGGTCGATCGGCGACAAGCGCACCGGCGCGGGGGTCAAGGCGGCGCATTTCACCGGCCAGGGATGGGCTTTCGCCAGCGCCAATTATCGCCTCGTCCCGCAGGCGACGGTCGAGCAACAGGCGGCCGATATCGCCGCCGCGATCGCCTGGGCGCGGGCCAATGCCGCCGCCCAGGGGCTCGACCCCGACCGGGTCGTGCTGATGGGCCACAGCGCCGGGGCGCACCTGGTTGCATTGGTCGGGACCGATCCGCGCTACCTCGCCGCCGCTGGCGTGCCGATGAACGCGGTCAAGGGCGTGATCCTGCTCGACGGCGCGGGCTACGATATTGCGGCGCAGATGGCGCGGCCGGGCAATCCGGTGGCCGGCATGTACGACGCCGCATTCGGCAAGGATGTCGCACGTCAGAAAGCGCTCTCGCCCACGCTCCACGCCGCCGCGCCCAATGCCGCTCGATGGCTGATCCTGCCGATCGACCGGCGCGACGACAGCAAGGCGCAATCGGAGGGTCTCGCCGCCGCGCTGCGCCCAGCCGGTGCTTCGGCCAGCGTCGTCGCGGTGCCCGGCGAAAGCCACGCCAGCCTTAACAAGGGGCTCGGCGAGGCGGGCGATTTCGCCACCGGCGAAGTCGACAAGTTCCTGGCCGGATTGAAATAGCCGAATGCGCCCAGCCGGTCAGTCGAGAAGACCAACGGCGGAATGTCGGCTGTCTAACGCGGGCTCATTCATCCTGCGTCGAGAATCTTCGGCCCAATCTGCAACCGCCTTTCAAAGGAGGAATCGATGCGTATCGCTCTTGCCGCATTTGGCGTGATGGTTCTGGCTGCAATCCCTGCCTCGGCCAACAGCCAGTCGTCGAACACCAGTTCCAACAGTTCGTCCAATAATGGCGTCGTTCGCGAGCGCGTGGTCGATACCTATTGCGACAATGGCTATTGCCAGCGGACGGTCGATCGCCGCGTTTATCGCAACGACCGGCAACGCAACTACCGCGACGACCGGCGCTATTATCGTGACCAGCGCGCCTATCGCGACCGCCGCGTCTATCGCGATCAGCGGGACGATCGCGACGACGACGATTGATCGGCTAGAAGCGCAGGGGCACCACTTCGCGGACCCCGTCGAGCGCGCATAATTTCGCGACGACCGCCGCCGGTACATCGCCGTCGACCGCGACCAGCGCAACCGCTTCGCCCCCCGCGGCGCGGCGGCCGAGGTGGAAAGTGGCGATGTTGATCGCCGCTTCGCCTAGCGTCGTGCCGAGCTTGCCGATGAAGCCCGGCGCGTCCTGGTTGACGATGTAGATCATCTGGCCTTCAAGCTCGGCCTCTACCTCCACCCCGAACATTTCGGTCAGCCGTGCGCCACTATTGCCGAACAGCGTCCCCGCGACCCGCCGAGGCCCGTTCGAGGTACCGACCTCGACCGCCACCAACGTATGGTAATTGCCCTCGCGGTCGTGGCGGACTTCGCGCACGTCGAGCCCG
Source organism: Pseudomonadota bacterium (assembly GCA_040385545.1). Lineage (GTDB taxonomy): Bacteria > Pseudomonadota > Alphaproteobacteria > Sphingomonadales > Sphingomonadaceae > Sphingomicrobium. Next base: position 2,009 of record JAZKHF010000068.1, read on the forward strand.
CGTTCCTTGGCCAGCACCGGCGCGTTGACCATGTTCACGGTCTGCGAATAGGTCCCCATCAGCCCTGCCAACACGGCGCCAGTGATCGGCTTCTGGTTGAGGTGCGCGGCCGCGCCCTCGACCTCGATCGCGACCGACTTGATGTCCTCTCCAAGGATCTGCCCGACCAGTTTGCCGAGATTCTCCGCCAGCGCCATGTAGGGCTTCAGGCGCGGCGCTTCTTCGGCGGTCAGGCTGGGCATGTTGATGGCGTTGGTCACGCCTCCAAGCAGCAGGAAATCGCTCATCTGCTCGGCCACCTGGATGGCGACATTGACCTGCGCTTCGCTGGTCGAGGCGCCGAGATGCGGGGTGGAGATGAAATTGGGGGTGCCGAACAAAGGCGACTCCTTTGCGGGCTCCGACGCGAACACATCGAGCGCCGCGCCGCCGACGTGGCCGCTGTCGAGCGCATCCTTCAACACCGCCTCGTCAATCAGCCCGCCGCGCGCGCAATTGACGATCCGAACGCCTTTTTTGCATTTCGCAATGTTTTCAGCCGATAAAATGTTTCGCGTCTGATCGGTCAACGGTGTGTGAAGCGAAATGAAGTCCGCGCGCCTGAGCAGATCGTCAAGTTCGGCTTTCTCGATCCCGAGGTCGATGGCGCGCTCCGGCGTCAGGAACGGGTCATAGGCGACGACCTTCATCTTCAATCCCAAGGCCCGGGCGGCGACGATCGATCCGATGTTGCCGGCCCCGATCAACCCCAGCGTCTTGCCGGTCACCTCGACCCCCATGAAGCGGTTCTTCTCCCACTTGCCCGCCTGGGTCGAGGCGTCGGCTTCGGGCAATTGGCGGGCGAGCGCGAAGATCAGGGCGATGGCATGTTCGGCGGTAGTGATCGAATTGCCGAAGGGTGTGTTCATCACCACGACGCCGCGCGCGGTGGCGGCGGGGATGTCGACATTGTCGACCCCGATCCCGGCGCGCCCGACGACTTTGAGATTGACTGCGGCATCGAGGATCGCCGGGGTCACCTTGGTCGAACTGCGGATCGCGAGCCCGTCATAATCGCCGATGATCGCCGCCAGTTGTTCGGGGGTCTGGCCGGTGATTTCATCGACGTGGATGCCGCGCTCGCGGAAAATCGCGGCGGCGCGCGGGTCCATGGAGTCGGAGATGAGGACTTTGGTCATTGGAGGTTCCTTCAGCCCCTCTCCCCTTGAGGGAGAGGGAGGGACCCATCCCGCTTCGGGGATGGGAGGATGAGGGGAGTGAGCGTTGGTGAGAAGACACCCCTCACCCCGCTCAGCTTCGCTGAGTCGCCCTCTCCCTCAGGGGGAGAGGGAAGTGGACCAGGCCCAGTCGAGCCACGGCCCTAATGCCGCGACATCGGCCGCGTCGACCGTTGCACCGCACCAGATGCGAAGACCTGGCGGCGCGTCTCGATAAGAGGCGATGTCGTACGCGACGCCCTCCGTCTCCAGCAGCTTCGCCATCGCCTTGATCCGCTCTGGCGGCGCATCGACCGTCAGGCACACGCTGGTCTTCGATCGGCTGGCCGGATCGACCGCGAGATGGCCGAGCCACTCACGCTCCGCGACGATCGCATCCAGCGCGGCGGCATTGGCATTGGTGCGCGCGATCATCGCGTTTAGCCCGCCGAGCGATTTCGCCCATTCGAGCGCGAAAATCGCATCCTCGACGGCCAGCATCGACGGCGTGTTGATCGTCTCGCCGCGGAAAATGCCCTCGTTCAGCGTGCCCTTCGAAACGAGGCGGAAGATTTTGGGTAGGGGCCGGTCGGGGGTAAAATTCTCCAGCCGCTCGACCGCGCGCGGGCCGAGGATCAGCACCCCATGCCCGCCTTCGCCGCCAAGCGCTTTCTGCCAGCTGAAGGTCGCGACATCGACCTTGTCCCAGTCGATGTCATAGGCGAACACCGCGCTGGTCGCGTCGGCGAAACTGAGGCCTTCGCGGGTCGCGGGAATCCATTTTGCATCGGGGACGCGCACGCCCGACGTGGTGCCGTTCCAGGTGAACAGGACGTCATTCGACCAGTCGATCTGCGCCAGGTCGGGAAGCTGGCCATAATCGGCGCGGATCACGGTCGGATCGAGTTGCAATTGCTTGACCGCGTCGGTCACCCAGCCCTCGCCGAAACTTTCCCACGCGCAGGCGGTCACGGGTCGGCTCCCAAGCATGGTCCACATTGCCATCTCGAACGCGCCGGTGTCGGATCCAGGGACGATGCCGAGGCGGTGACTCTCGGGCAGCCGAAGCGTCTCGCGCATCAGATCGATGCACAGCTGCAGCCGCGCCTTGCCCAGGCCGCTGCGATGCGAGCGGCCGAGGATTCGGGTATCGAGTAGGTCGGGGCTCCAGCCCGGCGGCTTGGCGCAGGGTCCGGACGAGAAATAGGGACGCGCAGGACGCGTCTTCGGTCGTTCAGTCACTATAGTCTCTCCTCACAGAGAGCGCGCGCCGCGTTGGGACGGCGTGGCCCGCCGCCGGACATAGAGCAACACGGCGGACTGGCAAGCGCACCGTGAGAAATTCGCGGGCGGGCAGGCATTGACCGTCCGCCGCGCAGGGTGAATGTGATGGCCGACGCGCGAGGGGAGGAGATCGGTCTGACAATCGGCTGGCTTGATGCGTTGCTGATCGGCTGCGGCGTCCAGAATCTGATCATCGCTGCCGGCCTGTGGCTGGTGCCGAGGGACCGCGTGGCGGCGCGGCGCTTGGCGCTGGCGCTGGTTGTGATGGTCGGCATGATGATGGTCTATGTCATCGGATGGACCGGCCGCGCCGACCCGCCGCCAATGGCCGCATTTTTCCCGCTCAGCCTGCCGCTCGCGCTCGGTCCGTTGCTGTACGGCTACGTCCACGCACTGGCGACAGGGCGGAAGCTGGCCCGCGAGCCGCTGCACTTCCTGCCGGCCGCGGCGCAATTCCTTTATCTCGCCACCATCCTGCTGCTGCCCGAAACGGCGCGCGCCGCGTGGAAGGAGGACGTCCACGACGACCTCGTCAAGCCGCTGATCGAGGGCGCCGTCCTGCTGTCACTGGCCGGATACTCGATCGCCGGGCTCCGGCTGCTCGGTCGCTATCGCGGCTGGTTGATGCGGGCACGCAGCGATGCCGACCTGTACGCCGGGCGCTGGATCGGACGCACGTTGGGCGCCTTGCTGGCGAGCTTGGCGGCGCTGATCGCGCTCCGGCTCTACACTTGGAATATCGGCGAGCTCGAGGCGTGGCCGCTGCAATTGTGGATTGCCGCGTGGAGCGCGTGGCTGGCGGTCGAAGGCTGGCGGCATGGCGAGCGCGCCTTTCCGCCGATGGAAACTGAGGAGCCGTCGGCTGCTGAGTCGAACACGCACGACTGGCGCGCCTTGGGCGAGCGCTGGAAGCTGGAAACCGAAGACGGAGGATGGTGGCGTGAGTCCGACCTGACGCTTGCCGAGCTGGCCCGTCGACTGGGAACCAACACCTCCTATGTGTCGCGTGCAGTGAACGAGGGATTGGGGATGAATTTCAACACCTTCGTCAATCGCATGCGAGCGGACGAGGTGGCTCGGCGAATGCAGGCGGACCCGGCGGCGCGCGACCTGCTGACGCTGGCGCTCGACGCCGGGTTCAGCTCCAAGGCTACCTTCAACCGCGCCTTCCGATCGGCCTATGGCATCGCGCCGAGCCAGTTTCGGCGGCTCAAATCTTAAAATTTCAGCCAGGTTCGGCATTTGAGGCGTCTCGGGTCCCCGGCCGTGGCAATCCGGCGGCGGAAACTCGGGAGATACGCATGAACAAACTGCTCGCCATCGCCGCCAGTCTCGGCCTCGCCAGCGCCGCGCCGATCGCCGCGAAATTCGCTGCGCCGCCAATTCCAAGTGCTGCCGCGATCGACGCGGAAGTCGAGCGCGGCATGGCAACAACCGGGGCCAAGGGGCTGGCGCTGGCGGTGATCGACAATGGCCGCATCGTCCACGTCAAAAGCTATGGCCTGCGCAACGCCAAGGGCGATCCGCTGACCAATGACACGATCATGTACGGCGCCTCGCTGACCAAGGCATTATTCGCCGCCACGGTGATGCAATTGGTCGACGAAGGCGTGATCGGTCTCGACACGACGATCGACAAATATCTGCCCAAGCCGTTGCCCGACTATACCGACAAGGATGTCGAGGATCGATACGCGCGGTGGAGCGATCTGGCGGGCGATGATCGCTGGAAAAAGCTCACCCCGCGGATCCTGCTGACCCACAGCCCGGGCTTCGCCAATTTCGGCTTTCTCGAGCCCGACGGGAAACTGCGGTTCCACTTCGAGCCGGGGGCGCGCTACGCTTATTCGGGCGACGGCTTCATCCTGCTGCAATTCGTGCTCGAGCGCGGGCTGGGACTCGACCTCGGCAAGGAAATGCAACGCCGCCTGTTCGACCGCTTCGGCATGCGCAACACATCGATGATGTGGCGACCCGATTTCCGCGCCAATCTGGCCGACGGCTGGGATATGCAGGGCAAGGTCGAGCCGCACGACGAGCGCAGCGCGGTGCGCTCGGCGGGATCGATGGATACGACCATCGCCGACTTCGCCAACTTCGCCGCCGCCTTTGCGCGCGGCGAGGGGCTGTCGGCGAAATCCCGCGCGGAGATCAGCCGCCCGCAATTGCCAATCACCACCGCCACCCAATTCCCGACCCTGCAGACTGAATTGCCGGTCGCCAAACGCCGTCCGGATTTGGCGGCGGGCCTCGGCGTGATCAGCTTCACCGGCCCGCAAGGCCGCGCATTCGAAAAAGGCGGGCACAACGATACCACGGGGAACAGCTGGATCTGTGTCGAGGCACGCAAAAGCTGTGTTGTTCTGCTGTCGAACGACGTGCGCTCGGAGGCGGCTTTCCCGGCCATCGTGCGATTCATCCTGGGCGAAACGGGCGCGCCCTACGATTGGACCAAAAGCCTGCCCTGAGCGGGGCGAAATAGGGCGGCGGAAGTGAGATTCGCAACGCCTCAATTGCGGCAAAATGCAGGCGATGCGGTGACGCCTTCCTTCACAAATGCCTCTACAATCCTAATCCAAAGCAAGAAAAAATATCGTTTCGTCCCACGACCTCACCGGTTCGCCCTTAACCCCGGAACGAACTGTTGAATTGCTTAACCATTCGGCGACAACTCTCGGCTTCCAGCCAGATGTGGGCAAACGTGCGGCTGGAATTGGGGCGGGGAAGCTCCTGTTTTGAAGTGCTAGCGCCGTTGGTTTTCCATCCGGCAAGCGAACGAATATTGGGAGCGACGATCCGATGACCAGCCATACGACAGCGAAGAGCGCGTTGTTCCGCGACCGCGACCTGTTCGTCCACGACGGGTCGAATCTTCGTCGGGTTCGACTGTCGAGCCAGGTTCAATTTTTTTTCGCACTCTTCCTTGGCCTGCTCGTCGCTTTTTCCGTCTTTTCCCTGATCCGGTTTCTTTCCCCGCAAGCCGCCCCCGCCGTCATCGCTTCCGCCAACGACGATATTTCCCGCCTGGCTGCGCTCACCGACCGTAAAATTCGCATCATCGAAGAGCGCCAGCAATTGCTCGCCTCGATGCTCGCCGGCCATGACGTCGACCCCGCTATTCTCCGCCAGATTGCGACGACCGATGCCGCCGCCCAGCTTGGTCAGGGCGGTCCATACGAACCCGTAAAGGCGAATAGCGATTCGACCTTCAAGCAGCTGTTTTCCAGCTGGAAGAAACTCGACAATTTGCAGGTCGGTGCCATTGCCGTTCCGTCGGAAAAGCCGGTCAGAATGGCCGCTTTCACCTCGGGTTATGGCGTTCGTTCCGATCCCTTCGGCGGCGGTGCGACGCGGCACATGGGGATTGATCTCGCCGGCCCGGTCGGCACGCCGATCTACGCCACGGCCGACGGCACGGTCAGCGCCTCGGGCTATAACAATGGTGGATATGGCAATCTCATCAAGCTCGATCACGGCCGCGGCGTCGAAACGCGTTACGGCCATCTTTCGGCGATGCTGGTGTCGGCCGGCCAGCGCGTCACCCGCGGCCAGCTGATCGGCCGCATGGGTTCGACCGGCCGTTCGACCGGCAGCCATCTGCATTACGAGGTGCGGATCGAGGGCAAGGCTGTCAATCCGATCCCGTTCATGAAGTCGACCGACTATCTGCTGGCCATGCAGAAGAGCGGTGGCGGCGTCTCGATGGATGCCCATGCCGTCGCGCTTGGCGGACCGGGCCGCCGCTAACCCCGGATCGGGTCCGGGGCGAGGATTGCTTGCAGCAACCTCGGCGCGCTCCTATCTCCACTTTGTGACCGATCAAGTTTCCCTCACCCAATCTGCCGCGCGCCGGGTCGCGACCATTGCTGAAAAGCAGGGCAAGCCGGCCGTGTTGCGACTGTCGGTCGATGGCGGCGGGTGCGCCGGTTTCTCCTACAAGTTCGCGCTCGGCACGACCGAGGCCGACGACAGCGCAAGCGTGACCGATGGCGTGACCCTGGTGGTCGATCCGGTCAGCCTCGACCTGCTCGCCGGCTCGGCAGTGGATTATGTCGAGGATCTCGGCGGATCATCGTTCAAGGTCACCAATCCCAATGCGGCCAGTGGCTGCGGCTGTGGTTCGAGCTTCTCGGTCTGATCCCTCGACGAAGCGCGCGCCAAGCGGCTAGGGTCGGGCAATGAAAATTGTCACCTACAATCTCAACGGCATCCGCGCGCGCCTGCCGCGCCTGATCGACTATCTCAACCGTGAGAAACCCGACGTCCTGTGCCTGCAGGAATTGAAATGCGCCGATGACGCGCTTCCGATCGGCGACATCGAAAGCGCCGGCTATCATGCCGTGTGGCACGGGCAGAAAGGCTTCAACGGGGTCGCGATCCTGAGCCGCAGCGGGGCGCCTGAATTGCGGCAGGTCGGCCTGGCCGGCGATCCGGACGACAGCCACAGCCGCTACATCGAGGCCGAAGTGGAGGGCGTGATCATTGCTTCCATCTATCTGCCCAACGGGAATCCGATCGGGACCGAGAAATTCGACTACAAACTGAAATGGATGGAGCGGCTGGCGGCGCGCGCGGCGGAATTGCTGGCGCTCGAGCGACCGACGGTGCTGGCGGGGGATTACAATGTCATTCCCGAAGACCGTGACACCTTTTCGCGGCGGGCCATGAAAGACGATGCCTTGTTTCAGCCCGAGAGCCAGGCGGCATTCCGGCGACTGGTCAACCAGGGGTGGACAGATGCGCTGCGGGCGCTTCATCCCGACGAGCCCAAGCTGTTCACTTTCTGGGATTATCAGGCGGGGGCCTGGCAGCGCGACGCGGGCTTCCGGATCGATCATCTGCTGTGCTCGCCCCAAGCCGCCGACCGCTTGTCCGGCGCTGACGTTCACAAATGGGCGCGGGCCGAAGAGAAAGCTTCCGATCATGCGCCGGTTGCCATCGACCTGGTCTAGAGCGTGCGCTCGTAAATCCGATAGGTGTGGTTGATGTCGGCGCCCGGAAGCTGGGCAATCGACATCATTCCCTGATTATCTTCCAGCACCCAGCCGAATTCGCCGGTGTGGACACCATATTTCTCGACGCAGACGCGGCGGGTGAATTCGATCAGCATGAAGGCGAGCT
>JAZKHF010000069.1:0-24051 GCA_040385545.1 Pseudomonadota bacterium
CCGCCATCGGTCGCGCACAGGCGATCCCAAATCCGGAAATAGAGACCATAATTGCACTTGTTCCGCTGATGATGAAGCTGGTGATGGCTGGCTGTTATCAGCCAATTCCCTGCCGGACCGTGAACGAGCGCTTTGGGAAAGATTTCCCAGCCCATGTGATTGGTAACGCCCATCACGGTCATGATCGTCAATACTACGGCAAGCGCGCCGATATGGATCGGGACGGCCAGGATCAACGCCGGGATTACGACCGCGCCAGTCAGCGTTTCCCACGGATGGAAACTCATCGCCGCCCAGGCCGTCGGCGGGTGGCTGGCGTGATGTACCGCATGAACCCGGCGATACACGGCGGGACGATGCATCCACCGGTGGGTCCAGTAAAACCAGGTGTCGTGGAGCAGCAGATAGGCGAGTATTGAACCGGGCAGCCACCAAAGAGGATAGGCTTGCGAGTCAGTATAGAGCCGGGTCCATCCGAACCGATCCCAACCCCAGAGCAGGACGCCAGCTGGCACACCGTAAAGGGCGGCGCTGAGCAGGGACCAGCCGATCTCTGCACGGATTTGCGGGCCGCGGCCGCTATACAGGCCGGGGTGACGGCGGCGGGTCAGCCAGTCGAAACCACCGCTCGTAATGACATAGCGAACCGCCACGATCGCGGTCATCGCGATCGCACTGGCCACGGCGGCCCAAACAAGGTTCAATGACCACTCCATTGCCAATGGCCTTACCAGCGCGATCCTTCTAAGGCGAGCGGCGATGAGTTCGAACAAGCCCCTGATCATCGTCGGTGGAGGACTTGCCGGATCGCTCGCCGCGCTGGCGATCGCCGAGGCCCGGCCAGACGTGCCGCTGTTGCTGGTCGAGGCGGGCGATACATTTGGCGGCAATCATACCTGGTCCTACTTCGACGGTGACGTCGAGGGAGATGGCAAGAAACTGGTCGAGGCGATGAAGCCGATCCGCTGGGACCGCCATTCGGTCCGCTTTCCTGGCCGCTACCGAAAACTAGGCTTTGGTTACAATAGCATACACTCCAGCAACCTCGACGCGCTGGTGCGCGAGCGGCTTGCACCGACCCAGTATCGGCTGGGCACCCCTGTCGCGGCGCTGTCCGATGACGGGATCACGCTGGCCGATGGCACCGACATCGCCGCGTCGGGGGTGATCGACGCACGCGGCCCCGACGGGCCAATGCCAGGGATCGAGTTGGCGTGGCAGAAATTCGTCGGGGTCGAATATGACGCGCCCGGCCACGGCCTCGCGTCACCGATCATCATGGACGCCACCGTCGACCAGTCGGACGGCTACCGCTTCGTTTACAGCCTGCCGTTCAGCGAAGACCGGCTGCTCGTGGAGGATACGTATTATACGAATGGCCCCGCGCTCGACGGCGATCAGGTGACCAAGAGGATCGCCGATTATTTCGCGAAGCAAGGCTGGAAGGGAACGCCGTCGCGACAGGAACATGGCGTGCTCCCAATCCTGATTGGTGGCGATCCCGACATCTTCTGGCCGCGGGACGAACCGGTCGCGCGGCTGGGTCTCAAGGGCGGCTTCTTCCACCCTGTGACCGGTTATTCGCTCCCGCAAGCCGCAGCCAATGCGATCGCGATGGCGCGGCAGGCCGATCTGAGCGGGCCTGCATTGGCGCGATGGACGCGAAGCCAGTTCATTGACCAATGGCGCAGCGACGGCTTCTATCGCCTGCTCAACCGGATGCTGTTCCTTGCCGCGAGACCCGATGAACGCGTGCGAATCTTTGCGCACTTCTACCGTCTAAAGGACGGGTTGGTATCGCGTTTCTATGCTGGCAAGCTCACGCTGGCGGACAAACTGAGAATTCTGATCGGCAAGCCGCCGATCCCGATTTTCCGCGCATTGAAGGTAATCATCAAGTGAGTGACAGACCGAAGTCCGCAATTGTCATAGGGGCCGGTTTCGGGGGGCTGGCATTGGCCATCCGCCTGCAATCGGCGGGGATCGCGACGACCGTGGTCGAAGCCCGCGATCGGCCCGGCGGCCGCGCCTATGTGTGGAAAAAGGACGGATACACGTTCGACGCCGGTCCGACGGTGATTACCGATCCGCCATGCCTGGAGGAATTGTGGGCGCTGTCGGGCAGCAAGATGTCGGACGATGTCACGCTTGCACCGGTCACGCCATTCTACCGACTGATGTGGAACGACGGGGTTGCGTTCGATTACACCAATGACGACGTGGCGCTGGAAAAGTCGATCGCGGCGCTCAACCCGGACGATGTCGCCGGTTATCATCGCTTCTTGGAATATGCCGAGGGCGTGTATCAGGAAGGTTATGTGAAGCTGGGCGCGGTGCCGTTCCTCGACTTCCCGTCGATGCTGAAGGCCGCGCCGGCGATGATGAAATATCAGGCGTGGCGTTCGGTCTATTCGATGGTCGCGAGCTTCGTGAAGAGCGACAAGTTGCGCCAGGCTTTGTCGTTCCACACCTTGCTGGTCGGCGGCAATCCGATGAATACCAGTGCGCTTTACGCGCTGATCCACAAATTGGAGCGCGACGGCGGGGTGTGGTTCGCGATGGGCGGCACCAATGCGCTGATCGACGGCATGATCGCATTGTTCACGCGGCTGGGCGGCGTGGTGAAGCTGGACGAGCCGGTCACCGAAATCACGACTGCCGGCAACAAAGTCACAGGGGTAGTCACCGCCAAGGGCAAATATCTGGCCGAGATGGTCGCGACCAACGGCGACGTGGTCCACAGTTACGGCCTGATCAAGGATCATCCCCGTGGGCGTCAGGCCGAGGCCAAGCTGAAGAAGAAGACCTTTTCACCCAGCCTGTTCGTGGTCCACTTCGGGCTCAAGGGCACGTTTGAAATCCCCCACCATTCGATCCTGTTCTCCGACCGCTACGGGCCGTTGCTCAAGGACATTTACAAGAAAGGCGTGCTGGCCGAGGATCCGTCACTGTACCTTCACCATCCGACCATCACCGACCCCTCGATGGCACCGCCAGGCTGCTCCAGTTTCTATGCGCTCGCCCCGGTGCCGCATCGCGGCAAGATGGATGTCGACTGGTCGGTCGAGGGTCCGCGCTATCAGGAAGTCGTGCTCGACCGGATCGAGAAATTGCTGATCCCCGATATCCGCGACCGGATCGAGACGATTTTCCATTACACCCCGGCCGACTTCACCGACGATCTCGGCGCTCATCTGGGCTCCGCCTTCAGCCTGGAACCGGTGCTGACCCAGAGCGCCTACTTCCGGGTGCACAATCGCGACGACGTGCTCGACAATCTCTACTTCGTCGGCGCGGGCACGCATCCGGGCGCGGGCATTCCTGGCGTGGTCGGAAGCGCCAAGGCGACGGCGGGACTGATCGTCGCCAAGGCGGATGCCGGGAAAGCTGCTCAATGAGCGAGGCGGCGCTCGATCGGGCGGCGCTGGTCGAAGCGTCGTTTGAAATCATCGCCAAGGGCTCAAAGAGCTTTCGAAGCGCGAGCCGGTTGTTCGACAAGGACACGCGCGAGCGGGCATGGCTACTTTACGCTTGGTGCCGCGCCTGCGACGATCTGACCGACGGGCAGGCACTCGGCCATGACATGAAGGCTCCGACCGATCCGAAGGCGGCGCATCGCCGTATCGTCCAGTTGACCGACAAGGCCTTGGCGGGCGAGCCGACCGGCGTAGTGCCGTTCGACGCGCTCGGCATCGTCGCCAAGGAGGCCCGGATATCGCGTCGGGCCGTGACCGACCATCTCGACGGTTTTGCGCTCGACGCCAAGGGATGGGTGCCGCAGACCGAGGACGATCTGCTCCGCTACTGCTTCCATGTTGCCGGCGCGGTCGGGGTGATGATGGCGCAGGTGATGGGCGTCGATCCGGAGGATCGCGACACGCTCGATCGGGCGAGCGATCTTGGACTGGCGTTCCAGCTCGCCAATATCGCACGCGACATCAGCGCCGATGCCGCCGAGGGACGGGTCTATCTGCCTCAGGATTGGCTCAATGAGGCCGGGCTCGACATTGCAGCCCTCGCCGATCCCGCCAATGGCGACCGCATCGCGCCTTTGGCCGACCGGCTGGTGCGCCTGTCGCGCCAATATCGCGCATCGGCGCGAGTCGGCGCGCGGCGCTTGCCGTTTCGCTCGCGCCTCGCGGTGCTGGCAGCGTCCAACGTCTACGGCGCGATCGGCACCAAGGTGGTCGAGCGCGGGCCGAAAGCGTGGACCAGCCGGACCATCGTGAGCGACCCGGAGAAATTGGAAGAATTCACCCTGGCCCTGGTGCAGGCGATCCTTCCCGCGGGAAAGCGAAGCCGAAACGGCTTATGGACGAAATCCGCCGCGGCCTAAGGACGAACGGGGCTGGGGATCGGTTCGGCGTTGGGCTTGCCCACCGGTTGACGCAATTTGGCGCGGCTAGAATCGAGCTGGACCATCAGATCCTCGATCGGCGGGGCGACGAGGAAACCAAAGCTCAGGCCGTGATGTTTGCTTTCCAGCGCATGATGCAGGCGATGCGCCTGGACGATGCGCTTCATGTAGGCTGATTTGGGGATGTAACGGTGCTTTAACCGACGATGGACGATGACGTCGTGGAAGCCGAAATAGATCGCGCCATAGGTCGCGATGCCGACCCCGACCGCGGTCGCCCAGCCGCCCCAGCCGGCCTGCACGCCGCCATAGATCAATATGATCGAAGGCAATGCAAAAATAACGCCGTACAGATCGTTGAGCTCGAACCGGCCGTGGCGGACGCGGTGGTGGCTCTCGTGGAGGAACCAGCCCGGCCCATGCATGACCCAGCGGTGCATGACGTAGGCGAAGCCTTCCATCGCCGCGACCGTGGCAAGCCAGATGAGAAACAGCGAGAGCATGACTGACATATAGGCGGTCAGGGGGGCAAAATTCCAGTAGGAAGCGTTACAGCCGATCGAGCCAGTGCGACAATTCCTCGACTGCCCGCTCGATCAGCGTCGGATCGCTCGTAGCATGGGCCAGCGCATAACTCCCCTGAAGCGTCGCCAAAACGAATTCGGCATAGCGTAGGGCGGTGTCGGTCGGCTCGCCGGCCAATTTGAATTGCCGGATGAGCCAGTCGCAAAGTAGCGCCAGCGGACGGCCCGATGCGGTCGCCATCGGTGGCGACGCCACCCTGAAATCGGCCCGCAACGCAGCCAGTGGGCAGCCAAAGTCGGCATAACCTTGCCGACGTTCTTTGCTGTGGGTCAGAAAACTGCGGATTCGATCAATTGGACTGTCAGCGGCATCGTGACTTTCCAGATGCTGTTCGACCCGCTCGCACCACCGATCAATTACCGCTGTCGAAAGCGCATCACGAGTGCGAAAATAATAATAGACGTTTCCGGTCGCGATACCGGCATCCGCAGCCACCAATGCAAGCGACGAACCCGCCGCGCCGTGGCGGTGGAAGCGAGTCACCGCGGCATCAATCAGCCGATCCCTCTTGTCGGTCGCGGGCCGTCCCACCCCAATCTCCCTTTTTGTGAGTTGACCGACTTACTATCACCGCCTAGCCAGATGACAAGTAACCCAGTCGATCGGAGCCCGATGAGCAAGCTCGATGATCATCTGCAACTGGAAAACGCGCCACAGGTCGGCGACCTGGTCCGGCGTCATCGGGCGTCGACACGGCTGTGGCACTGGCTGAATGTCGTCACGCTGGCAGTGATGATGATGAGCGGGCTAATGATATTCAACGCCCATCCGCGGCTCTATTGGGGTCAATATGGCGCCAATGCCGACCCCGCCTGGCTCGAGATCGGGTCGACCGCAAACACCGGATTCGTCGCGGTGGGGCCGCTTAAAGTCGAGACCACCGGCGTGCTTGGCCATTGGAATGACGCGGACGGACAATTGCAGCGCCGTGCGTTTCCCTACTGGATCACGATCCCGTCGCGCTACAACCTGGCGGACGCGCGATTGTGGCATCTGGCCTTCGCCTGGGTGCTTGGCATCAGCCTGCTCGCCTACATGATCGCCAGTTTGTGGAACCGCCACTTCAAGCGCGACCTGACGATTCGTCGCGACGAGATCAGGCCGTCGCATCTGTGGGCCGACATCAAGGATCATGCGCGGCTTCGCTTCCCGACGGGTCCGGCGGCGCTGCGCTATAACATCCTGCAGAAGCTGGCCTATGCGTCGGTTCTGTTCGTGATGTTGCCGCTGATCATCTTCACCGGCCTTGCCATGTCGCCGGCCATGGACTCCGGCTGGGCGTGGCTGCTCGACATCTTCGGCGGGCGGCAGTCGGCGCGGTCGCTCCATTTCATCGCGATGGTGGCGCTGATCGGCTTTTTCTTCGTCCACATCGCGATGGTGGTCCTGGCCGGGCCGTTCAATGAACTTCGGTCGATGACCAGCGGCTGGTACCGACTTCCCGGCAAGCGGACCCAGCCAGCGTCCGAACTTGGGGAGATCGCGCCATGAACCGCCGCGAACTGATCACTGTCGGCGCGGGGGGATTGCTGCTCGGCGGCTGCGACCGCCTCAATGCCAACCCCCAGTTTCGCCGCATCCTGCAAAGCGCCGAACCGCTGCACGACGCAAGCCAGCGGCTGGTTGCGCCCGGCCTCGCCCGCGAATATCGGCGCGACCAGATGTCGCCGGTGTTTCGCACCAATGGCGTGTCGCGGCCCGGGTCGGCGGAATATCAAGCCCAGGCCGCGACCAATTTCGTCAACTGGCGGCTGCGGGTCGACGGGCTGGTCGCGCGGCCGCTGATGCTGTCACTGAGCGACCTCGGAAAGTTTCCGCAGCGCGCGCAGATCACGCGCCACGATTGCGTCGAGGGATGGAGCGCGATCGGCAAGTGGCAGGGGCCCGTGCTTGGCGACGTACTGAAAGCCGCGGGCCTGCGGACCCAGGCCCGTTACATCGTCTTCCACTGTGCCGATGACAGCAATGGCGTGCCTTATTACGAATCGATCGACATGTACGACGCGTTCCACCCGCAGACGATCCTGGCGCTGCTGATGAACGACCGGCGGCTGCCGATGGGCCATGGCGCACCGGTGCGGCTGCGGGTCGAGCGGCAGTTGGGCTACAAACATGCCAAATTCGTCATGCGGATCGAGGCACGCGAGCGGATCGACAATCTGTTCGGCGGCAAGGGCGGTTATTGGGAGGATGTCTCCGGCTACCAATGGTATGCCGGTATATGATCGCCCTGGCGGCGGCGTTTCTTGCGACCGCGCTGATTTACGCGATTGCCGGCTTCGGTGGAGGATCGACCTATACCGCCTTGCTGGTGCTTGCGGGGACCGATTATCGAGCGGTCCCGATCCTGTCGCTGGCGTGCAATATCCTCGTCGTTAGCGCCGGGACATGGCGGTTCGCGAGGGCCGGGCATTTCGACTGGCGGAAGGCCTGGCCCTTGTTCGTTACCAGCGTTCCGGCGGCGTGGATCGGGGGGCGGCTGTTGATCGAACGCGACCTGTTCATCGCCTTGCTCGCGGGCGCGCTGCTGGTTGCCGGGCTGGTAATGCTGTGGGAGCCGACGTGGAAGCACGAGATCGCGCCCGGTCCGAGCCCGCGCTGGATCGAGCCGGTGGCGGGCGGAGGTCTCGGTCTGCTGGCCGGGATCGTCGGGATCGGCGGCGGAATCTTTCTCGCACCCTTGCTCTACCTGCTGCGGTGGGATGCGCCGCGGCGAATCGCGGCGACGTGTGCGGTGTTCATCCTGGTCAACAGCATCGCCGGTCTGGCGGGACAGGCGAGCAAGGGGCTTGGCGCGGCGGGATCCGCGTTTGCGGACCATGCCTTGCTGTTCCCGGCGGTGCTGATCGGCGGACTGATCGGCGCGGGACTGGGCGCACGGCGGATCGATCCCAAATGGGTGCGGGTGGTGACCGCGCTGCTGATCCTGTATGTCGCGGCCCGGTTGGGACGGGAGGCGATCGTTGCTTGAGAGTCGCACGGCGGGGATCACCTACCTCCGGCTGTCGGTAACCGACCGCTGCGACTTGCGCTGCACTTATTGCATGCCCCAAGCGATGGAATTCCTCCCGCGATCGGAAATGCTCGGCCTGGATGAATTGGACCGACTGGCGAGCGTGTTCGTGGGGATGGGAATCCGAAAGCTCCGGCTGACCGGGGGCGAGCCATTGGTTCGCAAAGGCTTCGTCGATCTCGTCGCCGGACTGTCTCGACATCTCGGTCACGGGCTCGACGAGATCGCGATCACCACCAACGGGACCAGGCTTGCCGAGTTTGCCGCGCCACTGGCGAAGGCGGGGGTGAAGCGGATCAATGTGTCGATCGACAGCCTCGACCCGGCGACCTACGCCCGGATTACGCGGGGGGGCGACGTCAACCGCGCGATCGCTGGAGTCGATGCGGCGCTGGTTGCGGGGATCGCGGTCAAGATCAACGTCGTCGCCCTGAAACAGGACAATCTGGACGAGTCTGTGGCGCTGGCCGATTGGGCGCATCGGCGTGGGGCAGCGATCAGCTTCATCGAGGTCATGCCGCTGGGGGATGTGGACGCTGCCCGGATCGACCAGCATGTGCCGATGACGGCGGTGCGCGAGCGGCTGGCCGAGCGGTGGACGCTGACCCCGATCGCGCTGAATACCGGCGGACCGGCGCGTTATGTGCGGACCGATGCGGGCGGCCTGATCGGGTTCATCACCCCGCTGAGCGACAATTTCTGTGGCAATTGCAACCGCGTGCGCGTGACCTGCACCGGGCAGCTGTACCCGTGCCTGGGCGATAGCGGACGGGTCGATCTTCGAGATTTGCTGCGGAACGGCGAGGACGACGCGCTGGCGCAGGCCATATCCGGGGCAATCCGCGCCAAACCGTTGCGCCACGATTTCATCATCGCCGCGGGGGAAACACGCGGCGTGGCGCGGCACATGTCGGTGACGGGCGGATGAAGCTGACCTTCTTCGGCCGACTGCGCGATTCAATCGGACACCATCAACTGGATCGTTCGCCACCGGCACGTGTCGGGGACAGCGAAGCGTTGCGGCTGTGGATCGGAGGCGAGCATCCGGTCTTGCTCGACCCAACAGTGCGGATTGCGATCGACGATGTGCTGGTCAGCGGGGCGGTGCCAATCGCGGGGGTGCGCGAGATTGCCTTTCTGCCACCGGTCAGCGGGGGATGAGCTTTCTTTCGACCGACCCGATTGATCCGGTCGCCTTGCTCGACCACTTCACGCGGGCGGCGACGGGCGCGGGGGCGATCGTCAGCTTCACTGGCATCGTGCGCGGCGACGGCGGGGTCAGCGAGCTGTGGCTCGATCACCATCCGGGCCTGACCGAGCAAAGCATTGCCGCGATCGACGCCGAGACTCAAGCCCGGTTTGCGGTCGATGATTTGCTGATCGTCCATCGCATCGGCAGGGTCGGGCCGGGCGAGCCGGTGGTGTTTTTAGCCGCCGCCGCACAGCATCGGCGCGCCGCCTTCGAAGCGGTGGATTATGCAATGGACCGGCTGAAGACCGACGCTCTATTGTGGAAGCGCGAGACAAGCGGGCAAGGCGCGCGCTGGATCGAGGCGCGGCCGCAGGATCATGACGACCGGGCGCGGTGGGAGGAACGGGGATGAGCGACAGACAAATCGGAATCGCGATCATGACCGTGTCCGACACGCGGACCAAGCTGACCGACACGTCGGGCGGCTATCTGGTCGGGGCGGTCGAAGCGGCCGGCCATCGGCTGGCGGCGCGCACGATCGTGCCCGACGATGTAATGGCGATCGGGGAAGCCGCACAAGGCTGGATCGACGATCCCGCGGTCGACGTGATCATTACCACCGGCGGCACCGGCCTGACCGGCCGCGACGTCACGCCCGAAGCGATTCAGCCGTTGTTCGATAAGCACATCGACGGATTCTCGGTCGTCTTTCACCGCGTCAGCTACGACAAGATCGGACTGTCGACGATGCAGTCGCGTGCCTGCGCCGGGGTCGCGGGCGGCACCTTCATCTTCTGCCTGCCCGGATCAGGCGGCGCGGTACGCGACGGGTGGAGCGTCATCGGGCCACAACTCGATCGATCGACGAAGCCATGCAATTTCACCGAGATCATGCCGCGATTGATGGAACGCTGAGCGTGGTTGGACCGCATTTCGATGAACATGGCCGCGCCCAGATGGTCGATGTTTCGGCCAAGCCGGAAACGGCGCGCTCGGCAATCGCGCGGGGCCGGGTGCGGATGGAGGCGGCCACGCTGAGAGCGGTCGGCAATGCTGGCGGTTCGGGCAAGGGCAACGTGATTGCGGTGGCGGAATTGGCGGGAATCATGGCCGCCAAGCGAACCGGTGACCTGATCCCTTTGTGCCATCTGATCGGGCTGGATTCGGTGTCGGTGCGGATCCTGGCGGATGCGGATTTGCCCGGACTGGTCGTGTCCGCCGAGGCGCGTTGTACCGGGCGGACAGGGGTCGAGATGGAAGCCATGACCGCGGTTTCGATCGCCTGCCTGACGATTTACGACATGCTAAAGGCGATCGACCGGGGAATGACCATCGAGGCGGTCGAACTCGAGGCAAAATCCGGCGGCAAATCGGGCGATTGGCGGCGCGATTAGAAAGCCAGGGCGCTGACCAATTCGTTTTCCACACGTGCACTTTGTCCCGCCGGGCACCGGATCAACCATGTCGCTTCGCCGAGGGCGCGCTGGGCGCCGCTGTCCTGATTGGCAACGGGGATTAGCTTGCCGTCGGCGAACGTGGCGCGGAGGAAGGTTTCGCGCTCGCCTGTGGCTGAAATTGCAGCGCCGAGCGGAAGATCGATCCAGTCGAGTGGCGACGGGCGCTGCTGCCCGAGCAAGCCCGCTACCAGCGGCGCGAGCAACAGCCGTGCGGTGACCAGCGCCGATCCGGGATTGCCGGGGAGGCCCATAATCAGGGTCTCACCGACCCGGCCGAGCCATACTGGCTTGCCCGGCTTGATTGCGACTTTCGAGAACAACAGCTCCAGCCCGAGCGGCGCGAACATGGCCTTGGCATGATCGCGTTCGCCGACCGAGGCACCGCCGGTAACAACGACCAGATCGGCGACCGCGACCGCTTCGGCGGCGGCGCGTTCAAGCGCGCCGAGATCGTCACCGAGCAGCCCGTGACCGACAACGTCGGCACCCATCGCGCCAAGCATCGCCGCGAGACCGGGGCCGATGCTGTCGGGAATGGAGTCGTGCTCGGGCGCAGCACCGACCGCGCGCAATTCATCGCCCGTGGCGATCGTCGCAACCCTGGGTCGACGCGTGACCGAAACCTGAGCGATCCCTGCCCCGGCCGCCGCCACCAGCGCGCCGGGGGTCAAAAGCGTGCCGGCCGCCACAACGCATTCCGCCGCCCGAAAATCGCTGCCGATTGCGCGGACGAAGGTCGGTCCGATTGTCGGCTCAAGGATCGTGATCCGGTCGCCATCTGTCGTGACATGTTCCTGAATCATGATCCGCTCCGCCCCTTCGGGCACGGCCGCTCCGGTAAAAATCCGGACCGCCTGGCCGGCAACGATCTTGCCGTCGAACCTACTGCCCGCCGCCGACACACCGACCACGTCCAACGTGTCGTCGGCCATCGCGTCGTGAACCGCATAGCCGTCCATCATCGAGACGTTGGATTGCGGACTGTCGAACGTCGCGACGACGGGCGCGCTCAGCACCCGGCCCGCGGCATCCGAGAATCCAACCATCTCCGACTTAAGTGGCATTACCGCGGCGGCGATGATTCCCCAGGCTTGATCGAGGCTGATCGGTCGCATCTGTGGAACGTTCCTGTCGATTGAGCAGGCGACGCTACAGCCGGCCCGTCGAAGTAATCAAGGTCGACTAATTATCCCGATTCGGCCAAATTGCGGCACCGGCACGGGCGACAGTAACAGCAAATAGCGCGTCACCGCTCCCGAAAAGCACATGAGTGATCACGCTAAACTCGTCCCCCACCGCAACTTGCCCTGCTCGAGCTGCAGCCGCTTTCGCTCGGGCGCATAACTGAATTGGGCGCGACGGAGAGTTAGGAATGGTTTTCGCTACGGTTTGAACGTCAATCGGAAGCTATAATGCAGGAATGCCAACCACCACCCGTCACTTGCGGATATAAGCAAGCGTCTGTCGGGCGGCGTCCCGCGAACTGACGATCTCCCCATTCGCCAAGATCAGATCGACCTCTTCGGAACGGACCGCAGCCTCAAGAACCTTGATCGCCATTTCCACGCGGCCGGTTTTCCAATAGATTTGCCCTAGATTGATGAGCTTGGCCGGATCGTTTCTGGCCGTGCGATCATCCGACAATATCTGTTGTTCGGCTGCCTGATAATCCGCCTTCACCAGCGCATCATACCCCAAGGCGCCTTTTGGATATCCAATCTCGCCGGCCGGATTTGCAGCGGCGGCAGTTGCAAAACATGCAAGCGGAAGCAGGATCGCGGCTAATTTCATCTCGAATTCCTCTTGTCGTGAGACGAATCTACGCTTTTTTATCCGATTTGCAATAAAGATGTCATATAACCGCGCTATGTTTGTGCGGGGCGTCATGAACGCCCGTATCTGATCCGCGATACCGCTCGACCGTCCTGGCGATCATCCTTTTATTGGCCGTCACCTTTCAGTCATTTTCCAGTCCGTCAGGCGCAACAAATTGTCTTGATTTTAAACAGGCATGGCCTGCTTGATCGAACAGATAGATTGCCGACTAGGCGAAGAGATCGCCTGCCGATGAGCCGGATGGTCCATGCACTGCTCGTCTCGCCAGACGGAACGGGCATTCCCCCTTATCTGATGGGCGACGATATACGGGTGACTCCGATCGCTGACGGGATCCTCGCGGTACGTGAATTCGAACGTACCAATCCCGACGTCGTCATTCTTGACGCCAGCGGTGGCCTGCAATCGCTGCTCCAGTTGTTTTACAGTCTGCGCTCGATCGGGGAAGAATGGCCGACTCCAGTTGCCGCATTGTTGGGAATTGACCAGTCCGATCTGATCCTTCCGGCCCTGGAGGCAGGCATCGACGAATGCGTCTCGCCATCGCTCGACCCGAAAGAGATCGTTGCCCGGATCCGCTCACTCGGGCGACGGTCGAAGCTGGTCGCCAGCAGCGAAAAGATTCATTTCGGCGATCTCGCGCTGGATCCCGCGAACATCAAGGCGTGGCGCAATGGTCGACTGATCCCGCTTTCCATCCTGCAATTCAGCCTGTTGAAATTCTTTACCGCGCATCCCGGACAGATATTCACGCGCGGACAATTGATGCACATGGTCTGGCCCGAAGGCGGCATCGATGAGGCAACGGTCACCCAATGTGTCGCGCGACTCCGCCGCGCGCTGACCGCCGCCGGGGAAAGCGATCTGATCCGCAGCGTTCGCGGGATCGGTTACGCCCTCGATGATGAAGCAGCGGTCCCCAACCGGGTTTACTGAGTCGATCGAAACGATTCTGTCATACGACCCTAATTCAGCCGTCATGACTCGACCCTAGGACTCGCCGTGTCCGAGGGGGAACGGGCGATTTCGTCCTCCCTTGTTCGTCCTTAGCCGATCGAGCGGAGTAGTTCGCAACATGACCCATAATCGTTTCCGTGCCGCGCTCTTCGTCAGCGCCGCCAGCATCACGCTCGCCGGCTGCGGCGGCGGCGCAAATGACGTCGCTTCGCCGGGTGGCGGGACGGTAATCATCAATCCGACCCCAACGCCCACCCCGACCCCGACCCCCACCCCGACGCCGACGCCGGTCGTGACCCCGGCGGGCGGCTGTCCGACGATCGCCGACTCGCAGGGTCTCTCGGACCAGGGCACGATTACCGGGCCGACCGGAACCTATCGCGTCTGTCGCCTGCCCTCGCTGATCAAGACGTCGATCACGCTGCCCAAGGTGGCGGGTCTGTTGTACGAGATGAACGGTCGAGTGAATGTCGGCTGCGACGGCGGCTTCGCTGCACCGACCGCCGGTGCACCGTTCGCCAGCACCACCGTCGGCTGCGTTCCCGGTGCCCAGATTTCGGGCATCACGCCGGTCAACGGCAGTGGCCAGCTGACCGCGGATACGAACGTCCAGCTGACCATCGCGCCGGGTGCGATTCTGTACGGATCGACCGGCCAGTCCTGGCTGGCGGTGAACCGCGGCAACCGCATTAACGCAACTGGCAATGCAACGCAGCCGATCATCTTTACCAGCCGCGACAACGTCCTCGGCCTAAACAACGACTCGTCGCAGGGTCAGTGGGGCGGCGTCGTTCTGATGGGCCGCGGCATCACGACCAACTGCGCCGTCGGATCGGTCGCCTCCAACACCTGCGAACGCAACACCGAGGGTTCGGCCGACCTGGCGCGCTTCGGCGGTACGGACAATGCCTATAATGCGGGCCGAATCAGCTATGCCCAATTCCGCTACTCGGGGTTCGTGCTCGGTTCGAACAGCGAGCTGCAGGGCCTGACGCTTGAGGGTGTCGGAACCGGCACCATTCTCGATCATATTCAGGCGCACAACAGCTCGGACGATGGCACCGAATGGTTCGGCGGCGCGCCGCAGATGAAATATTATGTCGCGACCGGTGCCGACGATGACAGTCTCGATGTCGACACCGGGGCGCAGGCCCGACTCCAGTGGGCTTTGCTCATTCAGCGTCCCGGCTTCGGCGATTCGCTCATGGAAATCGACAGCAACGGCAACGAAGCCGATACACCGCGGACCAATCTTCAGGTTGTCAATTTCGTCGCACTCCAGCCGCAGGTCAGCACCGGCAACGAAAGCGGCGGCAACCAGGCCTCGCTGTTCTTCCGTGGCAATTCCGACGTGACGTTGGCCAACGGAGTTGTCGTGACACCGAACAACGAGTGCATCCGCATGAACGGGTCCGGCACCACGCCGGCAACGCTCACCGCGCGCTCGGTGGTGATGCAGTGCAATGCCACCAAATATATCGGCACCGGTAGCTATACAGCAGCCCAGGTCGCCGCCTTCTTCGGCACCGGCACGAACAACAACAATGACGCGTTCATTTCGTCATTGACCAATCTGTTCGTCAATGGCGCCAACGAAGATGCTGTGCCGGCGTTCAACGCCACGACACTAAGCGCTTTCTACGACCTGCCCTCGCCGAACCGGATCGGCGCCGCATGGACCGGAAATACCAGCTGGTTTGTCGGGTGGACGTGCAACAGCGGTTACGCAAACTTTGGTGCCACCTCGACCGACTGCACCTCGCTGCCCACCACCTGAACAACACTGCCTGTCGCGTAATGCGGGGGCAGCCTGGCAGTGGCTGCCCCCGGTTTCGTATTCGAATTATAGGGGAATTGACGATGTCCATCATGTCGCGGGTGGCAAGCGCCCTTCTATTCACGACAGCTCTTTCAAATCCGTCGCTTGTCTACGCGCAGGCCGCACCGACGGAGCCAGCCCAGACTGGGACGACCACCGACCCGGTTGCCGATGCGTCCGAGCAACCGCCGACAGCGCCCGATCAGGCCACCGCGTCCCCGCCCACCGAGGGCGGCGCCGAGCCGACCGAAAGTGCCGAACAGGTCGACATCTCGGTTCCGGGTGGCGGCGAACAGGAAATCATCGTTCGCGGCGTCCGTCGCCCGAACGTGCAGCGTTCGTCCAGCCAGGTGGTCAACGTCCTTTCGTCCGAACAGATCGCCCGAACCGGCGAAGGCAATATTGCCGGGTCGCTGAGCCGGGTGAGCGGTCTCAGCGTCGTCGGCTCAGGCTATGTTTACGTCCGCGGCCTTGGCGACCGTTACTCGCTGGCCCTGCTCAACGGTTCGCCCTTGCCAAGCCCCGAGCCGCTCAAGCGCGTCGTCCCGCTCGATCTGTTTCCAAGCTCGGTGATCTCATCGTCGCTCGTCCAGAAGAGCTATTCGGTCAATTATCCCGGCGAATTTGGCGGCGGCGTTATCAATCTGACCACCAAGGCGACCCCCAGCGAACCCTTTTTGCAGATTAGCGTCGGGATCGGCGGCGATACCGAAACCACCGGAAATCTCGGCTATACCTATTATGGCAGCAAAACCGACTGGAGCGGTTTCGACGATGGCGAACGCGACATCCCGAGGTCGCTGCAATCCTTTTTTGATAGCGGAGATCGACTGAGCTCCGGGACCGTCGATGGCGGCGCGATCGCCGGGTCGATCGTGACCGGACGCAATTCGGTGGTGCAGCGCAACGATGACATTCCGGCGAACTGGTCGGGAAGCATTTCCGCGGGCAAATCGTGGGACATCGGTTGGGGCACGCTGGGCGTGATCGCCAACGCCAGTTACAGCAATCGCTGGCTCACCCGCGAGGCGATCCAGCAGTCGTCGTTCAGCGCCGATCTCGAAACGCTCGATCAGGATTTCCGACGCGTCATCACCGAGAACCGAATCGTCGTCAACGGCCTGCTCGGCCTCGGTCTCGAATTCGACGACAACCAGCTTCGCTGGACCAATTTCTTCGTTCGCGACACGCTGAAGCAAGCGCGGCTTGGGATCGGCAACAAACAGGAGACAACTTCTGATTTCCTGCAGCAGGATACCGCGTGGTTCGAAAGACAATTGTTCACGTCACAATTGGTCGGTGAGTTCAAGTTCACGCCGGAGATCAGTCTCGATGTGCGTGGCGCTTATGCCAATTCACAACGCGAAGCGCCGTTCGAACTATTTTATGAATATGTGCGCAGCAATTCGGATGCCGACCCATTTGGCGGCGTCTTCATCAATCGCCTCAACAATGGCCAGACCGGTGATGCATCGGTCAGCTTTTCCGACCTCAATGAGGATCTCTGGTTCGGAGGCGCGGATCTCAGCTACCGCGTTGCACCGGGCTATACGGTCACCGTGGGCGGTGCTTACACCGACCAGAATCGCGACAGTTCGCGCCGCGACTTCACATTCCTGGCACCAAACGATTTCCCGACCGGCGTCGGCACGCTTCGACCGGACCTTCTGCTGCAGCCCGCGATCATCGATTTTTACGACATCGATCTGATCGAGACCAATGAAGGTAATCCGGCGTTCAACGCGACGCTAAAGGTCGCCGCTGGATATGCGAAGATCAATGCTCGCCTCACCGATACGTTCAGTGTCGATGCCGGCGTACGCTATGAAGATGGCAAACTGGACGTCACGCCAATCCAGGTGTTCACCGATCCCGGCGCATCGACCGCAGGAACCAGTCTCAAGAACAGCTACTGGTTGCCGGCGGCGGCATTGACGTGGCAGCTCCGCCCGGAGCTGCAACTCCGACTGAGTGCGTCAAAGACAATCGCCCGCCCGCAATTTCGTGAGCTGATTTTCCAATTCTATTTCGATCCGGAAACCAACCGGCAATATCAAGGCAATCCGCAATTGGTCGACAGCGAATTGCTCAATGCCGAAGCGCGGCTCGAATATTATTTCGCCTCGGATCAGCGCGTCGCGGTGTCGGGCTTCTACAAAAAGATCGACAAGCCGATCGAAACATTCGTCGCCAACTCCGGCAATGAGCAGGTGACATCGTTCGCCAATGCTCCTGAAGCGACACTTTATGGCGTT
The DNA here is from genome assembly GCA_040385545.1 of Pseudomonadota bacterium. Classification (GTDB taxonomy): domain Bacteria; phylum Pseudomonadota; class Alphaproteobacteria; order Sphingomonadales; family Sphingomonadaceae; genus Sphingomicrobium. Next base: position 17,472 of record JAZKHF010000069.1, read on the forward strand.
GAAATCGAAGCACAGAAGCTCTTCAATCTCGACTCCCTGGGAAGCATGTTCAATTCGCGTCGGCTCGTGCTGAGCGGCAACTACACCTACACCAAGTCCGAACTAAAGGTGGGTGCCGACGACCGAACGGCCGTGATCGGCGTGAACGACCCGCTTGCGATCGACTATTTCCAGGACGGTTCGCCGCTGACCGGACAGTCGGACCATGTGGCCAATCTGCAGATAGGGTTCGAGCACCGCGACCGGCTTTCGCAGCAGACGTTCCTGATCAATTATGCAAGCGAGCGAGTCGTCAGCCGCGGTCTCAACGGCTCACCTCCGCAACCTGACGTGATCGAGCGGCCGGGACTGCGGCTCGATTTCGTCGCGCGCGAAGGCTTCAAGTTGCTCAATCGAGAGCTGGAGCTGAAGTTCGAGGCCCGGAATCTCACCGGCGAAAAGCATGAGGAGTTTCAGGATTCCGGATCGAACCAGATCGAGCGAAACACCTATGATCTCGGACGCTCCTTCAGTCTGTCGGCCACAATCAAGATCTAGCCAGCTGGGTCACGCGTTACGGAGAGTCGACCTCGTCACGTTAGTGTCATATTCCCGTCTCGGTTGATTCATCGGGCACGCCCAATCGAGTGTCTTCCTTGGATGCTTGGGCGGGATTCAGCTTGATTCGCACGTTGACAGTCGAACGCTTGCGCGTGGTCCGCCTGCCCGGCGATCTAGCGCTATGGCTCAAGGCATTGCTGGTAGCGATGCTGGCTGTCCAGACGGCGCGGCTGATCTGGATCCTGGTCACGCCGGTCGGGCCGCTCGGCGACTGGCGCCTCGCTGGAGCGACGATCATTCCGCCCGCTGCCCAAGCCGCGGTGATTGCTGCGGTCAACCCCTTCGACCGGATGGCAAGCTCCGCCACTGCAGCGACCACCCTGCCAACCGACCTCAAGCTGTTCGGCGTTCGGGCCGGCGGAGGTTCGGTCCCCGGTGGAGCGATCATCGGGCTGCCCGATGGGCAGCAGATGAGTGTCAGCGTCGGTGAAGCGGTCATGCCGGGAGTGAAACTGGTCGCCGTCGGGTTCGATTTCGCGGAAGTGGAGCGGCAAGGTGCTCGCCAGCGGCTGTTCATGGATCAGGACAAGCCGGCCGAAACGGTGACTGCTGGCGGTGCGGCAGTGCCGTCGGTGGCCGCTCCCCCTGCCACCGCAGCGCCATCGGTCGCCGCAGTCCGCGCGGCGGTCAATTTCGCGCCGCGCCAGTCGGCGACCGGCCTGACCGGGATTGCCGTCGCACCCAACGGCAATTCGCCCTTGTTCACGTCGCTCGGCTTTCGGAGCGCCGATGTCATCGTGGCGGTCAATGGCACCAACATCACTTCGGTGTCCGATCTCGCCAAGTTGCAGCAAAGCCTGGCACCCGGTGCCACGATCGCGCTGACCGTCGAACGCGATGGCCAGCAAGTTCCAATATCTTTCAGTTTGGCGGGAAGTTGATGAAGTTCAGGACCCCGGTTGCAGCATTCGCCCTGGCGATGCTGATCGCATCACCCCTTGGCGCTCAATATTCGATGAATATGCGCGACGTCGATGTGCGTGCTTTCGCAAGCGACGCGGCGAAGGTGACCGGTCTGACCCTGGTGGTCGACGGCCGCGTCAACCAAAAGGTGTCGGTCGTCAGCCAGCGCAGCATGTCGCGCACTGAATATTTCGAAGTCTTCCTGTCAACTCTGCGGGCCAACGGACTGGTCGCAATTCCCATTCGCGGTGGATATCGGATCCAGCCGATCGAGGGTGCGGCTAGCCAGCCGACGCGCGTCACCCGCAATGCCGGCCCTAGCAGCCAGTTCGTGACCGAGATCATCCGACTGCGCTCGCTCGACGCCACTGGCGCGCTTGAGACCGTCCGGCCGTTGGTCAGTCCCCAAGGCTCGGTGACCGCGAACAAGAATGCCAATAGCCTGATCGTCGTCGACTTCGCCGACAATGTCCGGCGCGTCCGCCAGTTGCTCGGCTCGATCCAGGGCGCGGGCGGCGGCGCAGCCGGGCCGGACACCCAGATTGTCTATCTGCGCAATGCGGGGCCGCGCGAAATTGCAAGCTCGCTTCAGCAGCTTGGCGGTAGCACATCGAACGTCTCGGTCAGTGCGATGGAATCCGCCAACGCCGTCCTGTTGCGCGGCGACCCGACCTCGGTCGCGCGCTTTGCGCGGCTGATCCGCGACCTCGATGCCCGCGCGATCGAAGGCACCGAAATCCGCGTCTACTGGCTCGAACATGCCGATGCCGAGCAATTGCTGCCGGTGCTCCAGCAACTGGTTGGCCAACCCCCGACTCAGCCGAGCGAGGGACCCGACTTCATTAAAAGCCAGGAGGGTGAGGGAACGGGCGCCGGTCCGGCTGCATCCAGGCAGCAACCAGTCGCGGCGGCAGCTTCTAGTGGTGGAACCGGCATCGTCCGGCGCGGTCCCGCGGTCGTCACGCGCTATCCCGGCACCAACGCGGTGATCATCGCCGCCAATCTCGATGCGCAGCGCCAGCTCGGCGAGGTCATCCGCCAGCTCGACACGCGCCGCGAGCAGGTGCTGGTCGAGGCGATCATCGTGGAAATCGGTAACGATGCAGCGCGGCGGCTGGGGGTGCAATTCCTGTTGGCCGGCAAGAATGCGCCGTTCGCCGCGAGCAACTGGTCAAGCGCGCAGCCGAGCATTTTCCAGGTCGGAGCGGTGGTCGCCAATGAAGCATTCGGTGGACGTAGCACGACCACGCAGGACGGCGTCACCACCACGTCGCGCGACAATATTCTGGGCCAGTCGGTGGTCGATGCGGCCACATCGTCGATCATCACCGCGACCGGTGGCTTCGGCGGCGGGATCGTCGAGATCACCAAGAATCTGTGGTTCGGCACCATCATCAACGCCGTCCAGTCCGATACTGAGTCGAACATCCTGTCGACACCGTCGATCATGACCCTCGACAATCACGAGGCGAAATTGCTGGTCGGACAGGAAGTGCCAATCACCACCGGCGAAAGACTGGGCTCGAACTTCGAAAATGCCTTCCGCACGGTCGAGCGCCAGAACGTCGGCATCCAGCTCGACGTCAAGCCGCAGGTGAATTCGTCCGGCTCGATCAAACTGTTCATTCGCCAGGAGGTGTCGAGCGTCGCCGGACCGGTGTCGGCGCGCGATTCCGACCTGATCATCAACAAGCGCGAGTTCAAGACCGTGCTGACAGTCGACAATGGCGAGATCCTCGCCATCGGCGGACTGCTCGACGACAATGAGCGGCGGACGATCGAGAAAATCCCATTGCTGGGAGACATTCCGCTGATCGGCGAATTGTTCAAGAACCGCAATCGATCGCGTACCAAGACCAATCTGATGGTGTTCATCCGTCCGACAATCATCCGCACGCGCGAGGAGGCACGTGCGTTGAGCGCCCAGCGTTATGGCTACATCCGGGCCGCTCAACAGCAGCATAATCCGGATGTCGAGCCCTCACTCGACAGCCTGGTGCGCGACTATCTCGGGACTGTTCCGCCGCAGGCTGTGCCACAACCGGGCGACCGCACCTACGCGCCCCCGACGATCCCGTCGCCAACGCCCATCCAGCCGCAATGACGATCGCCCGCGGCTTCCAGTCTCAAGGGCTCGCCGACGAAAAAACGATCGTCGACGCATCGCTCGGCGACGAGACGCTGGTTATCGAGCAAGATCGATTGCCGATCACCGCCGTGCTCGACATTCCCTACGGCTTCGCCCGTTCGAATGGTGTGTTGATCGTCCCGCGCGAAGAGGGTGAACTGGTGATAGCCCTGCGCGAGGACGCCGATCCCGCCGTGCTACTTGAGGTTCGCCGTCACTTGGGCCGACCATTTCGTGTCGAACAGACGGCGGCCGTGACCTTCGATAATTATCTCCAGACCCGCTATGCGCTCGACCAGAGCGCCGCCGGTCTTGCCGGGTCGATCGATCGCAACGACGATCTCGACGCGCTGGCAAGCGGCATCCCCACAGCCGAGGATTTGCTCGGAAGCGCCGACGATGCGCCCGTCATCCGCCTTATCAACGGCATCCTCGCCGAGGCCATCCGGCACGGGGTCAGCGACGTCCATGTCGAGCCCTATGAGTCCGGGCTCATCGTTCGCATGAGGGTCGATGGAGTGCTTCGCGAAACGCTCAGCATGCCGGCCCATGTCGCACCGGTGGTGATCAGTCGAATCAAGGTCATGGCCCGACTCGACATCGCCGAGCGCCGCGTCCCGCAAGACGGCCGCATCAGCCTGACGCTCGGCGGCAAGATGCTCGACGTGCGTGTATCGACCTTGCCAAGTCGCGCGGGCGAGCGAGTGGTGCTGCGCATCCTCGACAAGGACGCGGCAGGGTTCACGTTCGACGGACTTGGGTTGGACGACTCGACCGGGGCGATCTTGCGCGAGGCGCTTGCCGACCCGAACGGGATCATTCTCGTTACCGGCCCAACCGGGTCGGGCAAGACGACGACGCTTTACGCCTGCCTGCAACAACTGAACGACGGCAGTCGCAATATCCTGACGGTCGAAGACCCGGTCGAATATGCCATCGACGGCGTCGGCCAGACGCAAGTGAATACAAAGGTCGGCATGACCTTCGCCAATGGTCTGCGTGCGATCCTCCGCCAGGATCCCGACGTGGTGATGGTCGGTGAAATCCGCGACCGCGAGACCGCCGAGATCGCCGTGCAGGCGTCCTTGACCGGTCACCTGGTACTGTCCACCGTGCACACCAACGATGCGGTCGGCGCGATCACGCGTCTTCGCGACATGAAGGTCGAGCAATTCCTGCTCGCCTCCACCCTTCGGGCGATCGTTGCCCAGCGGCTGGTGCGGCGCCTGTGCCCGCATTGCCGTGCCCAGGAACCCGCAAGTGCTGGTCTCGCGAGCCTGCTCGGGCTGAACGCCGACGATATTGTGTATCGCCCGACGGGCTGCGACCGGTGCGGCCATAGCGGTTACAAAGGCCGGATGGGGGTGTTCGAAGCGGTGCGCATCGACCCCACGGCGCGAAGGATGATCAACGACGGCGCGGACGAGGCGGCGATCGCCCGCCACGTTTTCCGAGCTGCCCCGAACCTGTCGGCGGCGGCGCGCGCACTGGTCCTTAAAGGCGAGACCACGGCCGAGGAGGCGATCCGCGTGTCGCGCCGCGAGGAAGAGCCGGGCAATGCCTAGCTTCGCCTATCTCGCCGTCGATCCAAGCGGACGCGAGCGGCGCGGGAGTGTGCAGGCGAATGATGCCGGCACCGCCCGGGCGCGTCTTGAATCGCGCAAGATGTACGTTGTCAAACTGGCACCCAGCGCCGACGAAGTCGCGGTTGTCCGACGGGCCGCGTGGCTTCCGGACTTCCTCACCGCCAAGCGTCTGTCGGCCAAGCAACTCACCCTGTTCACGCGCCAGCTGGCAACGATGACCCGGGTCAGCCCGCTGGAGGAAGCACTTCGAATCATTGCCCGCCAGAGCGAGCAGCCCCACGTTCGCGCGACGGTGGCACAAGTGGCCGACGGGGTGGTCGAGGGCCGCCGGCTGGCCGATGCCATGGCCGCCGAGCCGCGCAGCTTTCCGGCATTGTACCGCGCGATGGTTGCTGCGGGCGAGAGTTCGGGAAGCCTGCCGGAATTGCTCGAGCGCCTGGCCAAATTGCTCGAGCGGCAAAGCGAAATGCGCGGCAAGGTGATGTCGGCTTTGGCCTATCCGATCGTGCTCACGTTCGTGGCCATTGCGGTGGTGGCGGCGCTGATGATCGCGGTCGTACCGAAAGTGGTCGAACAGTTTGACGACGTCGGCCAGCAATTGCCGTTGCTGACCCGAATCGTGATCGCGATCAGCGGTTTCCTGGCGCAGAACTGGCTGATCCTGTTGCTTGCCTTGCCATTGCTCGGTCTGCTCGGCTGGCGGTTGCTGCGGGAGGACAGAATCCGGCTTGCGGTCGATTCATGGCTGCTCCGATTGCCCTTGCTCGGTCGGCTGATCCGCGATCTCCACGCCGCGCGGATGGCACGGACGATGTCGACGATGATCGAGAGCCGTCTGCCGGTCATCGAGGGACTTCGCCTGACTGCCGGTACGATCCACAACCGAGCGCTGCGCGGCGCGACGGAGGACATGGTCGGCGCGATCCGCGCGGGGGGCAGCCTGTCGGGTGCGATGGGCCGCGCCGGCGTATTTCCGCCGTTGCTCGTCTATCTGGCGGCAAGCGGCGAATCGGCCGGCCAGCTCGATACGTTGCTGGCCCGCGCCGCCGACTATCTCGAACGCGAGTTCGACAATTTTACCGCGACCGCTCTGTCGCTGCTCGAACCGGCGATCATCGTCATCATGGGCGCGATCGTGACCCTGATCGTGCTCGCCATCCTGCTGCCCATTCTCCAGCTCCAGACCTTGATTGGGGGTTAGTACACATGCTCCGCTTGTTCCTTCGCCTGTTGACCGATTTCAACCGCCCGGCTCCGCCAAGGCGCGAAGAGGAAGGCTTCACGCTCGTCGAATTGATGGTGGTGATTGTCATCATCGGATTGCTGGCGACGGTCGTTCTGATCAACGTCCTGCCAAGCCAGG
>JAZKHF010000070.1:0-16992 GCA_040385545.1 Pseudomonadota bacterium
TCGAGCAGGGGCAGCAGCAGGCGATAATCGGGGCGGAAGTCATGCCCCCATTCGCTGACGCAATGCGCCTCGTCGATCGCGATCAGCGCCAGCATCTCCTGGTCGATCAACTGGCGGAACGCATCGGTCGTCGCCCGCTCGGGCGCGACATAGAGCAGGTCGAGATCGCCGCCGCGAAACCGCTCGATCGTCTCCTGCCGGTTGGTGTCGGCCGACGTCAGCGACGCAGCCTTGATGCCATAGCCTTCCGCCGACCGTATCTGGTCGTGCATCAGCGCGATTAGCGGCGAGATGACTAAAGCCGTCCCGCGCCGCGCCAGCGCCGGCAGTTGATAGCAGAGCGATTTCCCCGCCCCGGTCGGCATGATCGCCAGCGTATGCTCGCCCGTCACCACCCGATCGACGACTCGTTCCTGAACCCCGCGAAAATGAGCGAAGCCGAACCGGTCGGAAAGGATCTGATGCACGCTGGTCACGATCATCCCTATCCCTGCCCGCCGCCGCCGATGCAAGCGACGGGCGGCGTTGCCATCAAAATGTAACACGCCTGTCCTACCGGCATCACGCGCCCGTCGCGGGCGGAAACGGTACGAAAGGCGAAACGTGGGCCCCTCATCCTTCATCATGGTCCTGATCGGATGCGCGCAGGGCGGCGTCCAGTGCTCGCCGATCGCCACCATGCCGGTCGCCTTCCGAAATCAGGCCAGCTGTCTCGAGGCGCGCGCCGAGATGGTCGCTGCGTCGACCGGCCTTGGTTACGCCCAGGTGACCGCCGAATGCCGCCAGCAAGGCAAGACCCTCCGCGCCGCCGCGGCCAAGGCGTCGCCAACCGCCTGACCGCCCGTCCGTGATGCGTCACGGTCACAATGCGAACAATCGCACGAAGGCCTGATCGAAGCGGCTTGGCGGCGAGTCCCGGCCCTGCCATGACCGGCGCGATGACAGTCAGCGTCGACATCGGCACCGGCCCAGCCGGACAGCCGATCGTCATGGATCTTGAAGAATTGCTGGCCACGCGATTGCTCGTCCAGGGCAATTCGGGGAGCGGAAAGTCGCATCTGCTGCGCCGCCTGCTCGAAAGGAGCGCGGGCGAGGTTCAGCAGATCGTGATTGATCCCGAAGGCGATTTCGTCACGCTGGCGGATCGCTACGGCCATATCGCGGTCGAGGCGGCGGACCATGACGAAAAGGATATTGCGCGGCTGGCGGGGCGCATCCGCGAGCATCGCGCGTCGGTCGTGCTGAGCCTGGAGGGGCTGGAGGCGGAGGCGCAGATGCGCTGCGCCGCGGCCTTCCTCGGCGGGCTGTTCGATGCCCCGCGCGATCATTGGTATCCGGCATTGGTGGTGGTCGACGAAGCGCAATTGTTTGCGCCTTCGGGTGGCGGCGAGGTGGCCGAAGACGTCCGCCGTGCTTCATTGGGCGCGATGACCAATCTGATGTGCCGAGGCCGCAAGCGCGGGCTGGCGGGCGTGATCGCCACCCAGCGCCTCGCCAAACTGGCCAAGAATGTTGCTGCCGAGGCGAGCAATTTCCTGATGGGCCGCACCTTCCTCGACATCGACATGGCCCGCGCCGCCGATTTGCTCGGCATGGAGCGCCGCCAGGCCGAGGCGATCCGCGACCTGCCGCGCGGCACTTTCCTCGCGCTCGGCCCGGCCATCGCGCGGCGCCCGGTGGCGGTGGCGATCGGCCCGGTCGAGACGAAGGCGCGATCGATGAGCCCCAAGCTCGTCCCGCTCCCCGCCGCCAACGACGATTTGCAAGGCCTGCTGTTCGCCCCCGGCAACGACGAGAAAATCGTCATCCCGGCCTTGAGCCGGGATCCACCTGCCTCCTTACCGTCAGAAGCCTTGCTGCAGTCGATGGCCGTAGCCACCCCTCGCGACGACTTTATGCCGGCCAAGTCCGACACCGAAACCGCAACCATCACCGCCGATGTCCTCCGCGCGATCGTCGCCGATCCCGACAGTCTGACCCGCCCCGCCACCATATTGTTTCAGGATTTCGCGGTCCGCTGCCGCATGGCCGGTGTGTCGCGCCCGCCGCTCGATCTCGCCCAGTTCACCCGCCGCCTGTCGATCGCCCGCGCCGGAATCTACGACGATAATGACGAAGGCTGGTCACCCGCGCTGGAAGCCGCGGCTTCGCTGCCCGACGACATGCTCGGCCCCTTCCTCCTCGTCGCCCGCGCCGCCCGCGACGGCGCCCCATGTCCCAGCGACGAAGCCATCGCCGCCAGCTACGGCACCGCCAGCCTCGGTCGGGCCCGCCGGTTATTGCAGTATATCGAAAGCCGCGAATTGATCGTCAGCCGAACCGATTTGTCCGGCAAGCGCAGCATCGCCATCCCCCAACTAGGCTGGTCAACGGCGGCGGCATGAGCCAAGCTCTCGCTAGTTGAGGCGGTGGAGCGCGGACATGAAGATTGCCATTTTGCTCGGCGCGCTGGCGCTTGCCTATTCAGAGCCAAGCTCAGCGGCATTCGACAATTCGGGGACATATCTCTGCACAGTTGCTGAGAAGGCCGGAATTACTTCCCGGCATTCGGAACTCGCCGGTCACCCGTCGGCGGCGAAGTACGATAATCCGATGACGCGATTCAAAATGGTCATTTCACCGATCAAAGGCCAGAAGTTGCGTTTCCGCCTGTTGGAAATTGAATATGCCGGTCCTGATCGTGACGATTCCGTATGGCATACGGAAAAGTCGGTGTTGCATGGTGAATACCGCGGTGACGGGAATCGCTTCATGGCTTCTGAGGATCAGGCGTTCCTCAGCTTTGGTAAAACAACCGCTCACAAAAATAGTGACGGCGACTTTGAATTCTACCACTCGGGCTTCGAATATCCCGGCGGCGAGGACACAAAACTTTCCGTCCGCTGGGGTCGCTGCAGAAAGCTAAGCTAACCCTCCGCCACTTCCTCCAATTCCCGCTCCGCCGCCTGCCGCATCCATAGCTCGGCATAGAGCCCGCCTTTCGCCAACAACTCCCCATGCGTCCCGCGCTCCGCCACCTTGCCGTCGTCGAGCACCACGATCTGGTCGGCGCCGACGATGGTCGACAGGCGGTGGGCGATGATGATCGAGGTGCGGCTGGTCGCCACGCGGTCGAGCGTCGCCTGGATCGCTTCCTCGGTCCGCGAGTCCAAAGCGCTGGTCGCCTCGTCGAGGATCAGGATCGGCGGATTCTTGAGCAGGGTCCGCGCGATCGCCACGCGCTGCTTCTCGCCGCCCGACAGCTTGAGCCCGCGCTCGCCGACCATCGCCTCATAGCCATTGGGCAGGGCGGCGATGAACGTATCGATCGCTGCGCCCGCCGCCGCTTGCTCGACCGCCGCCTGGTCCGCCCCGTCGCGGCCATAGGCGATGTTGTAGCCGATCGTGTCGTTGAACAGCACCGTATCCTGCGGCACGATCCCGATCGCGGCGCGCAGACTGTCCTGCGTCACCGCGGCAATATCCTGCCCGTCGATCGTGATCCGCCCGCCGGTGGGGTCGTAGAAGCGATACAGCAAGCGCGCCAATGTCGACTTGCCCGCGCCCGACGGCCCGACCACCGCGCAGCTCGTCCCGGCTGGGACGTTGATGCTGACGCCTTTCAGGATGATCCGCTCGGGCTCGTAGCCGAACGCCACCGCCTCGAACCGCACCGCACCCGCGCTCACCACCAGCGCGGTCGCGTCGGGCGCATCGACGATCTCGGCCGGCGTATCGAGCAGCATGAACATCTGCTCCATGTCGATCAGCCCCTGCTTGATCGATCGATAGACCCAGCCGAGCATGTCGAGCGGGCGGAACAGCTGCATCAGCAGGGCATTGACCAGCACCACGTCGCCCGGGGTGAACTGCCCGCGGCTCCAGCCCCACACGGTATAGGCCATCGCGCCGGCCATCATCACGTTGGTGATCAGGCTCTGGCCGACGTTGAGCCACGCCAGCGACGTCTCATTCTTGGTCGCGGCGCGGGCGAAGGCGGCGGTGGCGCTGTCGTAGCGCTTGGCCTCGCGCTCCTCGGCACCGAAATATTTGACCGTTTCGTAATTGAGTAAGGAGTCGACCGCGCGTCCGATTGCCTGGTTGTCGACGTCGTTCATCTCGCGCCGTAGATGGTTGCGCCAGTCGGTCACCTTGCGGGTGAAGACGATGTAGATCGCGACCATCGCCAGCGTCGCGATCACCAGCCCGATGCCGAACTTGATGTAGAAAATGACGCAGATCGCGACCAGTTCGATGATCGTCGGGGCAATGTTGAACAGCAGGAAATAGAGCATCATGTCGATGCTCTTGGTCCCGCGCTCGACGATCTTGCTTAAGGATCCGGTGCGCCGCTCGAGGTGGAAGCGCAGCGAGAGGTTGTGGATGTGGCGGAACACCCGCGCTGCCAGCCGCCGCGCCGCATCCTGCCCGACCTTCTCGAAGATGGCGTTGCGCAGATTGTCGGCCAGCACCCCGCCGAAGCGCGCGGCGGCATAGGCCACCACCAGCATCGCCACCGCGCCCATCGCCGCCGTGTCGGCCGACATGGCATCGACCACCGCTTTGTAAGCGAACGGCATGATGAGCGTGATCGCCTTGCCCGCCAGCACCAGCACCACCGCGGCGACCACGCGAACCCGCAGCTCGGTTGCATCTTTGGGCCACAGCATCGGCAGGAAGCGCCACAGGATGGAGAAGCTTCCCTTGTCCTTCGGCAGCTCGTCCAATGTGGTGTCCATTTGCCACAGGTAGGGTCCGTTGCGTCGCTACGCAATTGAACCACCGAAACGAATGGAACTCTCCATTAAATTCGCGAGTTAAGCAGGTAGTTCAACGGAGAGTGTCATGGGCCCGGTCGGTTATTTCATTGCGATTCTCGGATGCGCCGACAGCGGTGCGTCGTGCCAGACCGTCGCGACGCTCGCTCCGCGCTATGAAACCGCCGCTTTATGCGCCGCTGCCCGCAACGATGCGCTCGACCGCAACAGCGATCTCGATTTCCCGACACTCGTCGCCCAATGCCAGAAATCGGCGGTGCAACCGGCTTCGGCTCGCCAGTCGGTGAGAACGCCGGTGGGTGCCAAGACCGCCTGATCTTCTGGACTTCCCCATCCGATCGTTTCACCACGGTAAGCGATGGGGCAATCACCAAATGCTGACAGCGACTTCCCGCCTTTAGGGCCGGTTTCGCGCGCGCTGCTCTGGGCGTTGCTGACCTGGTATCGGCGGAACGGCTGGACCGCGGTTGGCGACATCCCCGATGCACGCAAGTTCATCATCGTGGGCGCGCCGCATACCAGCAACTGGGATTTCGTGGTGTTCCTCGGCACCGTCCATGCCCGCGGCCGCCGCGCGCGATTCATCGGCAAGCGCAGCCTGTTCCGCTGGCCGTTCGGCGGCTTCATGCGCGCGCTTGGCGGCGTGCCGGTCGACCGCGGCTCGCGCCAGGATCTGGTCGGCCAGATCGTCGAACAGGTCGCTCGCCACGACGATTTCGTGATGATCGTCGCGGCCGAGGGGACGCGCAACCGCACCACCCAATGGAAGACCGGCTTCTACCAGATCGCCTATCGCGCCGGCATTCCGATCGTCTGCGCCGGCCCCGATTATTCCGCCAGAATTGCCTACTATGGCCCGATCATCATTCCGACCGGCGATTATGACGCCAACATGAAACAGGCCTTCGCCTTTTTCCGCTCGCTCACGCCGAAATTCCCCGAACGATCGGCCTTTCCCGGCGATGCCGACTAATATCTTCGGATATTACACCAACTGTTGGCTAGAAACTTGTGGGATAAATCACCAGCCAATCAGAGCGATCATTGATTTCATTGTATAAATTGCAATTGGCACGCTCCCTGCATTGATTGATACATCACCCATCGGGGGTGACAAAAAGGGAGTTTAAACAATGTTCTTCTCGTTCACCTCGACCCGCGACGCCGCCGTCTCGCTAGCCGGCGCCTTTCTCACCGCCATGCTGTTCGTCAGTGCCGCCGTCGGCCCGCTTTCGATCGCCTAACCTCTGACTACGCAAAGAAAGTCATCATCATGAACGGTCGTTTCCTTCTCAATCGCGAACAGGGCAAGGTCATGGGCATTGCCGCCGGCCTGGCCGACTGGACCGGGATCGACGTGCTTTTTATCCGCCTTGGGCTGATCGTCGGAACGCTCTTCACTGGCCCCGTGCTGATCCTGCTCTACATCCTGACCGGGTGGCTGGCGGCCGACCGCTAGACGCGGCCGCCACCCCCTACCGCCCGCCAGACAAGCGCGTTATGTTCGTCCAAACGAATGTTCGAGAGGATAGTGTATGGAACGCGACCGCGACGAATTGCATGTCACCGAGACCGAAGCCAGCGGAGGGTCGCAGCCGCATGTCGTCCGCTATGTGCTCGGCATTTCCCTGCTGCTCGTTGTCGTCTTGATGTCGGCGATCTGGATTATCGGATCGACCACGCGATAGAAGCGCGCTAGGTTGGGTTTCTTTTTAGCGGAGACCGACATGCGCCTGATACTGACCGCCTTCGGCCTAAGCCTCGCCGCGACACCGGCCATCGCAGCCTTGCCTACCGGCACGAAGGCACCCAATTTCGTCACCCAGGGCGCGCTCGGCGGCAAACCATTCCAGCTCAACCTGACTGAACAGCTCAAGCATGGCCCGGTGGTACTCTATTTCTATCCCAAAGCGTTCACAAAGGGCTGTACGCTTGAAGCCAATGCCTTCAGCGAGGCAATGCCGGCGTTCAAGGCGGCGGGTGCCCGGGTCATCGGGTTGAGCGCCGACACCATCGACACGCTCAAGAAATTCTCGGTCGAAGGCTGCCGAAGCGCATTTCCGGTCGCACGCGCCGATCCCAAGGTGATCAAGGCCTATGACGTCGCGTTGGCGTCGGCCCCGCTGTCCAACCGCACAAGCTACGTAATCGCTCGCGACGGACGGATCGTTATGGTCCACAGCGAAATGGACTGGAAAGATCACGTCTCCAAGTCGCTCGCTGCGGTCCAGGCGCTGAAGCGCTAGCCACTTTTTAACCGGGAACGACTATCGCTTTTCCGCTCATTGGAGGGGCGTCATGCGGCGTGGGCAACGGTCGATCATCGCGCTTGCCATGTTGGCAGTGGCAGGCTGCGACGGTCCGGGAGAAGTGTATCAGCGACCCCAGGCGGAAGTGCACGACCTGCTCAAGACGGTCGAAGTGCCACTTTACATGTTCGGTAACAATGCCGACACCGACGCGGTGGTTGACGGGTCGGATCCGGCAAAAATGGTCTGGAAGATCAAGGCCAACGACTATAATCTGATGACATTCACCGCATCGCTGATTCCGGAAGACGGGGGGAAGACGCGCGTTGTGGTCGATGTCGAGGGCAGCCGCGACGGGAAATGGGGCGACGTCGAAGCGCGGCTTCAGAAGGGGAAGGAAATCCGATCCCTCTATCTCGCAAGCATGACCGAGGCGGTGGATTCGACGCTTGAGGGCCGCGCCTATGACATGACCGCCACCTACCCCCAATTGATGGCCGCGACGGCCGCCAATGTGAACAAGATGTTCCCGCCGGGCACCTCGGATAGCGGTCCCCCGAACTGACGCATTCCGTCGTTAACGGCAGTAATTCGCTCTTTTCATCGCAAGAACCCTCTCGCTTCGTCGGTAATGACGGACACATAACGATCTAGTCCGGGTTGGTCGGGCATGATGAACACGAAGCTTTTGAACCGCTCGGGCCTGGCCGCGATTGCCGCAGCCACTGCCTTCCTGTCCACCCCCGCGCTTGGCCAGGACGCCACGCCCGTCACCGCCGATCCCGCGCCGATCGTCGCTGATGAACCGTTGCCGGCTGAGCCGGTGGTGGTGCCAACTCCTGAGCCGACGACGACCACGGAAGTCGCCAGCGATCCGCTCGCTCCGGCCACGTCCGCGACAACGACGACAACCCGCCCGACCCGAGCCGCCGCTGCTCCGGCGGCGCGTGCTCCTGTAACGCCCAGGAGTGCTGCTCCGGTTGCGGCAGCGCCGGTTGCCCCCGCGCCATCGGCTGATCCAGTCGCGGTGGCTCCTGCCGATCCGGCGATGGTCGCGCCGTTGCCGGAGCCCGTGCCGGTCACCCCGGTCGCGCCAACCAGCGAAAGTGGGATCGACAATGATCTGATCCCGGTTGCTGGTGCCGCGGGCCTCGGCATTCTCGCCCTTGCGGGTGCCGGTTTCGCCATGCGTCGCCGTCGCCGCACGGCAGAGGACGCACTGGTCGAGGACAGCTGGCACGAGCCGGCGTTGAGTCGCCCCGCGCCAGTCCGACCGAAGGCGGTCGTCGCCGCCCCCGTGGCCGCTGCCCCTGTCCCGTCGGCTTTCAATTGGGGAAGTGCGCCTCAGCAGTCGCCCGCCGAGACCGCGCCAGCCAACCGGATCGAGACGGCCAAGCGCGGCCCGACGCCGGACAATCCCTCGCTGTCGCTCAAGAAGCGCCTCAAGCGCGCCGCCTTTTTCGATCAGCGCGATCGCCAGATTGAGGCAGGCAAGGGCGTTCCGGTTTCGTCCACCGCCGGCCTTCCGGAATCGATGACACCGGTGCCCGCAATGCCGAGTGAGCCAGTGCGCCAGTCGAGGCCGGTGACGAGCATGAGCTTCGGCAGAACCTTCCAGCCGGCGTAACCCGGACGGGAAGAGTGTCAGGCCGTCGTCCCTTCCCCGGGGGCGGCGGCCTTTCCTCGCCTTGGGATTGCAAACGCGCTAGGCTTGCGTCGGGCGCATCGCCCCAACGGAGGAGAGGGCCATGGCCAAGGGACAAATGAAGTCGAACAAGGAAACGCGCAAGCCCAAGGCGGAGAAGCCGAAGAAGCAGAATGCGTCCAATCCCTCGACCAAGGATGGCGTTGTCCGCGGCCTGGACAATATGAAGCAATGACCATTTGATGGGATCCTCGCCCAGTCCGACTGACGCGATCAGCGGAAATTGCAGCTGGTCCCTGCCCACATGGAGTTGATCGATGCGCTCGCCCCCGGGCCGTCGAGCAAGCCGGACAGGCCACCGGCGGTAAATTCGGTGCCGAGTGTCGATTGGGTGATCTTGGCCGTATAGGCCGCCTCGAGCTCGTTGCGGCTGCTGCCCGGACCCACCCCCGCCGCGGTGGTGACTTTCCCCGCGGCGCGGCCGTCGAGTGCCCAACCGGTGAACCGGTCCTTCTGGAAATAGAGCGTCAGCCCGTCGGGCCAGGCGGCATAGTCGAGTGGCCCAGCGCCGCATTCCGACTGGATGCCAATGTCCGCCGACCCGCGTCCCGACAGCGCGGTCATCACCATGGCGCGGGCCGTGCCGAATGGCAGCGGACGGGCCGCGCCATTGGTCGGGTTGAACCAGCGCAGCCCTTCGCCATCGACTGCCAGTACGGGTGCTTCCGCTGCCGCCACGGTTGATCTCGCGGTTGGGACTGGTGGAGCGGGCGGCGCGGTTGCGACGTTGCTCGGTAGCACCTCCCGCGTCGGCGGCGTCGGCATCGGATCGGAGCCGCATGCCCCAAGCATCAAGGCTGGCAGCAGCATGACCAATCGGCTCATTCGATCCTCCTCCGGTCGACCGATCCGCACCCTGCGGCGAACCCTTCTTGTCTTCCCCGACGTTGTTCCCACATGCAATGATCCAGTTTCTTGAGGAGAGCTTCATGTCCAATGCTTCCGGCCCGATGGCCTGCCCCAATGACGGCGCAACGCTCGTCATGAGCGAGCGATCGGGGATCGAGATCGATTATTGCCCGACCTGCCGCGGGGTGTGGCTGGATCGCGGCGAGCTCGACAAGATTATCGAACGCAACGCCGCCGATGGTGCTCCGCCGCCGCAGGCCGCCGCTCCCCAGGCAACGCCCCAGCACGCGCCCCCGCCGCCGCAACAGCAGCCGTGGGGCCAGCCGCCGCAGCAGCCCTACGGCGGACAGCCGGGATATGGCGGATACGGCTACAAACAGCACAAGCGCCGCAAGAGCTTCCTTGAGGAATTGTTCGACTAGGGGTCACGGCCGCAGCAAGGCCAATTCGCCGAGCATGAGCTCAAGGTGGTCGCGCCCAAGCCGGCTCCAGATGTTGTACAAACATGACTGGCCGGGGATCCGCAGATAAGCGACCGATCGCCGACCGAAGCCTGACGATCCCGCCGGATAATCCTGGAACCCTTCCAGCCCATATCCGGCGGCGCTTCCGGACGGCAGATTGTCGCCCGCGTCCCAGCGGCGCACGTAGGGCCATTCCCTCGCCAGCCGGTCAACCAAAAGCGTGAAGTCTAGCTTGTCATCGGGCAAGGCTCCGGCCCCGGCGAACCCATAGGCGCTGCGCCGGTCGGGCTGATCGAACGCCACTGCCCAACCGCCGGAAAAGATCGCGGCCCGCGCGGTGCCGCCAGCCTTAGCGTCCGATCTGAGTCCGAGCGGGGAGCAGGCGGTGCGGTTGGAGGCTTTGCTCCATTCGGCGCGTGCAATTTTTTCTCCCAGCAAAGGGGCTACGGTTTGGGACGGTTCCGGCGGGGTTTCCCGATCTGCGGGCGTTTCAGTGGCGACATCCGCAACAACTCGATCCCGATCTACCTCAGCCGGAATTCGATCGGCCGGCACGACATCTTGCTGGCCACAACCGCCCATAAACATGGCGATCGTCGCAGCGATTACCGGCCGGCCAATCATTGTCATCGGCCTCAGCGCACCTGGATGCGGACGACCGGACGATATCCGATTGTCCAGCGCCGCGCCGGCTCGTAGCGAAGACGGACGCTTTCGATATCGCGGCGGTTGCCTCGCAGATCGACCGCGCGGGTGCAGGTGCCGGCGGTCAGCACGGCACGGGTGTTGACGTCCTGCCGCTGGCCATTGGCGAAGCGGATGTCGAAATCGCGGAGTCGCAGCGGGGCGTTGAGGGCGCACAGGCGGATTTCGCGCTGGCGGCTCATGCCCGGCGTGGCGACCGTGTCACTGTCTCTGCCATCGACCCGGGTGAACCCGATTGTGCGCCAATTGCCCTGGTCCCAGCGCCACTGCTGGGCGGCGGCGGGAGCAACCGCGGTGAGGGTCACGGCGGCGGCGGCAAACGAAAGAATGAGGGGGCGTTTCATGGATCATACTCCTTACAGGATCGCGCACCCAACCAACCCGCTGACCCCCGCGTTCGTTTCCCGATTTACCAGTCCGATCGGCTCGCTTCGTCGCTTGTGAATGTCAGCCAAACGCCGCGTTTTCGAAGCAGAAAGCTTCGCTCAGGCGGGCGCTTCGACAGGGATTTCCGTCCGCTGCCCGATGCGCTTGCCGATCCAGCCGATAATGTCGGCCATCACCTGCTCGCGACCGTAATCGTTGAGCAGGTCGTGGTAATGGCCGTCGTAGAGCTTGAGCGTCTTGTCGACCGATCCGGCCTGGTCGAAGAATTGCTGGCTGCCGTCGGGCCGGGTCGCCTTGTCGTCGGTGCCATGGAGGATCAGCAGCGGCAGGGTGATCCGGGGAAATTCGCGCCCGAACCGCTCGCCGGCGCGGGCGAAGGCGGCGACGGTCGCCACCGGCTGGCTTTCGCCCTGGGTGTAAGGATCGGCATTGAGCGCCGTGACCCAGGCCGGATCGCGGCTGAAATCCTCGTTCTTGAGCTTGAGGACATGGGCGTGGGGCAGGACATGGCTTGCCCCTTCGAGCAGTTTGAGCGCGAAGTCGGGGGCGAAGACGCGGAAGGCGAAGCTTTCGCAGATCAGCCCGGCGATCTGCTCCTGATGGTCGAGGGCATAGGTTACCGACGTCACGCCGCCAGCGCTGTGCCCGAGCAGATAGACGGGCAAGTCGGGATCCTTGAGCCGGGCCAGGCCGATCGCCCGGGCGACGTCGGCGACATATTCGTCGATCGTCTCGATATAGTAACGCTCGCCCGCCGACTGGCCGCGGCCGCGCAGGTCGAGCGCGGTGACGGCAAAGCCGGCGGCGGCAAGTTGCTCGCCCGCCCACAGATATTGGCCGCCGTGCGAATTGACCCCGTGACAGATGACGACCGCGGCGCGCGGAGCAGCATCCGCGGCAGGTCGCCAGTGGCGGGTGAAAAGGCGCGGGCCGCCATCTTCGTCTTCGAGAAATTGTTCGGTGGGCGACGCGACGATCGATGCAGTCATGCGCTTGGCTCCTCGACTCGGGTGGACCGCAAAAGCTTATCCTTTTCCGCGGTCGTTCGATACGGAGGGGGAATGACGAAGCTTCGAATCCTGGTCGATGCCGATGCCTGTCCGGTGAAGGAGGAGGTGTATCGCGTCGCCTTTCGCCATGGCGCGGCGGTGAAAGTGGTGAGCAATGCGCGGATGCGGATTCCCGAGCATCCGCTGGTCGAACGGGTGGTGGTGAGCGATGCCTTCGACGCCGCCGACGACTGGATCGCCGCCTCGGCGGGTTCCATGGATGTGGTCATCACTGGCGACATTCTTCTGGCCGATCGCGCCTTGAAGGCGGGGGCGACGGTGCTGGGTCACAATGGCAAGCCGTTCACCAACGCCGGCATCGGCGCGGCGATCGCAACGCGGGCGATCATGGCCGATCTGCGCGTCGGAGCGGAGGCGATCACGGGCGGCCCGGCGCCGTTCGCAAAGGCGGATCGATCACGCTTCCTGCAGGCGCTGGACGAGGCGCTCGTGCGGCTGGCGCGACAAGGGTCGTAGATTCCCTTGGGCGTGCCGCGAGCGACTCGCTGACGGGGGTCCAACCGGGGGGTTGTAAACTTCAGAATCAACTTCGGGGAAAAGCTTGCGTTCGAGCGGCGGCCGGAAGCCGTGGAATCCGTCGTCTGGAGCTCGCCTGCTCATCGCCAGCTTGGACGAAATCAAATCCTACTATTCAATCCGTTTTTGCCGGTCTGGTTCGTTCGATCGCTTGATCTTGCGAGTTGCGTGATCGCTAAACCGCTTTCGTTCTAACCCAGCGACTTGTCAGTCTTAGCGCAAAATCGTATAACAATCGCATGGCACAGATGAACGTCTCGATCCCCGACAAACTCAAGGGCTGGGCGGAAGGCCGCGTTGCCGAGGGCAGCTACAGCAGCACCAGCGACTACATCCGCGACCTGGTCCGCCGTGATCAGGAGCGGGAAGAGCGGGTGCGCGCGCTGCGTGCGGCGATCGACGAGGGGCTGGCGTCGCCGGTCACCGACACCGACATCGACGACATCATCGCCGCGGGACGCAAGCGGCACGGCGTCGCTTGAAGCTGAAACTTCGCGCCGCCGCGGTCCGCGACCTTGACGCGATTTTCGATTATGGGTTCGTCAATCACGGTGCCGAGCGCGCGAGCGCCTATCTGAGCGAACTGGACGCGAAGATGGCCCGACTATTGACGCATCCGGAACTCGGGCCGCCGAGCGATGTCCGGCCAGGGCTGCGTTCCATCGCGGAGGGCGAACACCGCATTTATTACCGGATCGAACGCGACACGATCACCGTTGCGCGCGTGTTGCACAAAGCGATGGATGTGGAGCGGTGGGTGTGAGCGGCGCGACGCAGTGAAGAAGGAAGCGTTGCGGCGGGCAGGGATCGGCTATCACGAGGTGGTCGCGGGCGTGACGACGCGGGCGGAGTTGAAGCGGCTGGTGGAGCGGTTGGTGGTGGAGGGGGGTGGGGGGCTGATTAGTGCTGTCACCGTAATCACAGTAATCGTCGCGGTAATGCAAATCTCTCAAAACCTGGTCTTAACGGCATCGCCGATGCAGAGGGCTGTGTTCTGGGTGGCATTACCTCGACAAAATCGGCGCTCATTGAAATTCGGACTCGAGTCCGTTCCTGTTTTGTGCTACAGCAAGGCGTACTGATCAGGGAGTCGCATTGATGGTTCGCCGAGTATCAATTTCGCAGTACAATAGCATGGTACGACAGGCGCAAGCAAAGCAGCGCGAAGCGATCAGAAAATACAACAACGCAGCGACACAACACAATCGTGAAGTGAAACGTGCGATCGAAAACTTCAACCGCGAAGCTCGTGCTCATAACGCTCGCGTCCACGCTAACCGACAACGCGTGAGGAGTGCAATCAGTCGGCTCGAAAGCGAAGCGCGAAAGCCCTCTCGCGTTACCTACACTGTAAGATCGACCACCGTTTACTCCGCCTACGAACGCTTAGAGCAACGGGCGGAAGAGGGTTTTTATGGTGATCAATTTAACGAAGCGCTCGACATGGCTGAGCGGGAGGCGGCGAACAGCATCGAGCTCGAGTCAGCACTTAATGTTGAGCCGACGGATTTAGACGAAGAGCCGGACCTAGTCCCGGATCCGACGCTCTTGAATAACCTCGCTGAATTGCAAAGCGACTTGGCGGATAGATGGCGCGGGGCCTTGTTCGCATTAAGTCCGAAAAATCCGGACGCAGCGCGCCACTTTTGCACAAGCGCTAGGGAGATTTTCTCGAAGATATTTGATCTTGCAGCGCCAGATGCGGCAACTCGCGCTTCTTTTCCGAGCGACGAACTTACAAGCCACGGCTCGGTGACGCGAAGAACGAAGATTAAGTTCATGCTGTCGCGCGATGGCCTTGCTGATGAGGCCCTTGAGAGTTTTGTTCAGGATGACATCGATAACATCCTAACTCTCTTCCAAGTCTTCAATGACGGAACGCACGGTTCGGCCGGGAAATTTGGGGCATCGCAGTTGCGATTGATCAAACAGAGAGTGGAAAACGGTCTTCAATTCCTGATGAAATTTGCAGCTGCCTGATTTGCGTAAGTCCCTAATTTAAGAGAGCGTTCCTCTTGTTTCGGAACAGCAGGCACGAAATGCAAAATTGTGCAGGCAATCGGGAGGATTTAGCCATTGCTTGCCCTCGCTGCCCTCGCTGCCCTCACTCCCCCACCCGCTCCAGCGTCGTCCGGTTCCGCACCAGCCACTCCACCTTCGTGTCGTCGGTGAAGTCGACCTCCTTCAGCGTCACCACTTTCGCCCCGTCTCGCGTGGTCGTCAGGCGGAGGGTGGCGGGGCGGTCGTTGTCGGTGCCGGTGCTGGTTTCGGCCAGGGTCCAGTGGGTCGCGTCGCGGCTGTCGGGGGACAGGGCCAGGGTGGCGGTGGAAAGATCGGGCTTGCGGCCCTTGCGGAAGGTGGCGCCGGTCTCCGTCGTGCCCTCGAGCATCGACACGGTGGTGATGCGGACGTTGCCGACCTTTGGCCCGTCGTCAAAGTCGGACAAGCGGATCTGGGTGACCCCGTCGCCGCCATCGTCGACGCGCGTCTTGACCGGAAGGCCGAACCATTTGTCCGCCTGATAATCGCGATATTCCAGCTTGCCCTGCCACTGGCCGACCATCGACTGGCGGGCGCTTGCAACGGTCAGTGGGGCGACGGTGAGCGGCGCGGGCGTTTGGACGGCAAGAGCGGCGGCGGCGAGGGCATAAGCGAGAAAGTGCGCGATCATGCGACGGACTCCATCAGGTCGGCATCACCTTATGGGGTAAGCCGGCCTTTCGCCATGCCGATCGCTTGAGCCGTCAGCTCGGGACGGTGGCGGCCTGTGCGCCGCACGGGGCGCGCGTGTCCGGGACTGCCGCTTCCCCTTCACGCTTCTTCCAGTAACGGTCGTGGAGCGCGAAGGCGAAGGTCTGGACGATCGGCTCGATGATGCCGATGGCCAGCGCCTTTCGCCAGTCGAGCGTCAGCGCATAAGCGACGGCAATCGCGACGACGAAGTGCATCGCCGCATAGCTGGCGGTCTTGGCGCTGAAAAACGTGGCGCGGAAGCCGTGCGTGCAGGCGTGCAAATCATCCTCCTTCGATGGGAACTGGCGGCGTGAAGGGATAACCGGCGAAACGGCCGGGGCGTTCCGGACAAAGTGGAATGTCAGCCGGGGACGCGGGCGCTTCAGTCGGGCGCGCGGACCAGGGTCAGCGAGGAATCTTCCGCACCCGCGGCCGAGCGATAGGTTTCGCTGCGCACAGGGCGGGCTGGATCGGCCAGGTCGAAGGCGAGGTCGTGCTGGTGACTCTCGGTGCGGGGGTCGAGATCGGTGGCGTCGCGGAAGTCGAATCGCAAGGTCTTGCCGGTTGACGAAAGGGCGAGGCGCGGCTGGTTGCCTTGCGGGCAATAATGGGTGGCGACGAGCGCCGCGCCGTCGCGGTGGTAGAGGGTGAGGCTGTGCGGATCGGTGCCGCGGCGCCATTCCTCGACCAGCACGGTGCCGTTCGCCGTGAGATAGAAATTGATGCGCAGCGGCGAAGCGGGGTTGGCGGCGTTGCGCCAGGTGCCGACGAGCGACTTCAATTGCGTGAAGGCGGTGGCGGCGGGATCGGGCGCGGGGGCTGGCTCCGGGGCGGAAGCTCCAAGGGCGGCGGCCATAAGCAAGGCGAGCATCATTCCATCTCCGGTGCTTCGCTCATTTTGCGAGCTTCGGGTCGGGCTTCTTGGCCAGATGCGCGGCGATCTGGCGGTCGAGGTCGGCGATGCGCTGGCGCTCGGCCGAAACGCTCGGCAGCCCCTTGAGGCGACAGGTCGCCCACAGGGTGCGGCGTTCGGATTCGAGCTTTTTCAGATACAGATCTGCCATCAATCGTGCTCGCGTCCGCCGGCGCCGATGTAGAGCTCGCGGCCGGTCTCGTTGTAGAGGTCGGACATGGCGGCCATGCCGGCCTCGGCTTCTTCCTCGTTGAGGGCGGGATCCACTCCCCTCACCCCGCTCAGCTTTGCTAAGTCGCCCTCTCCCTCAAGGGGAGAGGGGTTGAGACGCGCAAATTCACGCACCTCGGCACTGATCTTCATGCTGCAGAACTTCGGGCCGCACATGCTGCAGAAGTGGGCGGTCTTGGCGCCTTCCGCGGGGAGGGTCTGGTCGTGATATTGCTCGGCGGTGTCGGGGTCCAACGACAGGTTGAACTGGTCGCGCCAGCGGAAGTCGAAGCGGGCGCGGCTCAAGGCATCGTCGCGCAATTTGGCGGCGGGGTGGCCCTTGGCGAGATCGGCGGCGTGGGCGGCGAGCTTGTAGGTGACCACCCCGACCTTGACGTCGTCGCGGTCGGGCAGGCCGAGATGCTCCTTGGGGG
>JAZKHF010000071.1:0-17032 GCA_040385545.1 Pseudomonadota bacterium
CCGCGCCTATCTGACCCACCATGACCTATGACGCAGAGCTGAAGCTGTTCATCGACGGAAACTGGAAGAGCGGCGAAGGCCGCGATGCCCATACCGTCATCAATCCCGTCACTGCCAACGGCATTGCCGAGGTGCCGCTGGCCACCAAGGCGGATCTCGACGAAGCGCTCGCCGCCGCCGAACGCGCCTGGCCGATCTGGCGCGCGACCGAGGTTGAGAAGCGTGCCGCGATTCTCCACAAGGCGGCCGATCTGCTCAAGGAGCGTGTCGACCATATCGGCGCGATCCTGACGCAGGAGCAGGGCAAGCCGCTGGCCGAAGCCAAAGCCGAAGTGCTCGGATCGGCGTCGATGTTCGACTGGTATGCCGACGAGATAAAGCGCGACTATGGCCGCACGCTGGTGCGCCCGCCCGGCCAGCGCTCGATCGTCATCCGCCAGCCGGTCGGCCCGACCGCGACCTTCACGCCGTGGAATTTCCCGATCTATCTGCTGGCCAAGAAGGTCGCCGCGGCACTTGCCGCGGGCTGTCCCGTGATCAGCCGCCCGCCGCAGGAAACCCCGGGCTGCACCGGCGAGTTGTTCCGCGCGCTGGACGATGCCGGCATTCCCAAGGGCGTCGCACAACTGGTCCACGGCAAGGCGCAACTGGTCAGCGACACGCTGTTCGCCTCACCCGTCATTCGGAAAGCCAGCTTCACCGGTTCGGTCCCGGTCGGCAAGCATCTGATGAAGCTCGCCGCCGACCATATGAAGCGCATCACGCTCGAGCTTGGCGGTCATGCCCCGGTGCTGGTCTTCGACGATTGCGACCTGGAAAAGACGCTCGACATGGTCGTGCCGCAGAAATTCCGTAACGCCGGGCAAGTGTGCGTCTCCCCGACCCGCTTCTACGTCCAGGAGGGCATCTACGACGCCTTCCTCAAGGGGTTCGCCGAACGCACGAGCAAGGTGAAAACCGGCGACGGTCTCGCCGCCGACACCAAGATGGGCCCGCTCGCCAATGCCCGCCGCCCCGACGAGATCGAGAAACTGGTCAACGACGCCTCGGCCAAGGGCGCCCGCGTCCTTGCCGGCGGTGAACGCGGCGATTCGGGCTTCTTCTTCCAGCCGACCCTGCTCGGCGATGTGCCGACCAATGCCGACATCATGAACGAGGAGCCGTTCGGCCCGGTCGCCGTCAGCGCCAGCTTCAAGACCTTCGACGAGGCGATCGAACAGGCCAACCGCCTGCCCTTCGGCCTCGCCGCCTTCGCCTTCACCGAAAATGGCCGCCGCGCCAATTTGCTCGGTGACGCGATCGAAAGCGGGATGGTGGGGATCAACACCTTCGCCATCTCGACCGCCGACGCGCCGTTCGGAGGGGTGAAGGATTCAGGTTTCGGAAGCGAGGGCGGCAAGGAAGGATTGGAAACCTACCAGGTCGTCAAGGCGATCCACCAGGCCTGAGCTTTATTCACACTTAAACCAGATAGCGCCACACGTAACGCGCGATCAGCGCCGCCATCGCTATCCGCGTCCACCACGCGCCGCGCGTTATCATCGCCATCAGCATCAACAGCGCCAAAAGCGCCGTCAGTCCCAGCGCCATCGGATTGTTCAAGCGGATGGCGAGGCTCGGCACGATCCAATAATAAGCAAGCTGACAGACCAGCAGCGCCAGCATCACGCCGATGACGATCCGCCGCACGCGGAAGAAATGCTCGTCCAGATGCGCGCCACCCTCGATTTCGCGCGGGAACACCAAGGAGGCGGCGAGGAAATAGGCGCAGGCGAAGGCAGTGACCGCAAGCAAAGACTCCCCGGAAACCGCGACGATGTCTCGCGCCACCCAGGCCGCCTGCCAGAACGACAGCAAGTCGAGGATCACGAACGTGCCGAGCATCGGGGTTAGCCACCCGATCCGGACCGTCGATCCCGGCCGCAGCCGCATTTCGATCGCCCGCGCCAGACCCGACAGGACGACCGTCAGCGACAGGCCGATGAGCAGCCCGTACAATGCGAACATGAATTCGAAGTCCGACATGTCGCCCCCGCCCTCTCGATCTGCAGCAAGCTTTGCGGTGCCGCGCCGTCCCGTGCAAGCAACGTCGCAACCGCCTTCTTAACCATTTGGTAGAATCACGAGCCCACACTCCGTTTCGAACTCGAGAGATTCGGAGATAATGATGGGCGCGCCGATCAAGGACATGACCCCGGCCAATGAAGCGTCGGCGGAAGCGCTGTTGACCACGCTTCGAACGATCGATCCTGCCGAGCGCCGCAAGCATGCATCGGTGTTCAATTACTGGCTGTCGATCCGCGGCAAGCGCCAGTTCCCCGCGATCCGCGACCTGGATCCGCTGGAAATTTCCGACGCCGGACCGTTTAGCCTGCTGATGGAAATGATCGGCGGCGGCGAAGATGCAGAAATCCGCCACCTCGGCCATGCCATCAAGCAGGGTGTCGAGGCCCAGCGCATCAGCGATGTCGAGGCCCCATCCCTGCTCGCCTGCATCCATGCCCAATTGCCGGTCGTCGCCTCGAGCCGCCAGGCCTTCGCGTTCGAAGATCGCTTCGACACACCCGAAGGCAAGCGCCGCTGCTGGGTCACCCTGCTGCCGCTCAGCACCAGCGGAACATGGATCGATTTCGTCTACGGCTTTGTCAGCCTTGAAGGCGTGAGCCCGGCGGCGGAACAAGCCGAGGCAGCCGAAGACATGACGTCGAGCGATGATGATGACGCGGGTGAGATTGCATCGAGCGCCGATGAAGCCGCCGATGCGTTTCGGGTCGAGTTGCGCCCGCTCGATGACGGTGACGCATCCGAAAATCATGCCGAGCCCGCGCCCGAGCCGGAGGCCGTGGCGGAAGACGAGCTGGATTTCGAACCGGAAGCTGAACCGGAACCCGAGATCGAATCGGCGACTTTGGCCGATGAAGAGCCCGTCGCTCATGCCGAACCGGACCCGGAACCTGCCGCAGCACCGGAACAAGAAGTGGAACGCCCAACCGAGTCCGGCTTCTCGTCGAAATTGCTGGCCGGCCTGGCAAGCGTCGGCGGTTTTTATGGAAAGGTTACACAGTCCCAGCCTGAGCCTGAGCCTGAGCCTGAGCCTGAGCCAGCGGTCGAATCCGATTCCGCTTTCGAGCCTGTCGCGGAGCTCGACGTCGAGGTCGCACAGGTCGACGCGCCGGAGCAGGCACCGATTCCCGCACGCGAACCAGAATCTATTCCTGAACCACAGCAAGCGACCGCCTGGACGGCCGCGATGGAGGTCACTTTGAACGATAAATTATCCGGCGTCCGCGCCATGGCCGAAGAAGCCCGCCATGCGCAGGAGCGCAGTAATCTGGCGCTCTACGAAGGGCTCAGCGCAGCCTACGACTTCGCGCTCGACGCGGAGGATCAGCCCGAGGCTTACCTCCGACTGGTTGAAGAACGCGGTTTGAAAATCCAGCTTCGGTCGCCGATGAAGCCGGTCGTCAAACTTGCATTCGACGGCCTGACCGACGAGTCGACCATCGGGCAGCTGGAAGCGGTGCTTTCCTGGGCGCTAAAGTCCGACCTGCCACGTGGCTCGCTTGCGGAGCGCATCATTGCCGAAGGCGGGGTCAACCGCCTCCTCTCCAACATGCCCAATTGATTGGAAAATTGACCGGGCTTCGCAGGAAGCCCCGTTCCGGTGCGCGGCCCCAGCGCCCCCTGGCGTGGCCGCCTTAGCGGCGGGGCGTCGGCGAATCGGTTAGCTTCAATCCCCCGATCACCGCGTCGAGCGCGCAGTTGCGCGACAGTTCGGCGAGCGTCTCGGCATCGGACGGCCCGTGCTTGGCGACAAGGCTGTGGGTGCGGTTGGCGATATCGCGCAATTCGCGGATCGATGCCTCGCCCATCTGATGATCCTGAAGCAGCCGCTCGAGCACTGGCTCTGCGATCGGTGAGGCAAATTCCAGACCGGCAAACTCATTGATTCGCCACACGATCCGGCAATATTGGGTTTCGATCCCGGCAATGCTGAGCAACACCCACGTGTCGGCCGTTCCCGCGGCGGTTGCTTCGATCTGGCAGCCGTGAGTGGACATGTCGATAATTCGCACCCCGGTGCGGCTGCGGCCGGGCTCGCGGATGCTGGCGCTGAGGCGCAGGGAAGCGCGGGGCGCACGGCGCCGGTCGCGCTCACCATCGGGTCGCTGGTTCTTATCCATTTCGGCATGATGCGCGCCGATGGTGAACAAATGGTTGTCGCCGCGAGGGCGGCAATCTTACCAAAGGGGGCGGGTCGGCCGGGTTTTGGCGCGAGTCACGTCGCCTTTGATCAGTTTCGATTTTAGGCCGGTGCGGGCGGTCTCGGCACCATCGCTGCTCATGCACACCAGGCGAATGCCACCCGAACTCAGTTTCTCGATTGCCGACACGCCGACCGACTTTGTCTTGCAATAGTCGACCGCGGCGGTCTCGCTCATGTTGAGGAAAAGGACTCGGCTCATGAAAAATCTCCTGTGAAAAAGCGGGAGCGCGGTTCGTCTCTCAGTCACAGGAGGCTTGGGGGCATCGATCGAGTGATGCGAGGGCCATAGCATGGTTTCGCGGCTAAGTCGCCCGCCGCCTCGAACCGCCCCCTTTGGGGAAAGCGTTTTGGGGGGTGGCGGCGGCGGCGAAGCATTGGCACAACATGCTTATGCCCGTTACCACCGTCGCATTGCTCACCGCGGGCGGACTCGCCCCCTGCCTGTCGTCCGCCGTCGGCGGGCTGATCGAGCGCTACAGCGCCGTCGCGCCCGATACCCGCATCATCGCCTATCGCAACGGCTTTGCCGGCCTTCTGACCGGCGATAGTGTCGAAGTCACGCCCGAAGTCCGCGCCGCCGCGCACCGATTCCACGCTTTCGGCGGAAGTCCGATCGGCAACAGCCGGGTCAAATTGACCAATGTCGAGGACTGCATCCGCCGCGGGCTGGTGAAGCCGGACGAAAATCCGCTCCACGTTGCGGCCCGGCAATTGGTGCGCGACGGAGTCGACATCCTTCACACCATCGGCGGCGACGACACCAACGGCACCGCCGCCGACCTCGCGGCCTTCCTTAACGGCAGCAACATCGACCTGACCGTGGTCGGACTGCCGAAAACGATCGACAATGACATCGTCCCGATCCGCCAGTCGCTCGGCGCCTGGACCGCCGCCGAGCAGGGCGCGCTCTACGCCCGCAACATCATCGCCGAGCATAGTTCGAACAGCCGGATGCTGGTCATCCACGAAGTCATGGGACGCAACTGCGGCTGGCTGACCGCTGCGACCGCGCTGGCGCACCATCAATGGGTGCGCGGGGCCGATTTCGCCGAGTGGCTCGAAAATAGCGCCATCCGCTGGGACGTGCACGGCGTGTTTGTCCCCGAACGCCCGTTCGACGTCGCTCGGGAAGCGGGGCGGCTGCGGGCGATCATGGACCGCGAGGATAGCGTCAACCTGTTCATTTCCGAAGGTGCTGGTCTGACCGAGATTGTCGCGGCGAGGGAAGCGGCCGGCGAAAATGTGGCCCGCGATCCGTTCGGCCATGTCCAGATCGACACCATCAACCCCGGCAAATGGTTCGCCCGGCAGTTCGCCGACGCGCTCGGAGCCGACAAGGTGCTGGTCCAGAAAAGCGGCTATTTCGCCCGCTCCGCCCCCGCCAACGCCGCCGACCTGGCGCTGATCGCCGAATGCGCAGCCTTCGCCGTCGATGCAGCCCTGCGCGGCGACTCCGGGGTCGTCGGGCAGGATGAAGCGCACGGCGACCGATTGTCCCTGATCGCGTTCGAGCGGATCGCCGGCGGCAAGTCGTTCGACGTCACCCTGCCCTGGTTCACCGGCCTCCTCCGCGACATCGGCCAGGCCTGACTTTAACAGGATGGTCTTAACACCCTTGGCCATCCTCGCTAAAGCCCGCGCCATGACAAATCGCACCGGTGGCCAGATCCTCGTCGACCAGCTCAAGATCCAGGGCTGCGACCGCATTTTCACCGTTCCGGGCGAAAGCTTCCTCGCCGTGCTCGACGCGCTCCACGACACGCCAGAGATCGACACGGTGGTGTGTCGGCAGGAGGGCGGGGTCGCTTACATGGCCGATGCCGACGGCAAGATGACCGGGCGGCCGGGCGTGGCGTTCGTCACCCGCGGCCCGGGCGCGACCAATGCCAGCGCCGGGGTCCACGTGGCCTTCCAGGACTCCACCCCTATGATCCTGTTCGTCGGTGATCTCGACCGCGCCGACAAGGACCGCGAGGGCTTCCAGGAAATCGACTTTCCGGCATTCTTCGCGCCCATCGCCAAGTGGGCGGCGCGGATCGACGATGCGCGGCGGATTCCCGAATATGTCGCCCGGGCGTATCGCGTCGCGACCGCTGGCCGCCCCGGCCCGGTGGTGCTTAGCATCCCCGAAGACATGCTCCGCGATTCCGTCGATGTGCCCGACCGGCCGCGCGTGCCTCCCGTGTCCGAAACCCCCGATCCCGGCGCGATCGGCGCTTTGTTCGACCTGCTCAAGGACGCAACCAACCCGGTGGCGATTGTTGGCGGTGCCGACTGGAGCCCCTGCGCCGGGCATCATTGGGCCAATTTCGCGGTCCGCCACGGCATCCCCACCGCCGCCGCCTTCCGCCGCCAGGATGCGGTCGCCAACGATTGCGGCGTCTATGCCGGCCAGCTCGGCTACGGCCCCAACCCCAAGCTCCAGCAGCGCATCCGCGACGCCGATTTGCTGATCGTGGTCGGCGCGCGTTTGGGCGAGTCGACCACCGACGGCTACAAATTGGTCACCCCGGATCATCCCGGCCAGTTGCTGGTACACATCTATCCCGACCCCAACGAGCTCGGCCGCGTCTATCACGCCGACCTCCCAATTTGCGCCGACATGAGCGAATTTTGCGAAATGGCCGACGATTGGCACGATCCGGAGCTGGTGCGTTTCTCGGCCGGTGACGAGGCGCATGCCGAATGGCTCGAATGGAGCGACCCCAAGCCGCGCGACGGGATCAAGATGGATCTCGGCCCTTGCGTGAAAGCAATGCGCGACACGCTGCCCGCCAACACCATCATCTGCAACGGCGCCGGCAATTTCTCCGGCTGGTGGCACCGCTACTGGCATTATGCTGCTCAACCGAGCCAGCTCGCCCCGACCAGCGGCACGATGGGCTACGGCCTGCCCGCCGCGGTCGCCGCCAGCCTCCGCTTCAAGGATCGGCCAATCGTCTGCGTCGCTGGCGACGGCGATTTCCTGATGAACGGGCAGGAGCTCGCAACCGCCGCCCAGTACGGCACCGACCTGCTGGTGATCCTGGTCGATAACGGCGCCTACGGCACGATCCGGATGCATCAGGAGCGAGACTACCCCGAGCGCATCAGCGCCACGCAGCTCGCAAATCCTGATTTCGTGAAACTGGTCGAAGCCTATGGCGGCTGGGGCGTGCGGGTCGAGGCCACCGCCGATTTCGCCCCTGCATTGGCCGATGCCATGACCCGTACCGGCATCCGGCTGATCCACTGCGTCACCGACGTCGAAGTGATCAGCAACCAGACGACGATCGAGAATCTGCGAGCGCGCTAGCCCTATTCACGAAAAAGGCCGCCCCGGTTTCTCGGAACGGCCCAATTTCAGCTTTGGGAAGATCTAGATGTCGTCGCCGAGCGAGCCTTCGACGTCGCCCTTCTTCTTCTGAAACTCGCCCTTGAGCTCCTGGCGCTCGCCTTCGGCACGGGTTTCGGGATTATCCGATTCCTGCTTGACGTTGCCGATGACGTCATTGGCGGTGCCTTTGACCTTGTCGGTGAATTCACCCATCGTCATTCTCCTCATAAGGGGTTGGAATGATTAGATAACGATGCATCGGACCAGTAGTTGCTCGGCTCACCGCAATGGGCCTGAGCGCTAGATTAATCCGGCCAGCGGACTGCTCGGGTCGGCATAGCGACGCTTCTGCATCCGTCCTGCCAAATAGGCCTCTCGCCCCGCTGCGACGGCCAGCTTCATCGCCCGGGCCATGCGGATGGGGTCCTTTGCTTCGGCGATGGCGGTGTTCATCAGCACGCCGTCGCAGCCCAATTCCATCGCCACTGCCGCATCGCTCGCCGTTCCAACCCCCGCGTCGACCAGCACCGGGACGCTCGCGCCTTCGACGATCAGCCGGATCATGACCTGGTTCTGAAGCCCAAGCCCCGAGCCGATCGGCGCGCCCAACGGCATGATCGCCACCGCGCCCGCATCCTCCAATTGCTTAGCCGCGATCGGGTCGTCGGCACAGTAAACCATTGGCAGAAAGCCTTCCTTCGCCAGCACCTCGGTCGCGATCAACGTCTCGCGCATGTTGGGATAGAGTGTGCGCGCCTCGCCCAGCACCTCGAGTTTCACCAGGTCCCAGCCGCCCGCTTCGCGCGCCAGCCGAAGCGTGCGGATCGCCTCTTCGCCGGTGAAACAGCCTGCGGTGTTGGGCAGATAGGTGATCTTTTTGGGGTCGATATAATCCATCAGCACCGGCTGCGACGGATCGCTGATATTGACCCGCCGAACCGCGACTGTAACGATCTCGGCCCCCGACGCCTCGACCGCCGCCGCATTCTGCGCGAAATCCTTATACTTGCCGGTCCCGACGATCAGCCGCGACGTGAAGGTCCGGCCCGCGACTTGCCATGTATCGCTGCTAGTTTCCGGCACTCACCCGCCCCCGACAAAATGAACGATTTCGAAGGCATCGCCGTCCGCCACGGTGACATCGCCAAGCGTCGAACGCGGCACGATCGTCAGGTTGCGCTCGACCGCGACCCGCGCCGGATCGAGCCCAAGTTCGGCAACCAAAGCGGCAATGCTCGCCCCGGCTGCAACGCGTCGCGGCTCGCCATTGATTCGCACTTGGATGAAGTCGGGCTGGGTCATAGTGTCGCTGGCCAGATAGGTAGCGAGGCGCGGATACGCAAATGACCAGGACCATCTTCGTGCTCAACGGCCCCAACCTCAACCGCCTGGGTCGCCGCGAGCCGGACATCTACGGCTTCCAAAGCCTCGACGACATTGCCGCCATGCTGACCGACCATGCCGCTACCCTCAATCTCGCGCTCGAAATCCGCCAGTCGAATCACGAAGGCCATCTGATCGATTGGCTGCACGAAGCGGAGGACTGCGGCGCGGGGGCGGTGATCCTCAACGCCGGCGGCTACAGCCACACATCGGTCGCATTGCACGATGCCATAAAGGCCATCTCAACCCCGGTCATCGCGGTTCATCTGAGCGATCCCGAGGCCCGCGAACCCTTCCGCCACACTGACCTCGTCGCCTTCGCCGCGCACCACTCGATCAAAGGCCAGGGCGCCCAAGGTTACGTAACGGCACTGGACGCGGCGGCCCGGCTCTGACAGGGAGCGCGCTTCCGCTTTTTGTCACAGGAACCAAGCATGGCCGACAGCAAGGACGGGCATCAGATGCGGGTCGACGGCGCCTTGCTGCGCGAACTCGCCGAATTGCTCGCCACCAATGATTTGACCGAAATCGAGGTCGAGGATGGCGACCGCAAGATCAAGGTTCGCCGCGATCCCGCGCCGGTGATGGCCTATGCCCCCGCGCCCCAATCCGTCGCGTCGGCGCCCGCCGCCGCCTCCGCTGCCGAAGCCGCTGCTCCCGCGGCACCGGTCGATGCACTCAAGTCGCCGATGGTCGGCACCGTCTTCCTCTCGCCCGAGCCCGGCGCCGCGCCGTTCGTGGCGGTCGGCCAGTCGGTGAAGGAAGGCGATACTTTGATGATCATCGAGGCGATGAAGGTCATGAACCCGATCACGGCGGACAAGAGCGGATCGATCAAGCAGATCATGGTCAGCGACGCTCAGCCGGTCGAATTCGACCAGCCCCTCGTCGTCATCGGCTAGGCCAGAGCCATGCCGATCAAGAAATTGCTGATCGCCAATCGCGGCGAGATTGCGCTGCGCATCCACCGCGCCTGCCACGAAATGGGCATCCTCACCGTCGCGGTCCACTCGACCGCCGATGCCGATGCGATGCACGTCCGCCTTGCCGACGAAGCGGTGTGCATCGGCCCGCCCGCCGCGGCCGACTCCTATCTCAACATCGCCAACATCATCTCCGCGGCCGAGATCACGCATGCCGATGCGATCCACCCCGGCTACGGTTTCCTGTCCGAGAATGCGCAGTTCGCCGAGATCGTCGAAAGCCACGGCATCCGCTGGGTCGGCCCCAAGCCCGAGCATATCCGTACCATGGGCGACAAGGTCGAGGCCAAGCGCACCGCCGCCAGGCTGGGCCTTCCGCTCGTCCCCGGTTCGGACGGCCCGCTCGAGACCATCGCCGAGGCGCGCGCCATCGCCGCAGAGGTCGGCTACCCCGTGATCATCAAGGCCGCGTCGGGCGGTGGCGGTCGCGGCATGAAGGTCGTCGAGGACGAAGCCCACCTCGAAAGCGCAATGATGCAGGCCGCGACCGAAGCGAAGGCCGCGTTCGGCGACGACACCGTCTATCTCGAAAAGTATCTCGGTGATCCGCGCCACATCGAATTCCAGATCTTCGGCGACGGTGAGGGCAATGCGATCCACATCGGCGAACGCGATTGCTCGATTCAGCGCCGCCACCAGAAAGTCATCGAGGAAGCCCCCTCCCCGGTCATCTCGACCGAGCAGCGCGCACGGATGGGCGGGATCGTCGCCAAGGCGATGGCGGACATGGGCTATCGCGGTGCCGGCACGATCGAATTCCTGTACGAGAATGACGAATTCTACTTCATCGAAATGAACACCCGGCTCCAGGTCGAGCATCCGGTGACCGAGCTCATCAGCGACATCGATCTCGTACGCGAGCAGATCCGCGTCGCGCAGGGCGACGGCCTGTCGCTCACGCAGGATCAGGTCGTGCTGCACGGCCACGCCATCGAATGCCGCATCAACGCCGAAGATCCCGAGACCTTCGCCCCCTCGCCCGGCCTCGTGAAGAACTACGTCGCGCCCGGCGGCATGCACGTCCGGGTCGATAGCGGGCTCTACGCCGGCTATCGCGTACCGCCTTATTACGACAGCATGATCGGCAAATTGATCGTGTACGGCACGACGCGCGACGAGTGCATCATGCGGCTGAAACGCGCGCTCGAGGAGTTCGTGGTCGAGGGGATGAAGACCACCGTCCCGCTGCAGCAAAAGATCATCCGTACCGACGCGTTCCAGCGCGGTGACTACACCATCAAGTGGCTGGAGCAGTGGCTGGATAGCAAGTCGGAGTAGTGTTGGCGTCGTGACCTCGTTAGGAAAGTGACCATGCTCGCCATCTTCGCCTCACTGACGTTATCGACCCCGCCAGCGCCGCCGCCGCAAACCGAGAGCGCCAGTCCCGCCAAAGCCATAGGAACGCCGGTCGCGGTGATTTCCGGATGGATCAACGGTCGCGATTTTCCGAAGTCAGCACTGAAACGCGGCTCGCAGGGCGTCACCCAGATACGCATTCGCGTAACCGCGGAGGGGCGAGCCGAAGATTGCCAGATATTTCAGTCGGCCGGCGACGCGGAACTCGACGCAGCGGCCTGCGCTATCGTCACCAGCCGCACCCGCTTTCGGCCCGCGACCGACACCGATGGCAAGCCGACCTGGCAATATGCCATGATGCCGGTCCGTTGGATAATCGGCGACTGATCGGAGCAACCATGAACGCGACCATCTGGCACAACCCCGCCTGCGGCACGTCCCGCAAGACGCTTGAAATCCTTGAGCAGTCGGGCGCGACCGTGAAGGTGATCGAATATCTCAGGACGCCGTACGATCGGGCAAAGCTCGATCAATTGCTGCGCGGCGCAAAACTCACCCCGAAAGATGCACTGCGCCTGCGCGGCACCGATGCAGAGGAGCGCGGCCTCCCAGACGCCGACGACGAAACCATCCTCGCCGCAATGGTCGCCAACCCGGCCTATGTGAACCGCCCTCTGGTCGAAACCGGCAAAGGCGTCCGCCTGTGCCGCCCGCAGGAAGTGGTTAAAGAGATTCTATAGTTCGCAAAAGACCGCTTGCCCTGAGCCTGTCGAAGGGCTGTCCTTCTTGCTATGATCCAACATCAGGACAGTCCTTCGACAAGCTCAGGACGAGCGGATGTCTGTGGGACATTCGCACGCCTGAGCTCTGGACCAACGGATTAAGATGATCGGGCAACTTCAAGCATGAGCGGCCTTGACCCCCGGATATTGCTTCGTGGCTACTCCGCCGGCATCTTCCCGATGGCTGACAGCCGCGATGCCGACGAAATCTTCTGGGTCGAGCCGCGGCGGCGGGCGATCCTGCCCCTCCGCCAGTTCCAGCTTTCGCGCTCGCTCGCTCGACGCGTTAAACGCGAGCAGTTCGAGGTCACCTGCGACACCGCCTTCGTCGAGGTTGTGCGCGCCTGCGCCGACCGTCCCGAGACCTGGATCAACGACGATATCGAGCGTGCCACGATCGGCCTCCACGCCGCGGGCCAGGCCCATTCGATCGAATGCTGGCAGGGCGACGGCGAGCAACGCGAACTGGTCGGGGGGCTATATGGTGTCCGCCTGGGCCGCGCCTTCTTCGGCGAATCCATGTTCAGCCGCCGGACCGACGCGTCGAAAGTCGCGCTCGCCTGGCTGGTGGCGCGGCTTCGAATTGGTCATTTCCTGTTGCTCGACTGCCAGTTCATGACCGATCACCTCGCCTCCCTGGGCGCGGTTTCGGTCAAGCGCGATCTCTACGTCGCGTTGCTTTCAACCGCGCTCGGTTCGGCCGGTGCCGGGGCGGGCTCCTCCACGGGTGCATCGTTCGAGCTGTTCGGCGAACCAGTTGCTGCGGGCGACCTTCCGCCGCCCGAGTTCGGTGCCCTTGCTCGACTGCTGGCGGAGCCCGACGCCGATGGTGCCATTTCCGCCGCGCCAGGCCAGCTCATCGTGCAGCTCTTGACCCAGACGTCGTAGACCGGATGCTCGACCACGTTGAGCGACGGGCTCTCCTTGTAAAGCCAGCCCGAAAACACTCGTTCCCAATTGGTGTCGGGGCGCCGTATGTCGAGCTGGACGAAGGCGCCGGTCAGCCGTTCGGTTTCCCACGGCGCGGTTGATTCGCACGCGCGCAGGCGGATCAAGGCATCCTTGGCGCGGATCGCCTGGCCGGGCCTCAAACTGAAATCGCGGACGATCCCATTGCGTTTGTTGAGCAGGGCAATGACCGCCACCCTTTCCGCCATCGGGGTCACGCCCGCCGTGTCGACCGAGGGCGGAAGCGCCTCGGCGGTTACCTTATTCTCGGCCACCGTCTCCTGCGGCTTTGGGTCGCAGGCGGCGATCGCCACGCCAAGCACGGCAATCGTAAGGATGCATTTGGCGTTCACGCCTCGTCGGGCGTCCAGGCGCTGTAATCGCCGGTCGCCGCGGCACGCTTGCCGCCAGCGCGGATCGATCCCGCCGGACGCCACGCGCCGTCGCTTCCGGTCAAATTGGCCACCGGGGGCTGCTCGAACGCACGGCGCGGCGGAAGCGACTTGTCCGGCACATCGTCGATCGTGCCGCGCAACCAGGCGTTCCAGCCCGGCGGCACGCGACTGCTGTCGTTGGCACCGGCGTACATCACCCAGCGGCGGGCGGGATCGCTGGAATGGCGAAAATAGACATTGCCGGCCTCGTCACGGCCGGCCTCCTGCCCGTGACGGCGGGAAAAGAGCGACGTGCCCCACGACGCACCGTTCCACCAGGTGAAGGCGTTTGCGAAAAGTCCCATGGTCAGGCCGTTAGCGTTGTTCTTGATCGCTAGGCAAGGCCACGCCCCGCGCCCAGTCGACCTGGTCCCCGGCCTTCAGCTTCAACTCCGCCGACCGTCCGCCAGCCAGTTCAAGCACGGCCTCGATTGGCCCGCCCGACGGAATCTGGTCGAGTGAATAAGGTACCGCATTCTCCTCGATCCGCAGAATCTTGCCGCCCGGCGCGACAAAGATCAGGTCGAGCGGGATCAACGTGTTCTTCATCCAGTAACTCACCGGCTGCGGCGTTGCATAAGGGAACAACATCCCACGGTCGGGGGCGAGCGAGTTGCGGTTCATCATCCCGGTCTGCTGCTGCTCGGCGGTGCGCGCAATTTCGACCGTGAAGCGATGGGTCTTGCCATCCGAGACAATCGTCAGCGGCATCTGGTCAAGCCCGGCGACGGATTGTTCAAGCTCCGCGGGAGCGGCGGCGGGCTGGCATGCGGCCGGCACGGCCATCATCGCCGCAACCAGGAATTTGGCGATCAGGCGTGGCGAAGTTCGACGGCGGTCAGGCCCTTGCGCCCCTCCGCAATCCGCGCCTCGACCACATCCTCCGGCTGCAGATCGAGCAGTCCGGCCAGCCGAACCGTCTCCATATGCACGAAAATGTCGGCATCGGGCTCGCCAATCCGATTGAGGAACCCGTACCCCTTGACGCGATTGAACCATTTCACCTCCACCGACTCGAACTCACCGGCCGCATCGGTCAACGCCTGCCGATCCGCGCGGTCGGCAGCCGGAATGGCGGGTCTGGTCGGGCTGGGCAAGGCCTCGCTGAGATCGATCGAGATAATCCGCCGCGCCTGGAGGCCGCGATCCTGCTGTTCGACGATACATTCGATCAGCGCGCCCTCGGGCAGGCTTCGACGACCATGATCGCGGAGCACCGAGAAATGGATCAGGACGTCACCCTCGCACGCATCGCTGACAAGGAAACCGAAACCGCGCGTGGCGTCGAACCATTTGACCCGGCCGGCCACCTGAAAACCATCGCCGTCGTCATGGACGATATCTTGTTCCGGATCATTCGACACGGCGGCCTCCGCTTCATCGCCACCGCCGCCAATGATTGCATGCGCAACAATAGTGTCGGCATCGGCCGACGAATTGGCGACAGGCGCCGTACGCTCTACTGTCTGACGCACGCCATTTCATACCATGACGCGCGCCGTGGTTAAACAGTTTTGGATCGGCACTGGAAAAAGCCCACCAGCCAACTAGTTACGCCTCCGGATCAAAATCCGCAGGCAGCGAAAGTATCCTTTTGGAGAGCTCGAAACCATGCCCTGCCCGGATCATGGCGGCCATCGCGCGCTCCGAGTCCCTGCGGTTCGACAGGGTCGGCCCGAACGGCCCGATACGCTTGCGACGAGCAAAACGAAGCGCCGCTTCCTCCGCGGTTTCACGAGCAAAATCACGCGCTCCCGCGCCGTCATCCTCTTCGATCCCCGCCGCCCGAAGCGCCTGCCCGACGCGCCGTTCGCCAAAGCCCCGGCCGCCGAGGGACTGAGCCTTGGCCATGGCGTAGGCTCGGTCGTCGACGAACCCCGCCTCCGCCGCCCATTCGACTATCCGTGCCACGGGTGGCTCGCCCTCTCCATTCCAGCCGCGTTCGTAAAGCTTCCGGCGAAGGTAATCCGCCAACTTGCCGCGGCTCGTCGCGAAGCGCGCGACATAGACTAGCCCAAGTTCCTTCAAGGCCGCTTCGTCGAGCGGCGGGCGGGGCTTGCGGGGGGTTCGGGCGGGCATGTCGCCATGTTTGTGCCACAGTCGGTGACCATCACGCAAAGCTTAGGGGAAGTGACGTCAACGCACCATTTGCGCCGGGCGTCGCGTATCTGGATCAAAGCACAGGGGCGTGAGTGACCGCGATTTCCAATTGATGACCGACCTGACCCCTCCCGGCGCAACGCCTACTTCCGATCCTCTCGATCGGCGCTTCGCCGACTTCGACACGCTCGGCCAGGCGCTGGATTATGCCGCGAGCGGCGTTCGCGGAATGAATTTCCACGATGCCCGCGGAACGCTGACCCGCGCCTATCCTTATTCCGAACTGAAGGCCGATTCCCTTGCGCACGCCCGACGCTTCGTTGCACTTGGATTGAATCCGGGTGATCGCGTGGCCCTGGTCGCCGAGACGGGGGCCGAATTCGCGGCCAGCTTCTTTGGCGCGGTCTATGCCGGGCTTTGGCCGGTGCCGCTGCCCTTGCCGACCAGCTTCGGCGGACGCGAAGCCTATGTCAGCCAGTTGCTGGTGATGCTTAAGAGCAGCGATCCCCAACTTTTCCTCTATCCTCCCGAACTCGCCGACTATTGCGCCGATGCCGCCACCCAGCGCGGGGTGACGGCGCGCGATTGGGACAGTCTGGTGGAAATATCGCCGTCGGACGCGCCGCTTCCAGCGAACCGAAGCGACGATATCGCCTATCTGCAATATAGCTCGGGATCGACCCGTTTCCCCCACGGCGTGGCGGTCACCCATCGCGCATTGCTCGACAATCTCCATGCTCACAGCATGGGCATTGAGCTCAAGGACAGTGACCGCTGCATCAGCTGGCTGCCCTGGTACCATGACATGGGGCTGGTCGGCTGCATGCTCTCGCCGCTCGCCAACCAAGTCAGCGTCGATTATCTCAAAACCGAGGATTTCGCGCGCCGGCCGCTGGCGTGGCTCGACCTGATCAGCCGCAATCCGGGTACGACGCTCAGCTATTCGCCGACCTTCGGCTACGATATCTGCTCGCGCCGCATGTCGTCGCAGACCCGCGCCGCCGACCGCTTCGATCTTTCGCGCTGGCGGATTGCAGGCAATGGCGCGGACATGATCCGCCCCGACGTGATGCAGGCATTCGTCGACAGCTTTGCCGATGCCGGCTTCAAGGCCGCCGCCTTCTGCCCCAGCTACGGCCTCGCCGAGGCCACGCTGGCGGTGTCGATCATGCCGCCGGGTGAAGGCATAAGGCTCGAACTGGTCGAGGAAAGCGAGCTCTCCGGCGTCGGCACCCCGGCGCAGGAGCGCCCCCGCCGGTATCGCGCGATCGTCAATTGCGGCAAGCCGGTCATCGGCATGGAAGTCGAGATCCGCGACGCATCCGGCGCGATTCTGCCCGACAGTTCGATCGGCAAGCTCTACTGCCGCGGTTCGTCGGTCATGTCCGGCTATTTCCGCGATCCCGAATCGACCGCCGCCTGCCTCAGCGACGACGGTTGGCTTGATACTGGCGACATGGGTTACGTGTCGGCCGGCTACATCTTCATCGTCGGCCGCGCCAAGGACATGATCATCATCAACG
>JAZKHF010000072.1:0-15858 GCA_040385545.1 Pseudomonadota bacterium
TTCGTCCTCGACGATCAGGACCCGCATTGAGATATTCCCCTAAAATTCGTTTCGCTAGCTTAACACCTGCCAAGCTGAACGGTTGCTTTGCGGTACGCAAGTGGGTGGGCGATACGCAAGCAGGTGAGGGAGGCCGGAGCCGGTGAGCGGGCGGAAAAGCGCGCCCGGCGGCGCGCTTACTTGCCAGAACGGCCGACGATCCGCCCGGTGGCGGCGTCGACGTCGACCCAGATCACGCGATTGCCGCGCATGAACTTGAGCCGATAGGTGTCGCCGCGGAACTCGGGGCCGAGATATTCGGCCGGTTCGCGGTCGCGCGCCATTTCGCGCATCACCCGGTCGCGAATCACCGGCAGGGGGATGGCGCGGCCCTCGGTGGTGGCGCGGAACGCCTGGTCCTGGTCGCGCGGCCGGTCGGCCAGCGCGGGGCCGGTCAGGAGGCCGGCTGCGAGCGCAGCGGCAAGGAGGGGGCGGAACATGGTCATACGCTTGGTGTCTGTCTGCCGCCTTCCTAGGTCCAAGCCATTGAATGACTTATGAATGGGTCGATGGGCAAGGTTCAGTGTTGCGTCAAAAGCCCATTGTGCCCAGCCTGCACCGTGACGAGGGCGCAATGCTAGGCTAGGCGGCGCAATATGGCACCCCCAATCTTATCCTATGAGAATCTCGGCCTCCATCAGGGCGAAGGCTGGCTATTCAAGGGCATCGACGTCCATGTCGGCCCGCGCGACCGGCTCGCGCTGATTGGCCGCAACGGCGCGGGCAAGACGACCTTGCTCAAATGCCTCGCGGGCACAATCGAGACCGATCTCGGCAAGCGCATGATCGTTCCCGGCACGCGGGTCGTTCTGCTGGAGCAGGATCCCGACATGACCGCCTGTGAGACGCTGGAAGATTGGGTGCTGGGCGGGGAGGGCGCGCCTGAAGCGCATCAGGCCGCCGCCATCGCCGACCAGATCGGGATCGACCTTGCCCGACCGACGAGCACCGCCAGCGGCGGCGAGCGCCGCCGCGCGGCGATCGTCCGCGCGCTTGCGCAGGATCCCGACGTGCTGCTGCTCGACGAGCCGACCAACCATCTCGATCTCGGCGCGATCGACTGGCTCGAACAATATCTGATGCGCTTCAAGGGCGCGTTCATCGTCATCAGCCACGACCGTACTTTCCTCGCGCGGCTGACCAAGAGCTGCATCTGGCTCGATCGCGGCAATCTGCGCCGCGCGGAGATCGGGTTCGGCGGCTTCGATGCCTGGACCGAGGCGGTCTATGCCGAGGAGGAACGCGCCGCCGACAAGCTCGACGCGAAGCTCAAGCTGGAGCTTCACTGGCTCCAGCGCGGGGTGACCGCGCGGCGCAAGCGCAACCAGGGGCGGCTCGCCAAATTGCACGAAATGCGGGCGAGCCGTGCGGCGATGCTCGGGCCGGCGGGGGCGGCCAAGCTCGGCCTGGCCCGCGACGACGTGAAGACCAAGGTCGTCATCGATGCCGAGCATGTG
This sequence comes from Pseudomonadota bacterium, assembly GCA_040385545.1. GTDB lineage: Bacteria > Pseudomonadota > Alphaproteobacteria > Sphingomonadales > Sphingomonadaceae > Sphingomicrobium. The sequence continues at coordinate 1,497 of JAZKHF010000072.1, forward strand.
AGCAAGGGCTTCGACGAGCGGACGATCATCAAGGACTTTTCCCTGCGCATCACCCGCGGCGACCGGATCGGGCTGGTCGGGGCCAATGGCACCGGCAAGACCACCCTGCTCAAATTGCTGACCGGCGAGCTCGCGCCCGACGCGGGCAAGGTGACCAGGGCCAAATCGCTGAGCGGCATCGTCATCGACCAGCAGCGCAAATTGATGTCGCCCGAAAAGCGCGTTCGCGATGTGCTGGCCGAAGGCGGCGACTGGATCGATGTGCGCGGGGTCAAGAAGCACATCAAGGGCTATCTGAAAGAATATCTGTTCGCGCCCGAATTGACCGAGGCGTCGGTCGGCACCTTGTCGGGCGGCGAGCGGTCGCGGCTGCTGCTGGCCCGCGAATTCGCCCGCGCGTCCAACCTGCTGGTGCTCGACGAGCCCACCAACGACCTCGACCTCGAAACGCTCGACCTGCTTCAGGAAGTGATCGCCGATTATGACGGCACCGTACTCATCGTCAGCCACGACCGCGACTTCCTCGACAAGACGGTGACGGTCACGCTCGGCCTCGACGGCTCGGGCAAGGTCGACATCGTCGCCGGCGGCTACGAGGATTGGGTGAAGCGCAAGGCACCGACCCGTACCCCGGCGAAGGCCGGGGCCCAGGTGACGCGGAGCGTCGAAAGTTCAAAACAGGCTTTGCCTTCTGGGCCCCGGCCTGCGCCGGGGTACAAAAAGCTTTCCTTCAAGGACCAGCGAGACCTCGACCGGCTCCCCGGCGAAGTCGAGCGCCTCGAACACGAAATCGTGGCGACCGAGGATTTGCTCCACGACCCCGATCTCTACGCGAAAAACCCCGCTCGCTTCGACGAGCTGACCCGCAAGGCCTCCGCCCTGCGCGATGAAAAAGACGCCGCCGAAATGCGCTGGCTGGAAGTCGCCGAACTGGCCGAGCAGATGGCGGCCGCGCGATGACCGACATCGAGGGATGGATCGCCCAGTACGGCTTGCTCGCGATCGTCGTCGGCGCCGCGCTGGAGGGTGAGACTGTGGCCATGATCGGCGGCATGAGCGCGCATCGCGGGCTGTTCGCGCTGCCTGCGGTGTGGGCGGCGGTGCTGGCGGGCACACTGATCGCCGACCAGGGGCTGTTCTACGCCGGCCGCCTGCTCAAGGACCGGCCGCGGATCGCCAAGATCTGCTCGAGCCCCCGCTTCGCCAGCGCGCAAGCGCGGTTCGAGCGTTACCCGCAGACCTATGTCATGCTGTTCCGCTTCTTCTACGGCCTGCGCACCGTTAGTCCGGTGCTGATCGGCACCAGCGGCTTCTCGCCAATGCGGTTCGCCATCCTCAATCTAGTTGCGGCGATCGCGTGGTCATTACTCTTCGTCGGCCTCGGCTACGCCTTCGGCCTCGGCATCGAGCGCCTGTACGACCGAATGCCCGCCTTCCACGTATGGTTGCCCTACTTGCTGATCCCGATTGGGGTTGGTCTATTGTGGAAACTATCGGTCAAATTTCGCCGAAGCTAATGTCCGCTCTCGACCCATTGCGGACTTTAGCGGCTACAGTGCGTCGGTAGTGCGGCGGATACACAAATCGGCCAACTTTCCAGCTTTATCAAACATCCACAGGCCCTCCACGGACCTTGTGAAAAAGCCATACTCTGCGACTACGAAGTTCGTGCTCACCCCGCCTTGAAAATTACATCCATCTCCAAAGTAATGAGGCAGTCCCTTTTTGAACAGTCGATCGTCGCGGTAGAGGGCTCGCCAGCGACGGTCCTTTGCCTCCGCTTCTAATTCGCTTATGGTCGAACCCAGCGGCACCAGTTCAAGAAGGCGACCTTTTGTTGCGTCATCTCCACCCCAGACGAGAGGAGGGCCACAACCACTCAAGGATGCGAGAAGCAGCAGAGTTAGCGCACGTAACATCGGATGCATTTAACGTTACCCCGTCCGAAGGCGCAATGTCCGCCTTCCACCCATATCGGACATACGCGGAAGCCGCGCATTTCGTCCGCCAGAATAAGCTTCCAAAATAGGATTTCGCCTGCTTGGCTTGGGCGGTCTTTCGACTGCTCTTTCTCATTGTCGATTCGTGTCTTCCGATCGCTACTGGCCAGCGCTTCACAGACGAACACTCCCTCGAATCCTTAAGTTGACAAATCACCCCCAAAAAGGCGTCGAAGTCGCGAAACTTTGACAATTTAAGCCAGCGTTCAGGCCATCGCCGCGGTCCGCTCCTTGATCCGCCGTTCCAGGATCGTCAGCGGCATCGCGCCATCCTTGAGCACTTCATGGAACTGCTTGAGGTCGAACCTGTCGCCAAGCGTCCGCTCCGCATCGGCCCGCGCGCGGACCCAGGCCATGTGGCCGACCTTGTAGCTGCAGGCCTGGCCCATCTGGGTGCAGTAACGCTCGACTTCGCGAAGCACGCGGGGGCGGGCGAAGCCGGTCGCGCCGACCATGTAATCGACCGCCTTTTCGCGGCTCCAGCCTTTGGAATGGAGCCCGGTGTCGACCACCAGCCGGCTGGCGCGGAACAGGAAGCTTTGCAAATATCCTGCACGGTCGATGCCCTGATAGGCGCCAAGCTCGTCGGCGACCTGTTCGGCATACAGCGCCCAGCCCTCGGAATATGCCGAGAAGCCGCCCAGCTTGCGGATCGTCGGAATGTCCTTTGAAGTTTGCGCCAGGCTGATCTGGAGGTGATGGCCGGGCGATCCTTCGTGATAGGTCAGCGCGGGCAGCGAATATTTCGGCCAGTCGCCGACGTCTTTGAGGTTGATGTAATAGATCGCCGGCCGCGACCCATCGAGGCTGGCGCTGCGGTAATAGCCGTTGGACGCGCCATCCTGGATCTCGACAGGCACCGCGCGGATTTCGAGCGGCTGGGTGGGCAAGGTGGCGAAAGCGCGCGGAAGGCGGCCCTTCATATCCTCGACCCCGGCATTGAGGCTGGCGATCAGCGCCGCGCGGCCTTCCGGGGTGTTGGTGTAGAGCTGGTCGGAACGGCGGTTGAGCTGATCGAGCCGCTCGCCGACGCTTCCCGTTGTCAGGCCAGCGGCTTTCAGGATGACATCCAGCTGTCCGCTGATCTCGGCGACCTGAGCAAGACCGAGGCGATGCACTTCGTCGGGGGTGAAATTGGTGGTGGTCGCCTGCTTGAGGGCGGCGGCATAGATTGCTTCGCCATCGGGCAGGCGGGCCGCGCCGTCCCCCGCTTTGCTGGTCGGCCTGAGCGCCTCCATCATCGCGATCTGGCGGTCGAGCGCGGGATAGATTTCCCGGTCGACGATCGCGGTGGCGCGCGCCGCCCACTCGCCGGGAAGATTCTTGGCCGCGGCGCGCTTGGCGATCGACTGGACCATGCCGCTGTCGGCCGCCGCCACCCCACGCAATTTCTTCATCTGGCCCAGCGTCAGGTCGATCGACCAGGCGGGGGCAAGGAAGCCGCGCGCCGCCTGCGCCCGTTGGTCGACCGACTCGTTGTCGAGCAACGTATCGACCAGTGCGAGGCGCGACAGATAAGCCTCCGCATCGGCCGCGGTTTCGATCGTGTGGCTCGAGTTAAGGAAATCGGGGGTCGAGAAATAGACCCCGCCCTGCTGGAAGATCGGGTAGGGCCGTTGTACGCTGTCGATGCCGAATTTCTCTCGCGCGATCAGCCCCGTTTCGCCCTGGTAGAGCACGACTTCGCGGTTGAGCTTGCCGGCGGTCGAGAGGGTCGCCGGATTGACCGCGCGAACCTGCGCCAGTTCGCGCTTGGCCAGCGCCATATCTTCGCGGCGGGCCTCGGCGGCGGGCCGCGTGTCGAACTGCGATTTGAACGCCACAAGCGGTCCCTTGTCGAGGCCGATCCCGGTGGCGAAGCTCGGGCTGCGTTTGACTCGGTCCATGAAGATTTTCTCGAGCAGCGCATTCAGCAGCGCATCGCCCGGAGTCGCACCGGCGGTCGGCATGCTTTGGGCAAATGCCGGGGCGGGAGCGAGCGCAGCACCCGCTGCAAGGCCGGTGGTGGTGAGGAACTGGCGGCGGTCCATGATATTCTCCCGGGATTGTTCGCCGACAGCCTAGCTCCGAAGCGCGGCACCGCAAGACAGTCGGTTGTTAGGGGGACGCGACGTCGCCAGCGAAACGGTTGCATCCGGCGCTCGATCGAAATCGTTATTGCCGTGCCGATAATGGCTATTCAAAGAGGGATGAAACCCATGCGCTCGATTTTTCTGACTGGTGTTATCGCGGCTGCAGCCATGATTTCCGCCGCGCCTGCAATGGCACAAGACGATAGCGGACGCCGTTTTACCGTGACGCTCGAAGGCGAGAATGAAGTGCCCGTTTTGGGCGATCTGGACGGGACGGGGACGGCGACCGTTCGAATCAATCCCGGCAAGGGCCAGCTTTGCTATTCGGTCCGAGTGAGCGGAATCGGGCCATCCACCGCCGCCCATGTCCATGAAGCGCCCGCCGGAACGGCCGGTCCTGTTGTGGTCAACCTCCAGGCTCCGACCGGCGGATCGAGCAATGGCTGCGTCGCGATCGGCAAGGAATTGGCGCTCGAGATCATTCGCGATCCGTCCGACTATTACGTTAACATTCACAACGCCGAATTCCCGGGTGGCGCATTGCGCGGCCAACTCGGTCAATAATATTCGTAATGGTCGCACCTTGCTGTAGACGGTCCGAATGACCGTTCCTCAAGGTAACATCGAAAAGAAAGAGAGCTCGCGGACGGACCGTGAGTTCTCTTTCTTTTGCTATGTCCTGGCTGCCGGCGGTTTGGCTTCGCCGGCGACAGCACAAAGTTTGCCTGTTCAGGAAGACGAAATTGTCGTCATCGGGCAGCGCCAGGATCTTGTTGCCGGTGCCGAGCGCAGCATCGATGCCGCCGACTTGTCTACCTATGGGTTGAGCACGGTCGGCGAATTGATCGACGAAATTGCGATCGAAGAAGGCGAGAGCGCGGGCGACGTCGAGATTTTGATCAACGGTCGGCTGGCCCGTGGTCGATCGTCGATTGAGGATTATCCTCCGGAAGCCGTCGAGCGAATCGACGTTCTTGCGCCGGGGGCAGCCGGCAAGAACGGTGGATCGAACACCGCGCGAGCCATCAATATCGTGCTTCGTCCCCAATCGCGCGTGCTCGCTGCTCGCGGCACGGCACGGGCGGCGACCGAGGGCGGTTGGGGCGCGGCCATGGGTGACTTGGGCCTGACCGCCATCGATCAGCCGCGACGCATCAACGTCACGGCACGGGTTACGAGCGAAAATTCGCTGCTGGAGAGTGAGCGCGGCATCGACCAAGAGCTGGACGCGCCCGACGGATTGGGCCGGTTGCGCACGCTCCGCGGAGCGCGCGATCGGTTTGAAGTTGGGTTTTCGGCGTCGGACCAGCCGACGCCCTGGCTCAACGCATCGCTGAACGTCAAACTGGCCCGCGCCGACACCGATGCGCGCCTTGGCCTGTCGGCTGCCGGCGATCCGCTGATGCAGCGGGCGCGGTCGAACAACGCGACCGCCGACCTGCAACTTGAGGCCACCCGCGGCGATTGGCTGCTGACCATGGACGCGGTCGTTCGTGACGATCGGCAGCGGGTCGTCGTGACGACACCAATGGACAACGCCGCGCGAAAAACGTCGCGCTCCACCAGCCGCGATCGATCGGTCGAACTGCGGGCCAACGGACCAATTGCCGATCTTCCGGCCGGTCAGATGCGCCTGACCGTGGGCGGATCGTGGAACCGCAATTCCATTGCCGGCCAGTTCGATTCCGTCGCCAATAGTTCCGATCAAACAACCCGGGAATTGCGCCTTGGGGTCGATCTTCCGATCGCCAGCAAGGCCTCCGGCTTCGCGTCGCAACTCGGCGAACTTGGAATCGGTGCCGAGCTTCGGCGCGGCCGAGTTTCGGACCTCGGTTCGATCTCGTCGAATTCATTCACGCTGCGCTGGGAACCCGCGACATGGCTGCGGATATTCGGCGCTTTCACTTCCAGTCGATCGCAACCCTCGATCGATCTGCTCGCGGCGACGCCGATCGAAACGCCCGGCGTTCGTTATTTCGACCCGGTTCTGAGCGAGACGGTCGATGTCGTCACGCTGAGCGGTGGAAATGTGGCGCTTGGCAAGTTCGGGGTCGACAGCCGTACATTGTCGGTTCGCCTGCAACCATTTCGCAATCTGGATCTCGTGCTTAACGGCGATTTTATTGACAGCGACACGCGGAACGTCATCGCGGTGCTGCCGCCCGCAAGCGAGGCGGTCATCAACGCCTTTCCCGACCGGTTCATTCGCGATTCCGGTGGCCGGCTGATTGCCGTCGACTTGCGGCCCGTCACGTTCGATCGTCAATCGGAATCGCAACTTCGTCAGGGTATCAACCTGATCGTTCCGGTCGGCGGAAAAGATCGGCCCGGGCGTGGCGGCCGCATCCAGCTTAGCGCCTCCCACACTTTCCTGATCCGCAGTCGGCTTACCATCGGCGAGGGCGGTCCGACGTTCGACTTATTGTCGCGGCGGGCGGCTGGTTTCGGTGGTGCGACCCGGCCGCGTCATCAGTTCGACATCAATCTTGGCTATGCCGAGCGTGGCCTGGGCGTGCGCGTCTCGGCCGAACGACGAAGCGCAAGCTTTCTCGACCTCGGGGGCGTCGCGGCGGGCGATGCGTTGACGTTCGAGCCTTTGACGACGTTTGGATTTCGCGCATTTGCGGAGGCGGGCCGACTTCTCCCGACCGTCAAATGGCTCAGGGGAGGTCGTTTCACGCTGACCGCTGTCAATCTGACCAATGACCGGGAATCGGTGCGTGACCGGAGCGGCTTCACGCCCTTGGCCTATCAACCTGGCTATCGCGATCCGATCGGTCGAACGATTGAGCTCGAGTTTCGCAAAACCTTCTGAGCCTCGACCCCTTGTCGCCGCACCTATCCGGGCCTCGTCCGATCGCGTATCCTTGCCGCCCCGAATGCCGACAGGAGCAGGCGACGTGAAGCAATTGATTTACCGCTCGCAACCATTCGGGTTCGACCGCGCCATCCTGGCCGGGATCCTGACTCGCGCCCGCCGCAACAATCAGCGCGATGACATCAGCGGGGCACTCATCTGCCGGCAGGATCTGTACCTTCAACTGATCGAAGGACCGATCAACGCAATCGACGCCTTGTTTGCGCGGATTTCGGTTGACGACCGGCATTGCGATGTCCGCCTGATGCTCGTCGATGACGTCGAGGCGCGCATGTTTCCCGAGTGGTCGATGCTCGACGACACTGCCCCTTCGATGAGCTGGTCTCCGCAGGAAATCGGCGGCGGCGCAATCGATTCCGCACCGCCAGCCGCGATCCGTCAGGTGTTTGAACGGGTCGCGATCAAGGCCAGGGCCGCGGGCGCTACGCCTGCAATTGATACTGCTTGATCAGATCGTAAAGTGTCGGCCGGCTGATCCCGAGAAGTTTGGCGGCACTAGAGATATTGTTGTCGGTTCTCGCCATTGCCTGCCGGATGGCGCGGCGGTCGGCCCCTTCGCGCGCGGCACGCAGATTGATTGCGCGCGAACCGTCCGGGGCGGGGGCGGGGCCGAGATCGAGATCGGCAGCGCCGATCGTGCGACCGTCGGACATGATCACCGCGCGCTTGATGCGGTTCTCCAGTTCGCGGACGTTGCCGGGCCAGGCATGCGCGTCGATCGCTTCGGCGGCATCGGGGCCGAGACCCTGGACCTTGGGATTCATAATGCGCGCGAAGCGGGTAACGAAATGCCGCGCCAGCAGCACCGCATCGCCCGGTCGCTCGGCAAGCGACGGAATCGTCACCACGATCTCCGCGAGGCGATAATAAAGGTCGTCGCGGAAACGGCCGGCGGCGATCATCTGGTCGAGGTTCTGGTGAGTGGCACAGACGATCCGGGTGTCGACCGCAATTGCTGCCCGGCCGCCGATCCGTTCGATCACCCGTTCCTGCAGGAAGCGCAGCAATTTGACCTGTAACGGAAGCGGAATGTCGCCGACCTCATCAAGGAACAGGGTGCCGCCAACCGCTTGCTCGATCTTGCCGGGCGTGGTCTTGACCGCGCCGGTGAAGGCACCCCGTTCGTAACCGAACAATTCGGCCTCGAGCAGATTCTCGGGGATGGCGGCGCAGTTGATCGCGACGAATTCCCCGCGCCGGCGCGGGCTGGAATCGTGAACCGCACGGGCCAGCAATTCCTTGCCCGTGCCGCTCGCGCCAAGCAGCATGACCGACACGTCGGCCGGTGCGACCCGCTCGATCGTCCGCGCGACCTTGAGCATTTCGGGTGCCGCGGTGATGATCGATCCGAGCACGGTCGCGGCCGTTCCGCCACCACCGGCTTCAAGCCGCATATTTTCGGCCTCGATCTCATGCAGGTGGTAAGCGCGGGCGACGATCAGTCCGAGGTCGTCGATGTCGACCGGCTTTCGGTAGAAATCATATGCGCCGAGCGCGATCGCTTTCAGCGCACTTTCCCGTGCTCCATGGCCCGAAGCGACGATCACCTTCGTGTCGGGTTTGAGCGCCAGTATCTCGCTCAATGTCGCGAACCCTTCCGTGGTGCCGTCCGGATCGGGCGGCAGGCCCAGATCGAGCGTGACAACCGCGGGTTCGTGCAGGCGGAGCAGATCGATCGCCTGCGCGCGGCTGGTCGCGGCGACCACGCGATAGCCCTCATAGGCCCATTTCAGCTGGCGCTGCAGACCTTCGTCATCTTCGACGATCAACAGGATGGGGAGTTGCTTGTCTTCGGTCATGCCTGTTTCCGTTGCGGTTCGATTGCTGGCTCGGTCTCGGCCATGTGGATGGTGAAGCGGCTGCCTTTGCCGGGGCGGCTATCAACCGTCAGGCGACCGCCCATCGATGCGACCAGGCTGCGAGCTTCAAACGCACCGACCCCGAAGCCACCATCCTTGGTTGAGGCGAAAGGCTGGAACAGGCGGGTGCGGATGAACTCGCTGTCCATGCCCGGTCCCTGGTCGATGATTGAGATTGTCGCCTCTCGGCCGTCACCGCCCATGCGGACGGTGACCGCTTGCGTACGCGCGCTGGCATCGACCGCATTCTGCAGCAAATGGCCGATCGCCTGTTCGAGCAGCAGGGGATCGGCCATGACGACATGATGGCCGTTGCCGCTTAGCGTGACATCATGCGTGGAGCGTCGCGCGGCAACCAAAGCGGTGACCAAGGGCTGCAACTCGACCGGCTCGAGCCGCGCCGATCGCTGGTCGGCGGCAGGCGTGAGGCGCGCGAGCAGGTCGGTCATCTTGCCGACCGAGCTGCGCAGGGTGGCAATCATGTCGGCCCGGAATTCCGGGTTATCCGCATGACGCTCGGCATTGCGCGCGACCAGCGACAATTGGCTGACGAGATTTTTGATATCGTGCAGGATGAACGCAAAGCGGCGATTGAAATCGTCGAACCGCTGGGCCGTCGCGAGTGCCTGCTGGCCGTGGGCTTCGGCCAGGCTGCTCGCGGCTTGGCGGCCGGCGGTCTTGAGCAGATCGAAATCCTCCCAGTCGAGCGCCCGGCGGAACTCCGGCGCGGCGAGCAGGACGAGGCCGATCAGCCGCCCGCCATGCATCAGCGGAACGCCGCACCATGCCTGGTCGTCGAGCCATGGCGGTATCGGGAACGACGAACCGCCCTGACTGTCGCCGCGGCGCAATGCATCGAAATCGAGGATTTGCGGTTCGCCTTCGAGTTCGGCCCAGCGGGCCTGATCGTCGCGGTCGGGGGCGAGGGCCGCACGTGTCCAATTCCATTCCGCCGCTTGCTCGATTTGCCCCTCATCGCCAGTCACCAGCAGCAATCCACCGGGACTATCGAGAATGTCGGCAAACGCTTTCACCAGGCGCTGCCCTAGCGGCGCGACATCGGAACCCGACCGACCGATGGTGTCGGCGAAGCGAAGCCATTCGGTGCGATAGTCGTAGCGATGCTCGAACAGATGCTTGGCCAATTTGACCTTGGCCCAGCCGCGCGCGCGCTGGCTCGGTAGCAAGACCATGGCCGCCATCACCATCGCGGTCAGCATCACGATCAGAATCGGCCGCGACCAGTCGAGCCCCGACCCGCGAAGGGCGGTGGCCAGTAGGGTCATGGTCGCGAAGTAGGCGCAGATGGCGAGCAGCGACAGCGACTGGAAGGTGGCGGCGCGCGACAGGCGGATGCGCCATCCATCGGCCCGCCCCGCCCCGATTGCAAACAGCGGCACGGTCAGCGCGACCATCACCCCGCGCCACTCGGCCAGCCCGATGCTCGACGAAGGATCGAGGTAGGCGAGGGTGTAGAGGTTCAGGTCGTAACCCCAGGTCGCAACCAGCGCGAACATCGCCATGCCGATGGCCGACCGGCTTGCCGAATCGGCCTGACCGAAAATGTTGTGGACCAGCACCAGCAGCCCCGCCGCGGCGGTAATCCGGAGCAGGAGGGCTGTCGCGGCGATGGTCGGTTCGACGCCGATCGCGAATGGGAGCAGGTCGGCGACCATTTGCAACCCGAGCACCGCGCCAACCGCGCCATAGACTAGGCGAACGCCGCGCTGGCGCTCGACCGCCTCTCCGCCACCCGAAAGGCTGTGGAGCAAGGCCAGCCAGGTGAAGTTGCGGAATGTTTCCGCCAGATGAGTGAGCGGTGCACCGGGGGTAATCGCGCCAAGCCATGACCAGCAGGCGGTCAAGGCGAACCCGGCCAGCATCAGTCGCTGCGCCGGAAGCCGGACGCCGGCTTTGAGCCGCCACAGGATGAGCGCGATGAACAGCAAGGCGGCAATCGCCTGCGCCGGAAAGGCGATCCACCCGTTCATGGGAGCAAGAGTGTCAAATGCGCCGACATGGCCGCACTGTCGGATAAATTTACAAACAAACACTGAAGACGCCGCTATGCTGGGCAGATGAGCGACCATGAAAAGCGCGCGATGGGCGGCAGCGGAATGACCCTTGCACCAATCGCACTGGGCGGAAATGTGTTCGGCTGGACCGCGGACGAAGCGACCAGTTTTGCTATTCTCGATGCCTTTGTCGATGCCGGTGGCACGATGATCGACACCGCCGACGTCTATTCGGCGTGGGTGCCGGGGCATGTCGGCGGTGAGAGCGAGACGGTGATCGGTAACTGGCTGAAGCGTGACCCGGCGAAGCGCGCCAGGATCATCATCGCGACCAAGGTCGGTTTCATGGCGGGCCTGTCACCCGACACGATCGGACCGACGTGCGAGGCTTCGCTGCGGCGGCTGGGAATCGACACGATCGATCTTTATTACCAGCATAATGACGATCGGAATGTGCCGTTGGCCGACAGCCTGGGGGCGTTCGAGCATTTGCGTGCCGCGGGGAAGGTCCGCGCCACCGGGCTCAGCAATTTCTCCGCGACGCGGGTCGAGGAAGCGCTGGATACGGCGGCTACGATTGGGATCGAACCGGCGGTTGCGGTGCAGGGCTGGTACAATATGCTTGAGCGCGGGAAATTCGAGGGCGCGCTGCAGGATGTCGTCACCGGACGAGGCGTTGCCTTCTTTCCCTATTACGGTCTGGCCAATGGCTTTCTGACCGGCAAATATCGATCGAAGGACGATCTCGGGCAAAGCCCGCGCGGACTTCGCAACATCGAATATCTGGAAGGCAAGGGGCCGCGCGTGCTTGCCGCGCTTGACGAGGTCGCGGCCGAGACCAAGGCCAGTCTGGCGGCGGTGGCACTTGCCTGGACCAAGGTACAGGGCGGCGTCACCGCGCCAATTGCAAGCGCAACCAGCCGGGTACAAGCCAAGGAACTGATCGCCGCGCTGACGCTCGATCTGACCCCAGGGCAGATCGAAACGCTAAATGCGGCGAGCGAGTGAGTCGCGTCTTTGTCAGCGAGTCCTGGTCCGAATCCGGCAAGTCAGCGTTGCATTGCCGCCCGAACTGGCCTGCATCCGGCTATCGGTGGTCGATCCTAGATAGGTGATGCACAGGAAGCCGCTTGATCGTGTGGTGGTCTTTGGCTCCAAACCCGATGGGATGTCGAAATGGCAGGTCAGCGATGTCGAGCCATTGCCCTTCACCACCACCGCGCCCTCGGTCGTATAGATGAGCGCACCGACTCCGCCCGACTGGGTAGGCACAAAGCCGCCGCAGCCGAGGTCCTTGGTCACCGTTGCACCCGTCGATTGGGCCGCGGCCGGCTGCGCCAGGACCGATGGCGCAAATGCCAAGGCCAGTGCCACTGGGAATATCCCCCGCATCGCATCCTCCAATGTAAAGAGGCCGAGCGGAATACCTCCCGAGTCGGCTGGATGCGCGTTAACTATCCCTTTAGTTAACCTTGTTCAACAACTTGTTGCTGTCCCGTTATGGGGCGTTCAGGCGAGACGCCAATCTAGCTTTTCTTCAAAAGATCCAGCGACAGCGCGGTCATGGCTTCGGTGGCGGTGGATATGACGGCTTCCGCGTCCGGTGCCCAATAGGGCGAGTGAAGCGAGGGGAGTTTCGCCGCATCGCCGTTCGCCGCCGTCCATGTGGCCGCGGGGGTGCCACCGACCCAGAAGATCAGGCTCTGGATACTCTGGTCGGCAAGCCAGAAGCGGCTGAAGTCCTCACCGCCCATCACGGCCGGAGTCTTGATCGTGCGGTCCTTGCCGAATCGCTCGGCGAACAGGGACAGAGCGCGCTCCGAAAGGGGCAAGGTATTGAAGGTCGAGGGGGTATATTCGGCCTCACGAATGGTCACGACGGGCATCTTGTCGTCGGGCATGCCGGCGGCGATCGCCTCGCCGCGAACGATGCGGCGGATGCCGTCGAGCAGCAACTTGCGCACTTCCGGCGTATAGCTGCGCACGGTCAGTTGAAGCCGCGCCTCGTCGGAAATGATGTTGTGCTTGGCCCCCGCCTGGAAGCTGCCGACGGTGACCACCGCGGGATTGGCCGGATCATTCTCCCGGCTGACCAATGTTTGCAGCGTGCCGACGATCCGGCTGGCGAGGACGATCGGGTCTTTGGTGGTTTGCGGATAGGCACCGTGGCCGCCGACGCCCTTGACGCTGATATCGACGCTGTCGACGTTGGCCAGAGCATAGCCGGGCGTGACCCCGATCATGCCGGCCGGGATCGCCGCCGCATCGTGGAACCCGATCACGGTCGAGGGCTTTGGGAAGCGGGTGTAGAGCCCGTCGTCGAGCATCGCCTTGGCACCCTCGCCGGTTTCCTCGCCGGGCTGGGCGATCATCACCAGCGTGCCCGACCATTCGCCTTTGCGCGCCGCTAGCAGTCGGGCGGTGCCGATCCAGCTGGTGATGTGCGTGTCATGCCCGCAGCCGTGCATCACCCCGGTCTCGACGCCCGATCGGGCCATGGCCCGCACCTTCGACGCATAGGGCAAGCCGGTCTGCTCGACGATCGGAAGTCCATCCATGTCGGCGCGGATCATCAGTGTCGGGCCGGCACCGTTTTTCAGCACCGCGACTACGCCGGTCTTCCCGACCTTTTCGGTGACGGTGAAGCCGAGCTTCTTCATCTCCGCAGCGAGTTTGGCGGGGGTGCGGACTTCCTGCATCGACAGTTCGGGGTTGGCATGGAAGTCGCGATACATTGCCATCAGCGACGGCATGTCGGCCTTTACCGCTTCGCCGATGGTGGCGGATTGGATGGGTGTCGCGATCAGCGTGGCGGCAGTTGCCGCGAGCAGTAAGTGACGCATCGTTATTCCCCTTTAGCGAGCCGGTATCAGCTCGATCACATCCAACGTCGATTCAAAGGCTGGTCGCGGCAGCACCATGCGCCAGCGCGCCGGGCCAATCCGTTCGACAAAGGCGGCGAGGTCGCGATCGGGATCGCGGCCATATTGCATGGCGCGGGTCTCGTCGCCGAGCACGAGGGTACCAAGGAATATTTCACGCATCGGGTCACCGGGAAATATCATCCCTACCGGGCGTTGCGATCCGCTGACCTTGGCAAAGCCGCGATGGCGACCGTCGGCCTGAATGCGGCAGGTGAAGGCGGGATAAGCGACATAGTCGAGCAGGCCGGGCTGTTTCGCGCCCAGCTTGATCACCCGGCAACGATAATCGCCATTGGGGATCGGTGGCCCCCCAAGCGCGGCATCGGGATCGAGCAGCGCACCCTCAGCCGCGATGGTCGCGCCATGACCAGCGGCACGTGCCTTGCCCAATGCCTCAACAAAGGCATCGCGCCAGTCGCGCAACCGCTCACGATCCGCGCCAGTGGCGACGCTCCGCCATTCGCTGCCCGGCGACGCGATGATCGCTCGCGGACCGGTGAGAATATGGCAGCCAGTCAGCGCTAGACACGCGGCGATAGGGAAGAAGCGATTCATCGGGGACAGCCTATTGGGCCGTCCAGCCGCCGTCCATCGACAAGTTGGCCCCGGTGATC
>JAZKHF010000073.1:0-4950 GCA_040385545.1 Pseudomonadota bacterium
GTGCAAGCATCTGATCGCCGTGTTGGAATGCCCAAGTGACATGTTCAACATCGGCACCGTCATCCGCAACGTGAATGCACTGGGCGTGGAGAAAGTCTATGTCGTCGATCCGCGCAACGCGCTGCCCGACGACTGGCAGGAGCTTCGCGAGCGGACGAAGCTGTCAAAATTGTCCGTCTCGGCGGTCAAATGGACATTCGTGAAGCGCTTCGACAGCACCGATGAATGTTTCGACCATCTCGAGAAGAATAATTTCAAGTCCATCGTCACGTCGCCGCACGTGAAGGGGAAGGAAAATGTCATCGTCCACGAGGGCGATTACACGCGCCATTCCAAACTTGCCGTGTGGTTCGGCAGCGAAGCCCAGGGCATCAGCGACCGCGCCGTCGAACGCAGCGAAATGTGCGTCAGCATTCCCATGTTCGGTTTCGTCGACAGTCTGAATCTCGGGACCAGCACGGGCATCGTACTATACGAAGTCGCCAAGCAGCGGCGCGATTATCAAAGCCAATATCGTCTCCGGGGGAAACGGGGTAAGCGAGCCACTCCGCTGCCAACAACTATACCTCAAGAGGAATTGGACGGTGATTCAGGCGACTCATGAGTAGCAGCGAGATCGACATCGGAGCGGGCACCAACGAAATCAGGCGGATGCTGATCGGTCGCGAGATCATCGGTGCCTGAAACCATTCGGGTCAGGTTCATCGTCGCCGGCCAACTTTTCGTCATTCCTTTTCCGGAGCATATTTAGTGAGCAGCACCGCCCAACCCGTCGATCCCGCAGCCGCCCGACAGCGCGGTTTTCTTGGCTTCGTCGAGCGGGTCGGCAATCTGTTGCCTGATCCGACGGTCATCTTCATCTATCTGATCTTCGCGCTGATGCTGTTGTCGGCATTGGGGGCGGCACTGGGCTGGACCGCATCGCTTCCTTATTCGGGCGAGGAAGCGCCCGATTATGCGACGCTAGAAAATGGAGTCCTCACCTACACGGCCTCCAGCCTGTTCTCCGAAGCCAACATTTCGCGCCTGTTTACCGAAATGCCGCGCACCTTCGCCAGTTTCGCGCCTCTCGGCCTGGTCCTGACGATCATGATGGGCGCGGCGGTGGCCGAGCGATCGGGCATGTTCTCAGCGCTCATTCGACGGTCGCTGCGCAACGCGAGCAAATCGCTACTGACGCCGATCGTGGCGATTGTCGGCATGATTTCGCATCACGCGTCGGATGCCGCTTACGTGGTGTTCATTCCGCTCGCGGCGATCATATTTGCGGTCGCGGGTCGCCACCCGCTGGCCGGCCTTGCGGCTGCGTTCGCCGCGGTTTCCGGGGGTTACGCTGGCAATTTGATGCCGGGCCAGATCGACGTCTTGCTGTTCGGGTTCACGCAGGAAGCGGCGCGAATCGTCGACCCCGCATGGACCATGAATCCTCTTGGGAACTGGTACTTCATCGCCGCCATCGTCGCATTGTTCACGCCGATCATCTGGTTCGTGACGGACAGGATCGTCGAGCCCCGGCTCGGGACCTGGGGCGGGGTCGTCGACGAGGAATTGCAGCGGGATCTGGACAAGAGCGCCGTCACGACCGACGAGCGGCGCGGCCTTCATCACGCCGGGTTGGTTGCGCTTCTGCTGGTGGCCGCATTTGCCGCACTTGCGCTATGGCCCGGCTACACCCCATTCATCAACGAGGAGGCGGTCGGAACCGCGCGACTGCAGCCGCTCTACGCGTCGCTTATCGCTTTCTTTTTCCTCCTGTTCCTGCTGACCGGCACGATATTCGGGAAAGCGGTCGGAACGGTGCAAGGTTCTGCCGACGTCATGGCGATGATGCAGCATGGCGTTCGCACAATGGCACCCTATCTGGTGTTCGTATTCTTCGCCGCTCACTTCGTGGCGATGTTCAACTGGTCGGGGATCGGTCCGATCATCGCCATCAACGGCGCCGCCGCTTTGTCGGCCATGGCCTTTCCAATACCGATGCTTCTGATCAGTGTGTTGCTGCTGTCGTCGTTCCTCGACCTGTTCATCGGGTCTGCCAGCGCCAAGTGGAGTGCATTGTCGCCGGTCGTCGTGCCGATGTTCATGCTGCTCGGGATCAGCCCGGAAATGACCACCGCGGCCTATCGGATGGGCGACAGCTACACCAACATCATGACCCCGCTGATGAGCTATTTCCCGCTGATCCTGGCGTTCAGCCAGCGTTGGGACAAGTCGATGGGGGTCGGCTCGCTGCTCGCGTTGATGCTGCCATATGCCTTGTGCTTCATGGTGGTCGGGATTTCGATGACGGTCGGCTGGGTGATACTCGACCTTCCGCTCGGACCGGGAGCGCAAGTCTATCTGGAATCACCAGTGGCGGTAGCTCGTTGAGATTCGACGCCCCCGCATCCCGCTAAGGCCCCAAGGCATTCGGGCATGGTCTTTATCACTGATCTTGGTTAAGACTCTTCCCGGGCAGGGGGAGCATATTCATGCGAATAGCGATGATCGCTTTGGCGATGCTGGGACTGGCGGCGTGTGACCGGGCAGCGGACGATGCGTCCGAGGTTCCGGTCAAACCGGCTGCGTTGACCTTCGACGGGGCCGACTACAAAGATCCGGCGGCGAAGGTCGCGCATGGCCAGCGGCTCGCCGTCGTCCTCTCCTGCACCGGCTGTCACGGCGACAATCTGCAAGGCAAGAATGTTTCCGCCGACGATCCCGATTATGGCGACATGAATGCGCCCAACCTGACCCTCGCCATGGCAAATTATAGCGACGCTGACTTCGTCCGTCTCATGCGCCAGGGTGTGCCGAAGGACGGCCGCGAGTTCTGGTTCATGCCGGTCGAGAGTTATCAGTTCCTCAGCGACGCCGACCTGGCAGCGATGATCGCCTACCTTAGGACCTTCAAACCCGCAGGCACGCAATTGCCACCGATCCGCAAAGGCAAGGAGTTCGCGGAAGATATCGAGCGCGGTTTCGACAATTCCGTCGCCCAGACCGCGGAATATCGCGCCAAGCCGCCCGTCGACCTCGGACCCGCGCACGCCAAGGGCCGCTACATCGCCATGACCAGCTGTACTGCCTGCCACAATGGTGAATTGCAGGGCTATGATGGCTTCACCCCCAGTCTCGACATTGCCGGATCCTATTCGGCGGAGGAATTGACCCGGCTGCTGACTACTGGCGAGGGCAAGGTGAAGAAGAATCTCGGATTGATGACCAGTGTGGGGAAGGATCACTTTTCCAAATATACGCCACGCGAACGGGCGGCGCTGGTCGCCTACATCAAGGCCCGGGTCGACCGGCCGCAATAGCGCGCTTGGCAAGTCGCGCCGCTTGCGGCTAGGCCAGCGGCCATGAGCGGACCACGGCTTGACAGCAAGATCGACGTCGAAAGCGATGAGGCCAAGGCCCGCGCGAAACACAATCGCGGGCTCGCGGAAAAGCTTCGCGCCGATGTCGCCCAGGCGGCGCTCGGCGGGACCGAGAAGAGCCGCGACCGCCATACCGCGCGCGGCAAATTGCTCCCCCGCGACCGCGTCGAGCGCCTGCTCGATCCGGGCTCGCCCTTCCTCGAAATCGGCCAGCTTGCGGCCAACGATTTGTACGACGGCGAAGTCCCCGGCGCGGGAATGATCGCGGGGATCGGCCGCGTGTCGGGGCGGCAGGTGATGATCGTTTGCAACGATGCGACGGTGAAGGGCGGGACTTACTATCCGATGACCGTCAAGAAGCACCTTCGCGCGCAGGAGATTGCCGAGGCCAACCGCCTGCCGTGCATCTACCTGGTCGACAGCGGCGGCGCGAACCTGCCGCACCAGGCCGAGGTCTTCCCCGACCGCGACCACTTCGGCCGGATCTTCTTCAACCAGGCTACTATGAGCGCCAAGGGCATCCCGCAGATCGCCTGCGTCATGGGCAGCTGCACCGCCGGCGGGGCCTATGTCCCCGCCATGTCCGACGAGAGCATCATCGTCCGCGACCAAGGCACCATCTTCCTCGCCGGCCCGCCATTGGTGAAGGCCGCGACGGGCGAGGAAATCAGCGCTGAGGAACTGGGCGGCGGTGACCTGCACGCTCGGAAGAGCGGCGTGGTCGACCATCTCGCGGAGAATGACGAACATGCGCTGACCATCGTGCGCGACATCGTCAGCCATCTTGGTGCTCCGGCCGGGGCCGGAGCCCTGGCGGCCACGGCTCCTGCCTCCGCCGGAGTGCTGCGGGAGCCTCGTCCTCCGCACTACGATGCGGACGGACTCTACAGCATCATCCCCGACGACGTCCGCGCGCCCTATGACGTGCACGAGATCATCGCCCGCCTCGTCGACGGCTCCGAATTTCACGAATTCAAGGCGCTCTACGGCACCACATTGGTGTGCGGTTTCGCGCACATCTGGGGCATGCCGGTCGCGATCCTGGCCAACAATGGCGTGCTGTTCAGCGAGTCCGCGGTCAAGGGCGCGCACTTCATCGAACTCGCCTGCCAGCGCCGCATTCCCCTGCTGTTCCTGCAGAACATCTCGGGCTTCATGGTCGGCGGCAAATATGAGGCGGAGGGCATCGCCAAGCATGGCGCCAAGCTCGTCACCGCGGTCGCCACCGCGCAGGTGCCCAAGGTCACCGTGCTGATCGGCGGCAGCTTCGGCGCGGGCAATTACGGCATGTGCGGTCGCGCTTACAGCCCACGCTTCCTGTTTAGCTGGCCCAACAGCCGGATCAGCGTGATGGGCGGCGAGCAGGCGGCGAGTGTGCTGGCGACGGTCCACCGCGACGCCGACAAATGGAGCGCGGAAGAAGCCGAAGCCTTCAAGCATCCGATCCGCGACGATTACGAGGCCCAAGGCAATCCGTGGCACGCCACCGCGCGCCTGTGGGACGACGGCATCATCGACCCCGCCCAGACCCGCGACGTCCTCGGCCTCGCCTTCGCCGCCTGCCTCAACGCCCCGATCCCGGAGCGTCCGC
>JAZKHF010000074.1:0-2602 GCA_040385545.1 Pseudomonadota bacterium
CATTCTTCTCGATCAGCGCGACATGATCGAGTGGCTCGAAGTCGAATGACGGGACCGCGCCCTCAGTGCGGATGACGACATTGCTGTCCTCATTCGGGCCGATCGGCGCCCCGTCCCAAGGAATGCCAGGCATCCGCATCATCAGTGCACGAAGCTCGGCCTCCTTAACCGAAAGCGCTTCCTCAAGTTCACTCGCACGCGCCCCAGCCGCTTTCGCGTCGGCCCCTAGCGCGGCTCTTTCTTCCGGTGCGGCATCCTTGAAGCGCGCGCTGATCGCGTTGCGGGTCGCTCGCAAGGTCTCGATCTCGCCCTTGGCACCGCGCACTTCTGCATCGAGCGCGAGCAGTGCATCGAGGTCGATCCCGACCCCCTTGTCACGGATCGCGCGCTCGACATCGGCGCGGTTCGACTTGATGAAATTCATGTCCAGCATGACGCACGCCTTCGGCAAAAACTTGGACGCTGGCAAGGGGCGACGGGCGCGGCTAGGGAAGGCGCCACACTTTGGGGGATATCCATGCCGTCCGGACTGATTGCGCTGCTCGACGATGTCGCCACCATTGCCAAGCTGGCGGCCGCGTCGATCGACGATATCGGTGCTGCCACCGCCAAGGCCGGGGCCAAGGCGGCGGGCGTGGTGATCGACGATACCGCCGTGACGCCGCGCTACGTCGTCGGGCTCGAGCCGAGCCGCGAGCTCCCCATCATCGGCAAGATCGCGATTGGCTCGCTACGCAACAAGCTGCTGATCCTGCTTCCCATCGCCTTGTTGCTGACGGCCTTCGCGCCTTGGTTGATCACACCCCTGTTGATGATTGGCGGTGCTTATCTGGCGTTTGAGGCGACCGAGAAGATTCTCGAGAAGGTCCTGCACGAGGATCATGGGCATAAGGAGGAACTGGTCGACGCCCTGGCCGACCCCGCCGAGCTTGAGAAATTGCAGGTCAAGGGCGCCATCCGCACTGACTTCATCCTGTCGGCTGAAATCATGGCGATCGCCCTCAACAGCCTTGGCACCATGTCGCTGGCAATGACCGCCGCCTCGCTCACCGCCATTTCCTTTGCGATCACCGCCGGTGTCTATGGCGCGGTGGCGATCATCGTGAAGCTCGACGATATCGGCCTGCACTTGGCGGGACGGGAGAATGGGGCCGCCAAGGCGTTCGGAAACGGTCTTGTCCATATCGTTCCCAAATTGCTTGTCGGCCTGTCGGGGATCGGGACCGCGGCGATGCTGTGGGTCGGCGGAGGGATTATCGTGCACGGGCTCGAAGTCATGAACATCGCCGCGATCATTCCGCACACGCTGCACGATTGGGCGGTGGCGATCGGCGATCGCACAGGAGCGCTCGGCGGCTTGGTCGAGTGGCTGGTCACCGCGATCGGCGGGGCGGTAATGGGGTTCATCGTCGGCGGGATTATCGTTGCCATCGTCCGCCGCTTCCACAAGCGCCCCGAAGAATTGATCGTCGACTAGCGTGGGCGGCGCCTTGCTTGTCTTCCTGGGTGGCGGACTAGGCGCCGTGCTTCGCTATGCTGCGGGACTGCTTGCCCCGGGGCCGCTGACGACGATGGCGATCAATGTCGCGGGCAGCTTCCTCATCGGACTGCTGGTCGCGACATCGGCGGGCAATATGCGCCTGTTCCTGGCGGTCGGGCTGCTTGGCGGGTTCACGACCTTTTCCGCATTCAGCCTCGACGCACTTCGCCTGTGGGAGCGCGGCGATACCGTCCTTGCGTTGGCCTATATCCTGGGGAGCGTGATCCTCAGCCTCGCTGCCGTCGCCGCAGCGGCCTGGCTGGTCCGCCCTTAATCGAAGTGCAGCCGGCGATAGCTGCCGCGAAAATACAGCAACGGATCGAGCGCCTCGTCGAACCGCGCTTTCAGCACATGGCCGATCAGCAGGTGATGATCCCCCGCATCATGCACCGCATGCACTTCGCATTCGAACACGCCGAGACTTTTCTCTAAAACCGGCGCGCCATATTCGCCCGGCGACCAGTCGTTCGGGCCGAAGCGGTCCTCGTGCCGCGTGGCGAAGCGGATCGAGGCCGGCTGCTGCTCGGTTTGCAGCACGTTGACCGCAAAATGGCTTGCCGCGATCATTGCATCGGCGCTGGTCGCCGACTTGGCGATGCAGACCAATAGCAAGGGCGGGTCGAGGCTCACCGAGGTGAAACTGTTGGCGGTCAGCCCGACCGGCTGGCCGTCGCCATCGAGACAGGTGACCACCGTCACCCCGGTGGCGAAGCAGCCCAGGGCATCGCGGAGGGTGCGAGGATCCGATCCGGTACGAAATTCGCTTGGAGACATGGGCGCGTCGGGCATGCCGCCGCTATAGCGCCCCCGCCAGCGCCTTCAATCCGGCCAGGTCGAGCCGCTCCAGATCGCCCGCCACCGCATCGAGTGAATCGGCCACGAAATAGAGCGGCTGGAAGCGGTCGTTGCGATAAGGCGTTTTGGCGGCATCCCTGAGCGTGAAGCGCGGGCGCGGCACGTCGGCTTCCAGCGCGACATGCGCCTCGCCGAAGCTGGACGCCAGCCCGGCGCCGAGGATCTTCACCTCGCCGCCCTCGCGCGCCAGCCCGAATTCGACGCTGT
>JAZKHF010000075.1:0-6435 GCA_040385545.1 Pseudomonadota bacterium
GCTCGACCGGCTCGGGGTCGGCGGCGTCCAGCTTGAGCACGAACGGCCGCTCGCGCTTGCGCAATTCGTGATTGTTGAGTTCGGTGGTTTCGGCGTCGAGCCGATCGAGCTCGGTTCCGGTCCAGGCCGACTTCCGCTCCATCGCCGCGACCATCGGCGCTGAATCCTGATGCGCCGGCACGTTTGCCAGCACCGCCCGGTCGCCCAGCATCAGCACGCTTCCGGGCCGCTTGGCGATCGCCGCCAGCCACGCCGGATCCCACGCAAAGTCGAGATCGGCCAGCAGCACCGCCTGTCCCGGTCGCGCTCCACCGGCACAATCCAGCTTGGCCTTGACCGCCAGCCGCCGCGCCCGCGTATCGGCATCCAGCCCGAACACGCGTGCGGGATTGTCGCCAACCGGCATGAAGATCGGGGGCACATTGGCCTCGGGGGTCGACACTTTCTCCATCACGGAGCGTCCTATAGGCCACAAAGTTCGGCAAGAAAGAGGCGGAATGACCGCTTATCGGCCATAACGCTCGCTGCGCCTCTTGCCGCCCTCCGCGATTTCGCGCACTCTTGATGGTGATGGCCAGTCAAAGCATCTCCGGTAAAGGCGAAGATAACGCCGACCATTGCTATCGCTGCATGGGCACGCTGACCATCCTGCGCGCCGCCACCACCGAGCGCGAAATTGCGGCAATGGCCGACGGAATGACGATCGATCTCAGCGGGGTCGAGCGGATGGATACCGTCGGCGCCTGGCTGATCTACCGCGCCCAGCGCGATCGCGGGGCAATCGTCACCGGCGAATCGGAAAAGATTCGCGGCCTCCTTGCCCAGGTCGCCGATGCCGACCGCCCGGTCCGCGTCGTTCCCCACAAGCGCGGGGGCGTACTGGGCGGCGTGGAAGAATTAGGGGGCTGGGCGGCCGAGTTTGGCCAGACCTTCCGTGGCCTGCTCGGTTTCTTCGGCGCAACCCTGATCGGTTTCTACAATGTCGCCAAGCGCCCGCGCCGCTTCCGCCTCAACGCCGTAGTCCAGCGCTTCGACGTCGTTGGCGTGCGCGCACTCGGCATCATCGGGCTGATGACCTTCCTGATCGGCATCGTGATCGGCCAGCAAGGCGCGGTCCAGCTCGAGCAGTTCGGCGCCGAAGTCTATACGATCAACCTGATCGGCCGGATCAGCGTCCGCGAACTCGCCACGCTGATGACCGCGATCATGGTCGCCGGTCGATCGGGAAGCGCCTTTGCCGCCCAGATCGGGACCATGAAGCTGACCGAGGAAGTCGATGCCATGCGAACGATCGGCGTGTCGCCGATCGAGGCTCTGGTGCTGCCGCGGATGCTGTCCGCAATCATCATGATGCCCTTGCTGGCCTTTTTCGCGATGATGATGTCGATGCTCGGCGGCGGTGTATTTTGCTGGCTCTATCTCGGTATCCCGCCGCTGTCCTTCATCCAGACCATCCGCGAGGTCGTGCCAATGACTGATTTGTGGGTCGGGCTGATCAAGGCCCCCATCTTCGGCTTCATCATTGCGCTGTCCGGCTGCTTTCAGGGCATGATGGTCAAGAGCGACGCCGAAGAAGTCGGACAGCGCACCACCGCCGCCGTGGTCCAGTCCATCTTCATGGTGATCGTGCTCGATGCCGTGTTCGCGGTCTTCTTCAGTTCGATCGGCTGGGCGTGAGTACCAACCCGATCCTGGCCGACGAGAAGGAGGCGGTGATCAAGATCCGCGGCCTCGACAACCGTTTCGGCGAGCAGGTCATCCACCAGGATCTCGACCTCGACGTGCGCCGCGGCGAGATTCTCGGTGTGGTGGGCGGATCGGGCACCGGCAAGTCGGTGCTGATGCGCTCGATCATTGGCCTGCAGACCCCCAGCGAAGGCCAGATCGACGTGCTGGGCGAAAATATGATCGGCCGCGAGGAGGACGAAGCCAAGAACATCCGCCGCCGCTGGGGCATATTGTTCCAGAACGGCGCGCTCTTTTCGACCCTAACCGTGGCCGAAAATGTCGAAGTCCCGTTACGCGAATATTTCCATTTCTCGCAGACGCTGATGGACGAAATCGCAAGCTACAAGATCGCCATGTCGGGCCTTCCCGCCGATGCCGGCCCCAAATTCCCTGCTGAACTGTCGGGCGGGATGATCAAGCGCGCCGGGCTTGCCCGAGCCCTCGCGCTCGATCCCGAGCTTCTCTTCCTCGACGAGCCGACCGCCGGACTCGATCCCATCTCGGCGCAGAATTTCGACGAATTGATCCTGTCGCTGCGGGGTAAACTCGACCTGACCGTGTTCCTGATTACCCACGACCTCGACACGCTCTATGCAATCTGCGACCGGGTAGCGGTGCTCGCCGACCAGAAGGTGGTCGCGGTCGGGACGATTGACCAGTTGCTGGCGTTGGACCATCCGTGGATTCAAGAATATTTCAATGGCCCGCGCGGACGCGCCGCGGCCAAGGCTTAAGAGAGGTTAGCGACAGGCGATGGAGACACGGTCCAACCACATCCTCGTCGGCGGCGTGGTGCTGGCGTTGCTCGCCGCCCTGTTGCTGTTCGTCATCTGGCTGGCCGGCCTGTCGAACACCAAGAAGCAATGTTTCGACGTCTATTTCGCGCAGGATGTCGGTGGCCTCAACAAGGGCAGCTCGGTAACCTTCGCCGGCGTTCCGGTCGGCCAGATCACCAAGATCAGCCTGCTCCCCGATCGTCCCGAATTCGTCTGGGTGCGGCTCGAGGTCAATGACGACACACCGGTCCTTCAGGGCACATCGGCGCAGATCAAGGGCGTCGGCTTTACCGGCGTCAGCGAAATCCAGCTCGGCGGCGCGATCCGCGGGGCCAAACGCGTCACCCAGGTCGGCCCGCAGGGTTGCCCGGTCATCCCCGCCACGTCCGGCGGCCTTGGTGCATTGCTGAATTCGGCGCCGGAACTGATCGACCGCATCCAGCGGCTGACCGAGCGCCTGACCGAACTTGTCAGCGACAAGAACCAGAACTCGATCTCCGACATTCTCGAGAATGTCGACAAGTCCACGGCCGTGCTGGCCGAACGCGCACCTGATCTGGCCGACGCCATCGCCGACGCCCGAATCGCCGCACGCGAAGCCGGGATCGCGGCCACGAATGTCGGCCGGCTTGCCGACAGCACCAACAAGCTGGTGAACGAGCAAGGTCGCCCCGCGGCCGAGGATCTGCGCAAGACCATCGCTTCGGCCCAGCGCGCAGCGGATAATCTCGACGCGATGATCACCGATGCCCGGCCCGGAATCCAGAATTTGACCAAGAGCACCCTGCCCGAAGCCAACCGACTGGTTCGCGACCTGCGCGAGCTGACCGATTCGCTTGGCCAGTTCAGCGACCGGCTCAATAACGATGGTGCGCTCGGCGTGCTCGGGCCCGAGAAGCTTCCTGATTACAAACCCGGAAAGACCAAATGATGCGGTATCGCACCCTGGCTATCGTCGCTGCCCTGCTCGCCACCAGCGCCTGCTTCGGCGGCAAGAAGATCCCGCCGACCCTGCTGACGCTGACCAGCAGCGCGCCCGCCCCGGCTGCGATCAGCCGCTCCGCGGCACCGGGCGAAGCGATCACGATCGATGTGCCGGTGATACCGAAGGAATTGGCGACGACCCGCGTCCCCGCCCTCGTCGGGCCAACCGCGGTCGCCTATGTCCAGGACTTGCAGTGGGTCGATGCGCCCGACAAATTGTTCCAGGACCTGCTCCAGGAAACCACCGTCCGCACCACCAACCGCGTCGTGCTGGACCCCCGTCAGGCCAGCCTCGATCCGGGTCTCAAGCTCACCGGCACCTTGACCCGCTTCGGCTATGACACCGCCGAAGGCGTGGTCATCGTCCGCTACGACGGCGCGCTCGCGACGGCCGGCGGAACGCGCGTTGAAACCCGCCGCTTCGAAGCCAAGATCCCCGCCGACGGCACCGCCGCCACGGTCGGCCCCGCCCTCAACGCCGCCGCCAACCAGGTCGCGGTCGAGGTTGCCCGCTGGATCGGGGGGTAGAGGAAGCTACCGACCCAAAGTGGACGGTCAGACTGTGAAGTCGCTATTCGCTGCCATCAGACTCAACAACGCTTCCGCCGCTCCTTGAGAGTTTGGCCAAAAGGCGCTGGCGAGCGCCGCCGGTGCCACTTCATCCGGCACCGTTTGGTCGGCGAAAGCCTTGAGTTGTTCGCCAAGCGCGTCGGCAAGTTGGAATTCGTTGCCGTAGGGCCACGCACCGCTCCTCTGCCAAGAATCATCGTGTAGATTGAGGGCATTGAGGTTGGCGTGAAGACACAAGCCGATGCAGTACGGGTTAGGTACGTCCCGTCTCGCGCGCACAAACCACATTTTTCTTCGGGGGAGAGACCAGGAAAGGCTTGAAATCAAGGCACCTCTCTCAACTGGGTAACCCATGCAGATAATAGCACTGCTGCCGGGACAGAGGTGACTTTATACACGATGACGGCCCAGCCGATGGCCTCATCTCTCGCCCCCATCATTTTCATGACCAGCCAGCAGGTCATGGCCCAACATGAACAGACCAGTATGGCCACTGACAAGGGGACGCCGATTAGCAGTGCAGCGATCGCAGGCGGAGTCGCAATTACCGAAAACACGAATACCGCTACTGTGGGATTCTTGATCCCCAAGGCGCGAAGCAATCTTGCTCCCCAGCCAGCCCCGAAGAGGATGGCCGCAATTATCATCGGCCGCAACGATCTCCTCCACAGGCCAGAATTCGGAAGAATAGACTGTCCCTTCCTGGGCAATTCAGATTGACGGCCATGGCGGGGAGTTTTCTTTCGCATATCGTGAATGCCTACGCTCAAAACGAACCGATGATCATGATCTGCCCGATTATTAGGCTCCTGACCAACAGTGTTCGCTCCACGAGCGCCAAGGCAAGAAATGCACCTCTCAATTGCATGAGGACGTGACCCTGTTGCGCGTCGATTGCCTTCTCTCCACCCACTTCGGCGGATCAACCCAAACTCTTCGACGCCTGCTCGTACACATCCTTGCTCAGCCCGGGCGTCGCCAGCACCCGCTCCAGCTCGCCACGCATCAACCCCGCACGATCCTCCGCAAACCGCCGCCAGCGCCCGAGCGGCGGGACCAGCCGCGCCGCGGTCTGGGGATTGATCGCGTCGGCGGCGATGATCAGATCGGCGAGCAGGCTATAACCGCGACCGCCTTTCTCGTGGAACACCCATTGCCCCGCGGCGAAATTACCCGCCACCGCGCGCAACCGGTTGGGGTTCTTCAGCGTGAACTCGGGATGCTTCAACAGCGCCTCGACCGTTTCGATCGTGTCGCTCCGCGGCGCGCCTGCCTGCAGCGCGAACCATTTGTCGATCACCAGCGGATCGTGGGCAAAGCGCGCGTAAAAGTCGTCCAGCGCCGCCTGCCGCTCGGGACCGTCGACCATCGTTAGCACCGCTAGCGCGCCCTGCCGGTCGGTCATATTGTCGGCCGCGTCATATTGCGCCTTGGCAAGGCTTCCGCCGCGCGCCGGATCGCCTGCCGCGATCAACGCCAGGGCCACGGTCTTGAGCCGCCGCACCCCCTTGGCCGCGCTCGACAGGTCGCTTCCCGGCGCGCCGGCCATTTGCGCCTCGCCAAGCTCGGTCGCCAATGCCTGCCCAATCGCCGCCCGCAACGCCTCCCGGCTGGCATGAATCGCGTCGGGATCGACCTTGTCCATCCGGTCACCGACCAGCGCCTCGGACGGCAAAGTCAACGCCTCGCCTTTGAATGCCGCATCAAGCGCGCTGGAGGTCAACGTATCGCGCATCGCGGCGATCACGGAGCCCGCATCGACCACGTCGCCCCGCGCCCCCGCGACCAAGGCCGCGAACATCAGTTCCTGCAGCGCCTCGTAGCGCGCGAACGGATCGCCATCGCATTGCGCCAGCCGCTCCAACTCGCCCGGACCTCGCACCACATCCAAAATCACCGGCGCGGAAAAACCACGATTGATCGACAGCAGCGGCGGCTCTTCCACACCCTCGAACACGACCGATTGTGTCGCCTCTTCCAGCATCACCAGCCGCTCGTTCGCTATCTCGGCCCCGCTCTCCGCGCCGATCAGCGCCATCACCAACGGGATCGGCATCGGCTTCTTGTCCGGCTGTCCCGGCGTTGCCGGCACCGACTGGGCCAGTTCCAACGTCGCGGTCCGTGAGGCCGCGTCGTGCACCAAGCGCGTCGATACCCGCGGCGTCCCCGCTTGCTCGTACCAACGCTTGAACCGCACCAAATCGACGCCGCTCGCTTCCTCCATTGCGGCGACGAAATCGTCGCAGGTGGCGGCCTCGCCGTCGTGGCGCTCGAAATATAGATCGGCCCCCGCGCGAAACGCCTCTGCGCCCAGCATCGTCCGCATCATGCGGATCAGCTCGGCCCCCTTGTTATAAACCGTCGCGGTGTAGAAATT
>JAZKHF010000076.1:0-21467 GCA_040385545.1 Pseudomonadota bacterium
CCCAGGCGGCGATGAAGCTTGGCCAGGCGATGTACGAGCAGCAACAGGCCGAAGGCGCGGCCGATGCCGGTTCGGGCGATGAGGCTCCCGCCGAAGCGGCCCCGGCCGACGAGGATGTGGTCGACGCCGAATTCTCCGAAGTCGACGACGACAAAAAAGCGTAACGGCAATGAAAATTGCCGTTCGTCCTGAGCTCAGGAAAACGAATGCCCCCCGGACATCCGTTTGTCCTGAGCTTGTCGAAGGACCGTCTTTCTTTCTGCGGGGAGAAGGGCAGGGCTTCGACAAGCTCAGCCCGAACGGTTGGGTGAGGTTTGTTCAACCGTGACCGAAGTCGATTATTACGAACTGCTCGAAATCGAGCGCAACGCCGATGCGGCGACGATCAAGTCGTCGTACCGGCGACTTGCAATGGACTGCCATCCCGATCGGCATGGCGGCTGCACCGACAAGGAAGCGCGCTTCAAGGCGATCAGCCAAGCCTATGATGTGCTCAAGGATCCGCAGAAGCGCGCCGCCTACAACCGCTTCGGCCATGCCGCGTTCCAGAATGGCGGCGCGGGCGGCAATCCGTTCGGCGGTGGCGGCGGTGGCGGTCAAGGCTTCGACGGCTTTTCCGATATCTTCTCGTCGATCTTCGGCGAATTCATGGATCCGCGCGGCGCACGACAGAATGCCGCGCGCGGGGCCGATTTGCGTTACGATCTCGAACTGACGCTGGAAGAAGCCTATCAGGGCGTCACCAAGGACATTCAGGTCGAAGCGCTGGCCGCTTGCGACGGTTGCAAGGGCAAGGGCTCGCGCGGAGAAGCGCGGGCGGCGCGGTGCGGAACTTGCGGCGGGGCGGGCAAGGTTCGCGCCAACCAGGGCTTTTTCGT
Organism: Pseudomonadota bacterium; assembly: GCA_040385545.1. Classification (GTDB taxonomy): domain Bacteria; phylum Pseudomonadota; class Alphaproteobacteria; order Sphingomonadales; family Sphingomonadaceae; genus Sphingomicrobium. Next base: position 879 of record JAZKHF010000076.1, read on the forward strand.
GGTCGAGCGGATGTGTCCGACTTGCGCCGGATCGGGCGAAGTGATTGCCGATCCGTGCCGCAGTTGCGAAGGCGACGGTCGCGCGCTTAAGCGCCGCAAGCTCAATGTCGATATTCCTGCCGGTGTCGACGAAGGCACGCGCATTCGCGTCGGCGGTGAAGGCGAAGCCGGAATCCGCGGCGCGACCAGCGGCGACCTGTACCTGTTCGTCCACATGAAACGCCACGCGATCTTCCAGCGTGACGGCAGCAGCCTGGTGGCCGAATGTCCGATCAGTTTCACCACCGCGGCGCTTGGCGGAACCGTCACCATTCCCGGAATCGACGGATCGCGGATCGACTTGAAGGTGCCGGCCGGCGTCCAATCGGGCGAAACGCTTCGTCAGCGCGGGGCGGGAATGAGCGTGCTCAATACGCGGGGTAGGGGCGACCTCATCACCCGCATCCTGGTCGAAACCCCGACCAAATTATCGGCCGAGCAGAAAGCGATCCTCGAGCAGTTCCGCAAAAGCGAAACGGGTGACGAATGTCCTGCGAGCAAGGGCTTTTTCTCGCGCATCAAGGACGCGTTGGGCAGCTAGCGGGCGCGCAGCTCGGCAAGTTCGAGTTGCAGCGCAACGAAGCGCGCGAACAGGCTAGCAACACTCCGTCGCTCGACGCCGACGTGGCGTGCCGCGCCGTGATAGCAGGCAATCTGCCCCCACGGTTGTCCGGTTCGAAGAAGTGGAAGGAGCAGCGCGGCCCGGGCCTGCTGCGATTCAATGCAACGTGCTTCAAGATCGCAGGCCACACGTAGGGTCGATCGTGACAATTTGTTTCGGTCCGATGACAAGATCGTCACCGGCTCGGCAATGCAGTCGGTGACCGCAAGATGGCCGCCCTTGGTCGCGCGCTCGCTGAGCGGATGATCGGCCTGGCCGGGGCGGATCGACTTGCCGATCACCTCGCCATCACCGACGATCAGTACCCGGTCGAAACCGGTCAGTGCGCGCAGGTGCCGGGCAGCTTCATTGGCGATCGTTGCGACATCGCCGTCCGCGGTCATCCTGGCCACCATACCGTCGACGATCGCGGTGGCATCGCCAAATGCATGATTGTCGCTTGGTTCGGCATCGATCCCGTAGCCATTGCCGTCGCGAAAAATCGACAGGTCCAGCGGCTTGGCATCGTCGGACAGCGAAACATGGAGCAGGTGCTCGACCGCTTCCTCGGTTCGAAGCAGGGCCATGCGGTTGCGGATGTCGTGGATGGCATCGTCACCGAGCAAGGCGGTGACCGGCTGGCCAAGCGCATTCTCGGCCGTGCAGGGCAGGAAGTCGCCGACATTGGCCGATACCGCATTGACCAGCCAATCACCCGACAGGCACAGGTGGAAGCCCGTCGGCTGAATCAATTGCGGTCCGGTCACGTCCCGAAAACGCGCTCGAAGATCACATCGATCCGCTTGAAATGATAATTGAGGTCAAACAGCGCTTCGAGCTCGTCGTTCGACAGCTTCGCGGTGACCTCGGGATCGGCCTTGAGCAGGTCAAGCAATTGCAATTGGCCGTCGGACCCCCACACCTGCATCGCGTTCCGCTGGACGAGGGCATAGCTATCCTCGCGACTGAGGCCGGCCTGGGTGAGCGCTAGCAGCACACGCTGGGAATGGATCAGGCCGCCCATGCGATCCATGTTGGCCTGCATGCGCTCGGGATAGACCAGCAATTTGTCGATCACCCCCGTCAGCCGGGCGAGCGCGAAATCCAGGGTGATGCAGGCGTCGGGACCAATGAACCGCTCGACCGAGGAATGCGAGATATCGCGTTCATGCCACAAAGCGACATTCTCCATCGCCGGGACCACCGCCGCCCGGACGACGCGGGCAAGACCAGTCAAATTCTCGGTCAGCACCGGGTTGCGCTTGTGCGGCATCGCGCTGCTGCCCTTCTGGCCGGGTGCGAAATATTCTTCCGCCTCAAGCACTTCGGTGCGCTGGAGGTGGCGAATCTCGACGGCAAGTCGCTCGATCGAGGAGGCGATGACGCCAAGCACGGCGAAAAACATTGCGTGGCGGTCGCGGGGGATGATCTGGGTGCTGGTCCGCTCGGGCGTCAGGCCAAGCTCCGTGGCGACATGCAATTCGATCGCCGGATCGATATTGGCGAAGGTGCCGACCGCGCCGGAGATGGCGCAGGTCGCTACCTCGTCGCGGGCCGCCCTAAGCCGCGTCAGGTTGCGATCGAACTCGGCATAGGCCTGGGCGAGCTTCAGGCCGAAGGTCACGGGCTCCGCATGGATGCCATGACTGCGCCCGATGGTCGGGGTCAACTTATGCTCGATGGCGCGGCGCTTGAGGACGACCAGCAGCGCCTCGAGGTCGGCGATCAGCAAATCGGCGGACTGCTGCAATTGCACCGCCAGGCTGGTGTCGAGCACGTCGGAGCTGGTCATGCCCTGGTGTAGCCAGCGACGCTCGGGCCCAAGCTTCTCGCCTGCCCATGTCAGGAAGGCGATCACGTCATGTTTCGTGACCTCTTCGATCGCGTCGATCGCGGTAACATCGATCTGGCCCAGCAAGTCATCATCATAGGCCTTGCGGATAGTCGTCGCGTCGTCGACGGGGATCATTCCGATCTTGCCCATTGCCTCGGCCGCGAAAACCTCGATCGCCCACCAGATGCGGTAGCGGTTTTCGGACGACCAGATGGTGGTCATGGCGGGACGGGAATAGCGAGGGATCATGGGGGGCGGCTAGCAGGGGCGGCGAGCCGCTGCAATCATCCGGCGGTCTATCGCACACTACTCGTTCGCGAAAAATTCGCGGCCGAGTTGCGCGACTAAGAAAGCTTATTTACTCGTCCCTCGCTGGAATCAACTTCGGTTGTCAATGCCGGTCTGTTGGAGGTTGTAATGTTGCGATTATTTTCGTTGGTGTTGCTCGGATCCTCGTCGATCGCGCTGGCGCAGGTCCCCCCGGCGCCGCCTGAGCCGACTCCCCCGGTAGAAGAGGCTGCTCCGGTAGAAGAGGCTGCTCCGGTCGAAGAGGCTGCTCAGGTCGAAGAGGCCGCTCCGGAAGAGCCGCCGATGAGAAAAGTCTGCCGGCGGGTCGAAGTGGTTGGCAGCGCGATCGGTCGCACGGTTTGCACGATGAGACCGGTACGGGCGCCCAAGCCTAAGAACTAGCGTAAGCCCGGCCTCGCCGGTTGGTTCAAATCAGCCCCGATGCCTTCATACTGCTGCGCCCCTGTGCGCCGACAATGACGTGATCGTGCACGGTCACCTTCATATGTCGCCCTGCGTCGATCAGATCCCTGGTCAGACGGATATCCTGCTGACTGGGGGTCGGGTCGCCGCTGGGGTGATTGTGGACGATGATGATTGCGGTGGCGCCGAGCGCGATGGCGCGGGCGATGACTTCGCGGACGTGGACCGAGGCTTCGTCGACGCTTCCGCGCCACAGCGCCTCGTTGGCGATCAGCATGTTCTTGGCGTTGAGGAACAGGATCCGCACTTCCTCGACCGGCTGATGGCCCATCGCGGCCTGAAGATAATCGCCGAGGGCATCCCAGCTCGACAAGATCGGTCGACCTTCGACCTTTGTTTCCAACAACCGTAGTGCGGTCGCCTCGGCGATCTTGAGCGCGCCGATGGTGCCCTCGCTAAGCCCCTCCGCTCTAAGTGCCTGGGGAGCAGCATCGAGCAACGGGCCGATTCCGCCGAATCGCGAAATCAGCTGCTTTGCCAATGCCTTGGTGTCGCGGCGTGGGATAGCCAGGGCGAGCAAATATTCGACCAGTTCATGATCGAGCAAGGCATTATCCCCTCCAGCGAACAGGCGTTCGCGAAGGCGCGCGCGGTGACCGCTGGCGTCGGGTGCTTTGTCCCCCATCATCGCGCAGGCTAGGAACATGCGGCTCGCCATGCAACGGGCCTAGGGAATGCGCCCGTGGCGGATTTGGAACGGCAATGAAAGCGATGGGTTAGAGACCGGATGGCGGACGGGCAAATCGACAGCGAGGACGAAGGCGAAGGCGCTTCCGGCGAAGTGCTGGTCGAAGAGCGTCAGCGACGCAGCGCGTTGTTCTGGATTTCGCTAATTGTCCTGGGCGTGCTGATCGGTGTGCTGGTGACGGCGTGGATCGCGCGCCGGCCGATCGCCGAACGCTTCATCGAGGCGGAGCTTGAGCGGCGCGGCGTCAGGGCGAGCTACACGCTGGAATCGATCGGGCTGCACAATCAGGTGGTCCGCGACCTGACGCTGGGCGACCCGGCCAATCCCGACCTGACCGCGCGCTATGCCAAGATCCAGATGCGGATCCTGTGGACCGGCGGGGTGGAAATCTATCGAATCGCGGCGCGCGGGGTGCGCCTGCGCGGCGAGTTGCGGCGCGATGGCAAGGTCAGCTGGGGCGAGATCGACAAATTGCTTCCGCCGCCCAGCGGAAAGCCGTTCAGCCTGCCCGACATTTCGGTCGACGTCGCCGACACCGCGGTGGCGCTCAAAACCCCCTACGGCAATCTTGGCTTCGGGCTTTACGGGGCAGGCAATCTGACCGGTGGTTTCAAAGGGCGGCTTGCGGTGGCGGGGCCGCGACTGGTGACGGGGGCGTGCCGGCTGGACGGATTGCGCGGCAATGTCGCGCTTGGCGTGGTGGCGCGGCGGCCGATGGTCAACGGGCCGATCGCGGCGGAGCAGTTCCTGTGTCCGCGCAGCCGGATGGCGATGATCGCGCCGCGGCTGGAGCTGGACAGCACGTTCAGCGAGGCGTTCGAGCAGTTCGATGGTGAGGGGCGGCTGATCGTCAGTTCTTTCTCCGCCGGTGACAATGGGCTGGCCAATTTGAATGCTCTGATCGGCTTCAAGGGCAGCGCCGGCGATGCGCTGGGGACGCTCAAGTTGACGGCGCAGCGCGGCCGACTGGGTCCCATCTTTGCCGACAGGACCCGGCTCGACGGTAAGTATCGTCTGTGGGCGGGGCGCGGCGAGCTGGCGTTGGTGGCCGATTACGGGGCCGAGAGCGCGACCCTGGCCGCGGCGACGCTGGGGCCGCTGGTCGCGCCGCTCGACCAGGCGCGGGCGACTCCGCTCGGCCCGATCGCGCAGAATATTGCCGCGGCGCTGCGGCGGACGGCGGGCAATTTCAACGCCACCGGAACGCTCCGGCTGGTCAATATGCGCGGTGGCGGCGGAGTTCGGATCGAGTCCGCCAATGCCAGCAGCGGCGACGCTCGTGTGGCGGTGTCGGGCGGCGACGGGATCACCTATTACTGGCCCGATGCGCGGGTGCGGATCGACGGCGACATTGCGATGGGTGGCGGGGGATTGCCGCGCGCCAACCTCATCCTTCGTCAGCCGCGACAAGGCGGACCGATGAGCGGCGAGGCGCGGATCCAGCCTTATGCGGTTGGTAATGCCCGGCTCGCACTGGCACCGGTGACATTCCGCGCGGGTCGCGACAGATCGACCGCCGTGAATACGCTGGCGGTGCTCGACGGACCCTTCTCCGGCGGGTTCGTGCGCGGACTGCGTATACCGATCAGCGGAACGGTCGGTGGCGCTGGCGGGGGCTTTGCCTTTGGTCGCGGATGCATCGATGCTGCTTTCCAGTCGCTTACTGTTGGCGCGCTGCGGCTGAATGCGTCGCGGATTCCGCTTTGTGCGACTGGCCAGGCCCTGGTCTACAAGAGCGGGCTGGGGCCAGTGCAGATCGGCGGCGAAACCCGCAACCTGAGGCTGGGCGGTCAGCTCGGTCGGTCGCCTTTCGCGCTCGATGCGACGCGGGCGCGGCTGACCGGCGGCGACCGGTTCGCGGCGAGCGAGCTCGGGCTGCGGCTGGGCAAGGCCGAGGCACCGGTGCGGATCAGCGCCGCGACCCTCGACGGCCGGATCGCCCGGGGCGGCGCGACTGGCAGTTTCGGCGATGCCACCGCGGTGATCGGCAAGGTGCCGCTGCGACTGAGCGACGCGCGGGGAAGTTTCGACTTCCGCGGCGGGGTGTTGGCAATCAAGGGCGCATCGACCGTGTCCGACATGGCAGCCTTGCCGCGATTCTATCCGTTGGCGAGCAATGATCTGACCTTCCGGCTGGCGAATGACCTGATCCGTGCTGGCGGCACGTTGCGGCATCCGGCGAGCGGGACTGCGGTAACCGAAGTGTCGATTACCCACCGGCTTTCGAGCGGGATAGGCCAGGCGCAACTAGACGTGCCCGGGATCCGCTTCGGCAATGCCATCCAACCCGATCAGCTGACGCGACTGGCGGAAGGGGTGGTGGCGCTGGTCAACGGCACCGTGACGGGACAGGGGAGGATCAACTGGAGCGGCGACGGGCGGGTCACGTCGACCGGCGAATTCAGCACCGAGGGCACCGACCTGGCGGCTTCGTTCGGCCCGGTCAGCGGACTGAAGGGAACGATCCGCTTCACTGATCTGCTCGGGCTCGAGACCGCGCCTAATCAGTTGCTGAGCGTGAACAGCATCAACCCGGGCATCCTGGTCGAGAATGGCCAGATTCGCTATCAGATATTGCCCGGCCAATTGATCAAGATTGAGCGCGGCGAGTGGCCGTTCATGGGCGGCCGGCTCGTGCTTCAGGAAACCATCATCAACCTTGCCCGAAACAGCCCCAGGCGATTGACCTTTGAGGTCATCGGACTCGACGCGGCGGTGTTCGTCGGAAGTCTCAACTTCAAGGATCTGCAGGCTACCGGCGTGTTCGACGGGGTGCTGCCGATGATCTTCGACGACAGCGGCGGGCGAATCGTCGGCGGGCGGCTGGAGAGCCGAGCCGGGGGCGGGACGTTGGCCTATGAAGGCGCAATCAACCGCGCCAATCTCGGCTTCTTCGGCGGTCTTGCATTCGATGCACTGAAGTCGCTTCGCTTCAACAACATGGTCATCCGCCTCGACGGCGACCTTGCAGGCGAATTTTCGACCCTGCTGTCGATCGACCAGGTGGCGATCGGCCAGTCGACCACGGTCCAGCGCCTGCTTCGTTCGGCGGTGCGGCGGGTGCCGTTCAAGTTCAATGTCACCATCGTCGGGCCGTTCCGCTCGCTGATCGCGACCGCCAAGAGTCTGCAGGATCCGCGCGCTGTGATCCGCGACGTGCTGCCCGTGCCGATCGACCAGATCCCCGGCGTCGTCACCGAAGTGCGGCGGCGCGAGGAAGCGCAGGACATGCAGCAGACCCCCAATTCTCCGATCACCGTCAAGATCCAACCCCCGAGCAACAGCGAGTCACGCCCATGAATCGAGCTGCCCCATTCCTCGTCGCCGCCTGCGCGGTTGGCCTGTCCGGCTGCGTCACGGTGCGGCCGCCCGACAAGCCGATCGAGATCAACCTCAACGTGAAGATCGAGCAGGAGGTGCTGGTGCGCTTGCAGCGCGATGTCGACCAGCTGATCCGTTCCAATCCCGATGTCTTCCCGACTACGCCTGCCCCGCCGACAGGAAACCCGTAATGCGAAGGGTCCTGCTGGCCTTGGCGCTCGGGTTGATGGCATCGTCCGCGTTGGCGCAATCGTCGCCCGCGATCGTCGCTGCCAAGGCTGCGGGGCAGGTGGGTGAGCGGTTCGACGGCTATCTTGGCTTTGCGACCTTGCCGGCCCCGGCGCTTCGGGCGCAGGTCGAATCGATCAATATTCGTCGCCGCGCTTATTATAGCGACCTGGCCGCGAGGCGATCGGCGAGCCGCGTCGAGGTGGGGATCACGGCGGGCTGCGAATTGCTGAGATCGGTCGGCGTCGGACAGGCGTATCTGCTGGGCGACAACGTCTGGCGTCGTCGCAGTGCAGGCGACCCGCTTCCGATCCCGGATTATTGCGGGCGCTGAGGACCGCAACCACTGACTGGGCGGTTGACGAACCGCGCTCCGGTTCATAAAGGGACGGCGCCTTGGCGGGCTCGTTGTTCGCCATGTTCCTTGCCTCTCGCGCTCGCCTCCCCGAAAGGCTGTCGCGCAGCCGCTGGAGATGGACATGGTCGACGACGGGAACGAACGAGTCACGAAGCTTCCCGAGGATCGTCGGCTTGATTCGCTCGAAGAGCGGGTCCGGTCCGCGCGCCAAGCGGAAGACCAGAGGGTCGGCAAGGTGACCAAGCAGGACGACAGCGAGCGACAAGGCACGCGCGTAATGTCGCTTCTGCTAGGTGGAATATTCGGTGGTTCGCTGCTTGGCTGGCTGATGGATGGCTGGTTTGGCACGGGGCACATATTGCTTCTGGTCGGCCTTGTACTCGGGGTGACCGGCGCATTCTGGAGCATCCTGAAGATGGCCGCTCCGCGCGCCTGACCAGGCGGCGGATAGTTTAAGAGGGAAGTCGAAGTGGCAGGCGAGAGCGGCACGGTCGATCCGATGCATCAATTCATGGTCGAACCCTTGTTCGGCGAAAGCTGGATGATTGGCGGCCAGAGCATCGCGTTCACCAATTCCGCCCTGTGGATGGCGTTCACATTGGTCGCGGTATGGTTGTTCATGCTCGGAGGCATGAAGCGCGAGCTGGTGCCGGGTCGCTGGCAGATGGCGGTCGAGAGCGTCACCGGCGCGATCAGCGGGCTGGTCGACCAGAGCATCGGGCCCAAGGGCCGTAGCTTCCTGCCCTACATCTTCACGCTCTTCATGTTCATCCTGGTCGCCAACCTGCTCGGCATGCTGCCGACTGCACTCGGCGGGCTTCATGCCTTTACCCTGACCAGCCACCTGACGGTCACCGGCGTGCTTGCTCTGCTGAGCTTCGCGATCGTGCTGGTGGTCGGCTTCTGGAAGCATGGGTTGCGCTTCTTCAGCCTGTTCATCCCCGCTGGCGTGCCCTGGTATATGGCCGCTTTCCTGTTCCCGATCGAGCTGATCAGCTTTCTCATGCGCCCCTTCAGCCTGGGCCTGCGACTGTTCGTGGCGATGACCGCCGGGCACATCCTGATGAAGGTGCTGGCCGGTTTCGTGATCTCCGGGATCAACCTGGAAAGCGCGTTGCTCAGCCCGATCATCGTGCTTCCAAGCTTTGCGCTGATGATCGGAATCACCCTGCTCGAGCTGCTGGTGTGCGCCATCCAGGCCTATGTGTTCGCCCTTCTGACGTCGGTCTATCTGAACGACGCCGTCAACCTTCACTAAACCAAACCACCCCAAGGGAGTTTTCAAATGGATCTTCAATCTGCTTCGGTCATCGGTGCCGGTCTCGCTGCCATCGGTGCCGGCCTTGCCGCGCTCGGCGTGGGCAACGTGTTCGGTTCGTTCCTCAACGGCGCGCTTCGCAACCCGGGTGCGTCGGACGGCCAGTTCACCCGCCTGCTGATCGGCTTCGCCGCCGCCGAATTGCTCGGCCTGCTGGCGTTCCTCATCGCCATCCTGCTGTACCTCAAGTCGTAATTCCGGCGCCTCACTGACCATCGGCGAAAAGCGAGACAGTCGTGCCTCAATTCGATCAAATCGGCGAGATTTACGCGTCGCAGCTGTTCTGGCTGGCGATCTTCTTCGGGGCGATGTTCTTCATCGTTGGCCGGGGGATGTTGCCGCGCATCGTCTCCACCGTGGATTCGCGCAACCAAAAGATCGAGGATGATCTGAAAGTCGCCGACGAGGCCCGCGATCGCGCGGCGGCGCTCGAAGAAGAGTATCGGCAGGAAATGGATCGGGCGCGGTCTGCCGCGGCCGGCGTTTCCGCCGAAGCCAAGGCCAAGGCGGCCGTTTCCACCGAAGCATCGATCAAGAAGGCCGACAAGGCGATCGACGTGAAGGTCGAGGCGGCGTTGGCCAAAATCGGCGAGGCGCGCAGCGTTGCCCGTGGTCAGATCGAGACGATCGCAGCCGAAGCTGCCGAAGCGATGGTCGAGCGGGTGGCGGGGCTTCGGGCCAAGCCGGGCCGGGCGATCGAGGCCGTGAAGCAGGAGATGGCCAATGGCTGAGCAAGTCGCCGGAACCGAAGTGCCGCATGCCGAGCCGACCGCGCTGAGCCTCGATTCGTCGATGTGGGTTGCGTTGGCGATGGTCGTGGTGATCTTGATCGCGCTGTGGAAAAAGGTTCCGGCGGCAATCGGTCGCAGCCTCGACGGCAAGATCGCGTCGATCCGCGCCCAACTCGCCGAGGCCGAAGCCGTCCGCAAGGAGGCCGAAGCGCTTCGGGCGGAGTATGAGGCCAAGGTCCGCACCGCCGAGACCGACGCTGCCGCGATGCTGACCCGCGCCCAGAGCGAAGCCGAGGCGATCATCGCCAAGGCCGGCAGCGATGCCGAGGCACTGGTCGCGCGGCGCCAGGCGATGGCCGAGGCCAAGATCGGTGCGGAAGAGCGAGCTGCGGTCGCCGAAATCCGCGCCACGACCGCCCGCGCCGCAACCGCCGCGGCAAAGCGATTGATTGTCAGCGATCTGGACGGGAAGAGTGACAAGGCCCTGGTCGACGAGGCAATTGCCGGGCTTTGACGCTTCCAAGGGAGAATGAGCTTACGGCAAATTCTCGGTCAGCAGATCGTAGGTGGCGACGAGGTCGTCCTTCTGGTTGAAGATTTCGACCGCCCAGCGGACCACGCCCGTCTCCTCGCTTTTGAGTGACTTGGAGCGCACCGTCAATTCGACCCGCATCGAATCGTCGGGATAGAGCGGGGTCAGGAACTTCAGATTCTCAAGGCCCGTGTTGGCGAGCACGGGGCCTGGGTCGGGCCAGACGAACAGGCCCGCGGCGAAGCTCAAGATCAAATAGCCATGGGCCACCCGGCCTTCGAAAATCGGCGAGGCCTTAGCGGCTTCATCGTCCATGTGAGCGTAGAATTTATCGCCGGTGAATTCGGCGAAATGCTCGATATCGGCGGTGGTGACCGTGCGGCTGTCGGTGCGGAGCGTGTCGCCAATGTGCAGCTCGCTCATCCGCTTGGTGAACGGGTGACCATCGACGAAGTTCTTGGGGCCGCCGGGGATGTACTGCTCCGAGATGGCGGCGATCATCGCCGGGGTCGACTGAATCGCGGTGCGCTGCATGTAATGCTTCACCCCGCGCACCCCACCCATCTCCTCTGAGCCGCCGGCACGCCCGGGGCCACCGTGGACGAGAACCGGAAGCGGTGAGCCGTGGCCGGTGCTTTCGGCGGCATTGTCGCGGTTGATCACCAGCATTCGGCCGTGGAACGCGGCGGCGCCCTGGATGAAGTCGCGCGCGACTTCAAGATCATTGGTGAAGAGCGACAGCGCGAGGCTGCCCATGCCGCGATTGGCGAGGGCGATAGCATCGGCGAGGTCGCGATAGGGCATGATGGTTGAAACCGGGCCGAACGCCTCGACATCGTGGACCGCGTCGGCGGCCCACGGATTGTCGGCGCGGAGCAGGATCGGCTGCATGTAGGCACCGCCATCCGGGCCAACCGCTGCGGCCGGGTCGCCAGCGACGATCCGCGCGCCGGCGGCGGTGAGCTTGGCGATCTGGCTACGCACGTCGTCGCGCTGGCTGGTCGAAACGAGTGCCCCCATTTCAGGGGCCGCCGCGTCAAGCCGTTCGCGGATCGCGGCCTCAAGCGCATCGAGATGCTGGGCGGGGGCCATCGCGCGGCGGATGGCAGTGCATTTCTGCCCGGCCTTAACGGTCATTTCAGTGACCACCTCGGTCACGAACAGGTCGAATTCGGGGGTGCCGGGCGCAGCATCGGGGCCGAGCAACGAGGCGTTGAGACTGTCCTGCTCGGCGACGAATTTCACCGACTCGCGAAGCACGACCGGATGCGACTTGAGCTTGGACGCAGTCGCGGCCGATCCAGTGAAACTGACTACGTCTTGCCCGCCAAGATGGTCGAACAGGTCGCCGACCCCGCCGACAATCAATTGCACCGCGCCCTCAGGCAGCAGGCCGGTGTCGATCATGATCCGGAAAGCAGCTTCGCACAGATAGGCGGTAGACGACGCCGGTTTGACGATCGCGGGCATGCCGGCGAGCAAAGTCGGGGCGAGCTTTTCGAGCATTCCCCAGACGGGGAAGTTGAAGGCGTTGATGTGGACCGCGGCACCCTGAAGCGAAGTATAGATATGCTGGCCGACGAAGCTGCCGCTTTTGCTCAACGGCTCGAGGTCGCCGTCAAGCAGGACGTGGGCATCGGGCAGTTCGCGGCGGCCTTTGGAAGAGAAGCTCAGCAGGGTTCCGGCCCCGCCTTCAATATCGATCCAGCCGTCCTTGCGGGTCGCGCCGGTGGCGATGTTGAGGTCGTATAATTCCTCCTTGCGGGCGAGGATGGCGAGGCCGAGGCCTTTGATAATCCGGGCGCGCTGATGAAAGGTGAGGGCGCGCAACGCCGGGCCGCCAACATCACGGGCGTGGGCCAGCATCGCAGAGAAATCGATCCCGCCCGATCCGGTAGTGGCGACGGGACTACCGTCGATGGCGGAGGCGATGGTGGCGCGCTCGCCGGTGCCGAGCGTCCATTGATCGAGAGCGAAATTGAGCAGGTCGGTGGTTTTCATTGCATCCTAGTGCCGCGCGATACTGCCGGCTGCAATGGCCGATTGGAGCGGTTCAGCGCCTTCGCGATATGATGATCAGCACGATCCCGGCCACCGCGAGCAAGGCGCCGCGGGTCGCCCACGGGCGCTGGTCCAGCATGAAGCTTGAGGCGGGCCACATGATCAAGCCGGTCCCTTGGCCGATCCACAGCAAGCCCATCAGCAAGGCAGCGAGTCCGAGAATCATCAGCAGCGTTTTCATCGGATTCTATCCTAGAATGGCGAAGCACTCATTGCGACTATCCGCTATCCTGTCACGTTCCCTCATCAAAAAAGTTTTGAGCCCCCTGCATCCAACTCGCTGACTGGACGTATTCATAAGTTGTTAACCACGAGCCCGATTTCGGCCGATGTAAAAAAGGGGAATGATGATGCGGTATTTGTTGAGTGCAGTAGCGTCGATTGCTTTCCTGGCTTCAACGCCAGCCGCGGCGGAAGAGGTCATTGGACTCGTGGGATCGACGCGGATCGTCACATTCGACTCTGGGTCTCCGGGAACGATTACATCGGATCGTGCGATTACCGGGCTCGGTTCCGACGTCACCCTGACAGGCATCGACCTGCGGCCAGCCGACAACCAGTTGTATAGCGTCAGCACGACGGGCACGGTCTATCGGCTAACGCTCAGTGGATCGTCCTACACAGCGACGTCGCTGGGTACGTTTTCCCCTTCGCCAAGCGGCAATTCGTTTGGCCTGGATTTCAATCCGACCGTCGATCGGCTCCGGATGGTGAGTGACACCAACCAGAATCTCAGGATCAATCAGACGACCTCGCCGCCCGGTGTGATCGTCGATGGTCCAATCACCCTTAACGGCTCCAGCGATGTCGATTTGATCGGCGCGGCCTACACCAATAGCTTTGCGGGGGCGACGACGACGACCCTCTACGGCATCGACGCCTTTACCGACGCTCTCGTGCGGTCGACGAACGCCAATCTGGGGACTTACACCAATACCAATCTCGCTGGCGCGCTCTTCGGTCCGCTCGGCGTCTCGATCGGATCGAACGATCTTCTCGGTTTCGATATCTCCGGTGTGTCCGGTGCGAGCGTCTTCTCCGTCAATAACAATTTTTATGGCGTCGACCTCACGACGGGCAGCGCGACCTTGATCGGTGCCCTTGGCGCGCAGGGAGTTACCGGGATCACCTTCGGTGCGGCGGTACCCGAACCGGGTACATGGGCGATGATGCTGATGGGCTTCGGCGCCATAGGCGTGGCGATGCGCCGCCGTCGCAAGGTGATCGGCGCCGTAACCGCCTGAAGCTTCCGCCAGTGAGTGTCGCGAGGGGTTCTTGTTAGCTGAACGCCCCTCGCGACAGCCTAGCGGCCCTCGAACGACGCGGCGCGCTTTTCCAGAAAAGCGGCGACTCCTTCGCGATAATCATGGGTGAACCCCAGGCGGCGCATCTCGTCGCGCTGGAGGTCGAGTTCTTCGTCCAGCGTGCGGCCGCCGGTGGTGCGGACGATCGACTTGATCGCGGCAAGACCGAGCGGGGGGAGCGCGGCGAGTTTGGCGGCAAGGACGTCGACCTCGGCGTCGAGCGCATTGTCCTCGACACACTTCCAGATCAGGCCCCAGTCGGCGGCGGTCTGGGCGGGGAGCGGCTCGCCGGTCAGTGCGAGGCCGAGCGCACGGGCCTGACCGACCAGGCGGGGGAGGTGCCAGCTGCCGCCCGAGTCCGGGATCAGGCCCAACGCGGCGAAGCTCTGGATGAACTTGGCCGATTTGGCGGCGACCACCAGGTCACACGCGAGCGCGATGTTGGCGCCGGCCCCGGCGGCGACCCCGTTGACCCGGGCAATCACCGGTTGCGGCATGGTCGCTAGGCGGCGGATGAGCGGGTTCCAGCTTGAATTGACCGTTTCGCCCAAATCGACAGGCTCGCCAGGGGCGACCATGCGGTCATTGAGATCCTGTCCGGCGCAGAAACCGCGACCGGCACCGGTCAGGACGATCACGCGGGCGTCGGCGGCCTGATCGAGCGCGTCGGCCAGTTCGGCGTGCATAGCTCTCGTAAAGCTGTTGAGGCGATCTGGGCGGTTGAGGGTGATCCGGGCGACGTGGTCGGCCACGTGGAGAAGGATGGTTTGGTCAGGCATTCGTCCAGTGTCGGGGATGGCGTGTCCCGGATCAAGAGCAGGGATTGGGAATGACGATTGCGCTGCTCGGTTTCTCGCCATAAGCCATGCGCCGTGACCGCTCCTCTTCCTCCCCAGCCGTCGACCGATCAGGCCCGCACGGCATTGGTCGAAGCGCTGGTTGCGACCGGTGCGGAAGACCGATCGGCATTCGCTACGGTCTACAGGATGACGAGCGCGAAGCTTTTTGGGATCTGCCTGCGTATCTGTGGTGAGAAGGGGGCCGCGGAGGACGTGTTGAGCGACGTATATTTGACTGTCTGGCGGCGCGCCGGGGGCTATGAGCCCGGCCGGGCGAGCCCGATCAGCTGGCTGGCGACGATCGCGCGCAACCGCGCGATCGACTGGCGGCGATCGGCCGGACGTCGTTCGTCGGTGGCATTGGATCAAGTTCCGGAGGTGGCGGACGATGATCCCAGCGCCGAGCAGCGCTTGATCCGCGGCGAGGAGACACACCGATTGCACCTGTGTCTCGGCCAACTGGATGAAAAGCAACGCGGCGCGATCCGGTCCGCGTTTTTCGGCGGGTTGACCTACGCCGAATTGGCGGAGCGGGACGGCGTGCCGCTGGGGACGATGAAAAGCTGGGTCCGGCGCGGCCTGATGCGGTTGAAGGATTGCCTGCGTGACGACTGAGCCAGAAATGCGCGAGGCCGATGTGGCCGCCGCCGAGCTGGCGCTTGGCGTGCTCGACGGCGAGGAGCGGGCGGCCGCGCTTCGGCGCGTGCTGGCCGACCCCGACTTCGCGCGCGACGTCGAGCGATGGCGCGATCATTTTGCAATCCTGCTGGACCGGGTGCCCGAAATCGCGCCTGGGCCGCACCTCTTCAAAAAGATCGAAGCGCAGATCGACGGGACGATTGCACCGCGACGCGCGGTCAATCCGTGGAAACCGACCGCGATCGCGGCCAGCCTGGCCGCTCTTACGATGACCGTGGTGGCCCTTCGGCCGGTCGAGACGCCGCCAATTGTGGTTGCCGAAGCGCCCGCTGCGCCGTTGATTGCGGCGATGGCGCTGACCGACGCCAGCGGATCGCAGCCGGCGATATATGACGCCTCGACCGGCCTGGTGAAAATGCCTGGCCCGATGTCGATCCCTGCCGGCAAGTCGGCGCAATTATGGGTGATCGAGGGAACGTCCGCGCCAAAGCCGCTGGGCACGTTCCACACGACCGGTCCCGGCACTTATGAGGCCGAGGCGAAAACGGATACGGTAATTCCGGCCGGGGCCACGTTGGCGATTTCGATCGAACCAATTGGCGGATCACCGACCGGTGCGCCGACCGGGCCCGTGATCGCTTCGGGAACTTTAAGCAGAATCTGAGCGCATCCGGTGGCTGCGTGGCACCGTATCTCCTGCCAGTTACCCCAGTCGGGGTGGCGAAAAGAGGAGCTTCCCCGATGCTTTCCAACAAACCCTTCCTGCTGATGGCCGCCGCCCTTGCAATCACTGCCGTTCCCGCGTCCGCGAAGAATCCGATGGTCGGCGGCGCCGCCATGTATCCGACCAAGAACATTGTCGAAAACGCCGTCAATTCCAAGGATCACACGACGCTGGTCGCTGCAGTCCAGGCTGCGGGACTCGTCGAAACCCTGTCTGGCGATGGTCCCTTCACGGTGTTCGCGCCAACCAATGCCGCCTTCGGCAAGCTGCCCGCGGGCACCGTCGAGACGTTGGTCAAGCCCGAGAATAAGGGCACGCTGACAACCGTGCTGACCTATCATGTCGTGCCGGGCAAGATCACCGCCGGACAGATCCAGAGTTTGGCCGCGCGAAATAACGGCATTGCCAAGCTCAAGACCGTTCAGGGCGAGGAACTGAGCTTCATGAAGAGCGGCGATCGCTGGATGGTGCATGATGCCAAGGGTGGATCGGCCTTTATCACCATCGCCAACGTGATGCAGTCGAACGGCGTGATCCACGTCATCGACACGGTGCTGATGCCGTAAAGATCGACTTACCAGGCGGAGTCGGACTTTCCCTCCTGTTGATCCGGCTTCCGATTGGTGTGCGCGCGTGCCGGCCCCCCGGCACGCGCGCAATCGTTTGTGAGGCCGATTGCGGTTGGCGCATCGTTTCGACTAGCGTCGCGGCGAAGGAGCGACGGCGATGGGCGTTGAGCGG
Source organism: Pseudomonadota bacterium (assembly GCA_040385545.1). Classification (GTDB taxonomy): domain Bacteria; phylum Pseudomonadota; class Alphaproteobacteria; order Sphingomonadales; family Sphingomonadaceae; genus Sphingomicrobium. The sequence continues at coordinate 17,608 of JAZKHF010000076.1, forward strand.
AGAAGCGTGGCGATCGTCGGCGCGGGCGACCATATCGGCGCGGCGATCGCGCGCCGGTTCGCGCGGGAAGGGTTTGCCGTCCATGGCGGGCGGCGCAATGCGGATCAGCTGCAGCCGCTGGCCGAGACGATCGCGGGCGCGGGCGGCCAGTTCACCGGTCATGCGCTCGACGCCCGCGACGAGGCGTCGGTCGCGGCATTTCTCGACGCCGCCGACGCCGATTCACTGCTGGAGCTGGTGATTTACAACGTCGGTGCCAATGTCCAATTCCCCTTGATCGATACGACCGAGCGAGTGTTTCGCAAGGTCTGGGAAATGGCCTGCCTGGGTGGTTTCCTGACCGGGCGGGAGGCGGCGCGGCGATTGCTGGTCCACGGATGCGGATCGATTTTCTTCACCGGCGCCACCGCATCGATGCGCGGTGGCGCGGGCTATGCCGCATTCGGGGCGGCCAAAGCGGGGCTGCGGTCGGTCGCGCAATCGATGGCGCGCGAGCTGGGGCCGCAGAATATCCATGTCGCGCATCTGGTGATCGACGCCGGGGTCGATACCGCCTGGGTGCGCGAACGGATCGCGTTGACGAAGGGCGCGGAGGCAGTGGCGGAGATGCCGCCAGATACGCTGATGAATCCCGAATCGATCGCCGAAACTTATTGGCAATTGCACCGCCAGCCGCGCGACGCCTGGACCCACGAGATCGACCTGCGCCCGTTCGGCGAGCGTTGGTAGGAGCCACCCCATGAACCCCGTCTTCCTGTATGATTTCGCAAGCCCCAACGCTTACTTCGTCCACCGCGTGATCCCGGAAGTGGAAAGCCGACTGGGACGGCGGTTCGACTATCGCCCGTTGCTGCTGGGCGGGCTGTTCAAGCTGAGCGGCAACCAGGCGCCGATGATCGCCAACGCCGGAATACCCAACAAGATGGCGTATGACTGGATGGAGATCAGGCGCTTCATCGCCCGCCACCGGCTGACCAAATTCACGATGAACCCCCATTTCCCGGTCAATACGCTGAGCGCGATGCGGGTCGCGGTGGCGGCGGAAGGCGAGGGGCTGGCCGAGCCGGTGGTCGAGGCGCTGTTTCATTTTATGTGGGAGGATCCTCGTAATCTGGGCGATCCGGCGGAACTGGCGCGGGCGCTGGTGGATGCGGGGCTTCCGGCGAAGCGGCTCATCGCGGCCAGCACCGAGGACGCAGTTAAGCAGCAGCTGATGGCCAATACACAGGATGCTTACGATCGCGGCGCGTTCGGATTGCCGTCGTTCATGGTCGGCGATGACCTCTATTTCGGCAAGGACCGCCTGCGCGACGTGGAAGAAGCGGTTGCGGCGCATTGATGCGGAGGGCGGCAAGGGCTATCTCTAAAACATGTATACCACCGAATATTCCAAGAATGTCGCCTCGATCGAGGCTCCCGAAGATCCGGCTTTGGTCGAAGCGTTCGAGGCGCGGGTCGCGGCGGACGAATTCATCGAGCCCAAGGACTGGATGCCCGAGGCGTATCGCAAGACCTTGGTGCGGCAGATTTCGCAGCACGCGCATAGCGAGATTGTCGGCATGCTGCCCGAGGGTAACTGGATCACGCGGGCGCCGTCGCTTCGGCGGAAAGCGATATTGCTGGCCAAGGTGCAGGACGAGGCGGGACACGGCCTGTACCTCTATTGCGCGGCGGAGACGCTGGGCACGAGCCGTGAGCAGATGATCGATGCGCTTCATTCGGGGAAGGCCAAATACTCGACCATCTTCAATTATCCGACGCTGACCTGGGCCGACATGGGGGCGATCGGCTGGCTGGTCGACGGCGCGGCGATCATGAACCAGGTGCCGCTGCAGCGGACCTCATATGGCCCCTATGCGCGGGCGATGGTGCGGGTGTGCAAGGAAGAGAGCTTCCACCAACGCCAGGGCTATGAGATCATGATCGCGCTCGCCAATGGCACGCCGGCGCAGAAGCGCATGGCGCAGGACGCGCTCAACCGCTGGTGGTGGCCGAGCCTGATGATGTTCGGGCCGCCCGACGATAACTCGCCGAACACCGAGCGGTCGATGCGGTGGCGGATCAAGCGCGAGACCAATGACGAGCTCAGGCAGAAGTTCGTCGATATTACCGTGCCGCAGGCGGAGTTCCTCGGGCTGACGGTGCCTGACCCCGACCTCGCGTGGAATGTCGACAAGAACGGTTTCGATTATGGCGAAATCGACTGGGAGGAATTTTACGCGGTGGTACGGGGCGAGGGGCCGGTCGCCAAGGAGCGGATGAAGGATCGCCGCGACGCCTGGAACGACGGCGCCTGGGTGCGCGATGCCGCGGCGGCTTATGAAGCGAAACGCGCTGCGCGGGTGGCCGCGTGAGTGGGAGCGGAGGGCATGACTGGCCACTCTGGGAAGTCTTCATTCGCTCGAAGGGCGGGATGGCGCATCGCCACGTTGGCAGCGTTCATGCTCCTGACCCGAAGCTCGCGCTCGCCCATGCCCGCGATACCTACACGCGGCGGCAGGAAGGCGTGAGCCTGTGGGTGGTGAAGTCGGACGATATCGTCGCTAGCGACCCGGCCGATAGCGGACCTTTGTTCGCGCCGGCCGAGGACAAAGTCTATCGGCATCCGACCTTTTACGACATTCCGGATGTGGTGAAGCATATCTAATGCCGAGCCTGCCGATTATCGAAAAAGACCAGGTCGCCGCCGCCAAGTCCGCGCCCGATAGCGGCGCGTTTGACGAGCCGGATGCGGTGGCCGCCGATCCGCTGGAGGATGGCTATTACGATTATCTGCTGCGGCTGGGCGACGACTCGCTCGTGCTTGGACAGCGCCTGTCCGAATGGTGCGGGCACGCGCCGGGGCTGGAGGTCGACCTGAGCCTGGCCAATGTCGCGCTCGACCTGATCGGGCAGGCGACGCATCTGCTCAACAAGGCCAATAATGACGACGGCGACGAATTGGCGTTCACCCGCGACGTGCTGGATTACAAGAATTGCCTGCTGGTCGAGCAGCCCAATGGCGATTTCGCGCGGACGATGGCGCGGCAATTGCTCTATTCGACGTGGCAGCACATCCATTATCGCGAGCTCAGCGAAAGCCCCGATCCGTTCCTGCGCGGGCTGGCGCAGAAGGCGGTCAAGGAAGTCGCTTACCACCGCGAACTGGCGTCGGACTGGACGATCCGGCTGGGCGACGGGACCGAGGAAAGCGCGCGGCGGATGGCCGAAGGGCTCGACTGGTGCTGGCGCTTCATCCCCGAATTGTTCGAGGTCGACGCGGTACTGGAGAATCTGATCGGGATGCAGTTGGTGCCCGATCCGCGCGGGTTCGAGCGTGAGTATCGCAACGCGCTGGCCGATGTGCTGGCGGAGGCGAAGCTCGAGGTGCCGGCCGACCAGCGCCCGATCCTGGGCGGCCGGCGCGGGCATCATAGCGAGCATCTGGGCCATTTGCTGGCGGTCATGCAGCACATCCCGCGGCTCTACCCCGACTCGCGCTGGTAGGATCATGGCCGAACATTTTCATTCTTTGCGCGTGGCCGAGATCGTGCCCGAAACCGATGAAGCGATGTCGGTCCGCTTCGATGTGCCGTACGATCTGGCGAATGCGTTCGCGTTCAAGGCGGGGCAGCATCTGACGTTGAAAGCCGACATCGGCGGCGAGGAAGTAAGGCGCAATTATTCCCTGTGCGTCGCGCCCGAAGAGGGACTGGTCAAGGTCACCGTCAAGCGCATTGCGGGGGGGGTGTTTTCCAACTGGGTGACGGAAAGCCTGAAGGCCGGCGACACGATCGACGTGATGGCGCCGCACGGCTCGTTCACGGTGCCGTTCGAAGCGGGGGCGGCCAAACGCTATGTCGGGATTGCCGGGGGGTCGG
>JAZKHF010000077.1:0-9184 GCA_040385545.1 Pseudomonadota bacterium
CCTGCAAATCGTCCTCGATCCGCGCTGCCGCCTTCATCTGTCCGCGCGCCTCGGCAAGCCTTTCCTCCTCGCCCGCCTCCACTTGAAGCGCATCGATCTCGGCGATGGCGAAGTCGAGCCATTCGCGGTCTCGATCCGCCTCGGCCAGAGACCGGCGCTGCTCGGCCAGTTGCATTTCGATCGCGCTTCGTCTGGTCCACGCCGCTTCGACCGTAGCAGTCTCCAACTTGCCGTACGCGTCGAGCAGCGCGCGGTGACCCCTGGGATTGAGCAGTCCGCGATCGTCATGCTGGCCATGAATTTCGATCGCCGCACTGCCGATGTCGCGCAGTAGCGAGGCCGGGACCGAAGTGCCGCCGGCAAAGGCGCGGCTGCCGCCATCGGCCTTCAGCGTCCGCCGCAACAGCAACGGCTCGCCCGGCTCGATATCGATGCCCTGCTCCTCCAGCGCGGCGAAGGCGGAATGTCCGGGGGGAAGCTCGATCTCGGCGCTGACGCTGGCCGCGGCCTGCCCCGCACGGACCAGCCCGGCATCGGCGCGAAGCCCGAGCGCGAGGCCGAGCGAATCGAGCAGGATCGATTTGCCCGCCCCCGTTTCGCCGGTCAGGGCACCAAGCCCCGGCTCGAACTCCAGCTCGAGCCGATCGATCAGCACGACATCATGGATGGTCAGCTGCCTCAGCATGAAGAGGCGGGCCCGGGCAGGATCAGCTCTGTGGGGCCGCCGGCACGTGGCGCTGGATCAGCTTATAGCTGCGGTCATACCATTCGCTGCCGGGATAATTGGCACCAAGCACCGCTGCCGAGCGCCTCGCTTCGTCGGGAATACCGAGCGCGAGATAGGATTCGACCAGGCGTTCCAGCGCTTCCGGCGTGTGGCTGGTGGTCTGATATTTGTCGATCACGGTACGGAAGCGAAGGGTCGCGGCAAGCCAGTTTCCCGAGCGCTGGTAAAACCGACCGACCTCCATCTCCTTGCCTGCCAGATGGTCGTTGATCAGGTCGAGCTTCAAGCGCGCATCGCTGGCGTAGCGGCTGCCGGAGTAGCGGCGGGTGAGTTCGCCGAATGAATCGGCCGCCTGCTGGGTGATTTTCTGGTCGCGGTTCACATCCTCGATCTGCTGGTAATAGCTCATCGCGATGAGATAATTGGCGTAGGGCGCATCCTTGTTGCCAGGATGGATCGTCAGGAAGCGACGCGATGAACTGATCGCGTCGGTGTAACTTTGCGCCATATAGTAACTGAACGCGCTCATCAGCTGCGCGCGGCGCGCCCAGACCGAATAGGGATGCTGGCGCTCGACTTCGTCGAACAACTTGGCGGCCAGGACGTAATTTCCCTGGTCGAGATATTTTTTCGCCTGACTGTAGAGCGTGTTGACATCACGAGCGACATATTCGGTGTCGCCGACCTTCCCCTTGTTGCGGGCGCAACCGATGGTCGGGAGGGCCAGAGCGGCGATGATGAGCGGAAAAGCAATGCGGGGCGTGATGGACATGACGAACCTTCTAGCGTGGTGCCCGGTGGAGGCCAAGCGCATAAGACTGCGCCCGGACTATGCGCGGCACGGATGAACGGCGGATGGCCCGGATCACACTTCCTGCGGCCGCGAGCCCGTCGGCTCGTCGGCCTTGAGGAAACTGTCGGGCTGAACCCCGAGCCAGACCAGCATTGGAGCGCTGATGTAAATCGAGGAATAGGTGCCAATGAACGTGCCGAGCAGGATCGCCAGCGTCAGCCCGAAAATCACGTCGGGGCCGAGCAAAAACAAAACGCCGAGCGCAAGCATGATCGACAAGGACGTCACGATGGTCCGCGACAGTGTCTCGTTGAGCGAAAGGTTGATCAGCGGGATGATCGCCATCTTGCGATACTTGCGGAGGTTTTCGCGAATCCGGTCATAAATTACGACCGTGTCGTTGAGCGAGTAACCAACCACCGCGAGGAAAGCCGCCACGATATTAAGATCGACCTGCAACTGGGTCACCGCGAAGAATCCAAAGATCATCGACACGTCGTGGAACAGGGTCACCAAGGCCCCAACGCCGAATTGCCATTCGAATCGAATCCAGATGTAGATCGCGATGCCGAGCATCGCGAGGGTAATTGCCAAGGCGCCGTCCCACGCCAGTTCGCCGCTGACCTTACCCGATACCGATTCGCCGGCATCGACCCGGGCGCCCGGATATTGCTGCTGGATCATGGTGCGCAGCTTGGTCACCGCCACGCTCGCCGCAGCGTCCGGTCCATCGGGCTTGGGCAAGCGCACCTGATAGGTCTTCGCGTCGGTCAGTTGCTGGATGCTGGCATCGCCAAGGCCCAGCGCGCCGACGCGACCGCGCAGATCCTCGATATCCACCGGCTGCGCAAAATTGGTCCGAACCACCTGCCCGCCGACGAAGTCGATGCCCAGGTTCAGGCCGCGTACCCCGACCAGGGTGAGCGAGGCGACGGTAGCGAGGATCGACAGGATGAGGGCGATATTGCGCCACTTCATGAAGTCGATGTTGGTGTTGTCGGGGACGAGTTTCAGAAGCTTCATGATCCGACCCTCAAATATTCAGCACGCGCGGGCGCTTGGCGCGTACCCAGAGCGCGACCAGCATGCGGGTGAAGTTGACCGCGGTGAAGACCGAAGTGATGATCCCGATCATCAGCACCACGGCAAAGCCGCGCACCGGGCCGGAGCCGAACATATACATAATCGTCGCGGCGATGACGTTGGTGATGTTGGCGTCGAAAATCGCGGTCGAAGCCTCCTTGTATCCCGTGTCGATCGCATCGAGGATCTTGCGCCCGCGCCGTTGCTCCTCGCGGATTCGCTCGTTGATCAGCACGTTGGCGTCGACCGCCGCGCCGATCGTCAGAACGAAGCCGGCGATGCCCGGGAGCGTCAGCGATGCGCCGAAGATCGCCAGGCCGGCAAGGATCAAGAAGGCGTTGGCGATCAATGCCGCGGTCGCATAGACGCCGAAGCGACCATAGGTGACCAGCATGAAGACGATCACCGCCAAGGTAGCGGCGATCGAGGCGATGATGCCCTTGTCGATCGAATCCTTGCCCAGTTCGGCGCTGACGGTGCGTTCTTCGATCACGTCGAGCTTGACCGGAAGCTTGCCCGAGGCGAGCGCAACCGCCAGCTGGTTGGCGCTGTCGACGGTGAAATTGCCGCTGATCTGCGCCTGACCACCAAGGATGGGCTCATTGATACTCGGTGCCGAGAGCACCTTGTCATCGAGGATGATGGCGAACGGCTTGCCGGTATTCTCCTGGGTCACCCGGCCGAACCGCTTGGAGCCAGCGGTATTAAAGGTAATCGACACCACCGGCTGGCCATTCTGGTCGAAGCTCTGGCTCGCCTTGATCAATTGGTCGCCCGACACCATCACGCGGCGCGAAACGGCGATATTGCCACTTCCGTCGGCCATGGGGAGCACCTGGCTCCCGGCTGGGGCTCGTCCAGCCGCGACCTGCGCCTGGTCGGCGGTCAGGTCGACCAATTTGAATTCGAGCCGCGCGGTCTGGCCGATGAGTGCTTTCAACGAATCGGGATCCTCGACACCGGGCACTGCGACCAGAATCCGACGTTGACCCTGGTTGATGACGGTGACTTCCTTGGTTCCGCTGGGATCGATCCGGCGGCGAACCACGTCGCGCGCGACGACCATCGAATCACTCAGTGCCTTCTGCGCGCCCGCCGCCGACGGAGTCAGGACGACGCGGGTCGAATCGACCACCTGCACGCCCCAGTCGCGGGTCGCGGTCAGCCCGACCGGCTGGGCCAGCGCCCGCATCCGCTCGACCGCATCGTCAAGCTGGGTTGGATCGCGCACCAGGAATGACAGGCGGCCATTTTGAGTCGAGACATCGCTGATCCCGATGCGCGGGGCGCGGCGAAGATCGGTGACGACCTCTTCTTCCTTGGCGGCGAGGCGCTGCTTGGTTGCATCGGCGACGTCGGCCTCGAGCAACAGCTGGCTGCCGCCGGCAAGATCGAGTCCAAGGTTGATTTGGGTCCGCGGCGCGAAGGCCGGCCACTTGGAAACCTCGGCCTTGGGAAAGAAACTGGGAATCGAGAAGATGATCCCGAGCGCGATCACCGCCCAGATCGACCAGATCCTCCACCGCGAATATTCGAGCATCAGTCGTTGGCCGGCTTGGTCTTTGGTTTGACGACGGTCGAAATGGTCGACTTGATCACGCGGATCTTGACGTTCGGAGCGATCTCGACCTCGGCCTCGTCATCGGTCACCTTGGTCACACGACCGCGGATTCCGCCCCCGGTGATGATGTCATCGCCCTTCTTGATTGCCATCAACTCGGCCTGATGGGCCTTCATCTTTCTGGACTGCGGGCGGATCATCAGGAAATAGAAGATCGCGAAGATGAGGAGCAGCGGGAACATGCTGATGAAGAAGGCGGCCGGCCCGTCCGGGGCAGCGCCCGCCGCGGCGGCAAGCGCCATTTGAAGCGGAGCGATGGTCATGATGATGAAAATGATCCTTTCGAAGGCGCTTCCCTCGACCGACGTGGCCGAGGCCACAGAGGTCGAAGCTGGTCGGGGCGACAGGATTCGAACCTGCGACCCCCACACCCCCAGTGTGATGCGCTACCAGGCTGCGCTACGCCCCGACCAAGGCCGCTTTGGCGAACGATGGAACATCGGTCTAAGCGGTGACGGCGCATCTAGTGGCGCGCATCGGGCATGGCAAGGGGAAGGCGATTGGCGCGTCGGAGGCGTAGGGGAAAGTTCAGGTGGCGGAGCTGGCGCGGGGTGGCGCTGGCGCTGTCGGCGATTCCGGGCTTGTATCTGATCGCGGCGATCCTCGGCGGGCTGGTCCCGGTCAATCGCGGCTGGACCGAGCCCGACCGAGGCATCACCATCTATATCGCCGACAATGGCGTCCATGCCGACCTCGTGCTCCCAGTCCGCGTCGGCGGCCTCGACTGGGCACCTTTGGTGCCGCGATCCGATTTCGCCAATCCGCCGACCGGAGCGCGCTTCATCGCCTTCGGGGCGGGAGAACGGCGGGTCTATCTCGACACGCCGACCTGGGCAGACATCACGCTGCGCACCGCCTGGGCCGGAATTGCCGGGGGCGAACGCGTGATGCACGTCGAATATGTCGCCGACCCGACCTGGACCGCACGCGAAATCCGCCTCACGCCAGTACAATATCGCCGCCTGTGGGCCGCCGTCCGCGCTTCGTTCGCGCTCGATTCGCGGGGACGTCCGCAAAAGATCGACCATCCCGGCTACGGCCCAGCGGACGCCTTCTACGAGGGAGTCGGCCGGGCGAGCGCCATCAACACCTGCAACCAATGGCTCGCCACTCGGCTGCGGCTGGCCGGGGTGAAAGCTCCGCTGTGGAGCCCGTTCGTCGAGGGGCTGGTATTGCGTTATCGGGAGGCGGATGATGAGCGCCGCCGCTGAAGATCAGCGTCGATCCGATCGAGAAAGGCGGACGTCGACCAGTCGAGATCGTTGAACGGGATATCGGGCCGGTAGATTTCGCCCGATTTGCGCGGACGGTTCAGCCAGACCTTGAGTGGGATGGTGATGTTCGCATAGCCCGATGGGAGCTGCTGCCGACGGACATCCATGTAGGTAGTGTCGGCCGAGGTCGGCGCGCCGATCAATTTGACGTTGCCGAAGCGCTTGAACATGTCGAGCGCGTCGAGACAGGCGCTGACGCATCCGCCATAAGTGATCACATAAACGGGAGTTTTCAGGTCAGTCGGCGCATCCCGATCCGCGTCCGCTCCGCGGCTGAATGGCGGCTCGACGAACAGGGGCCGCCCCCCGGCAAGCGCTGCCTTCATGCCATCAGCCACGACCTGCACCTCGTCGGCGGCGTCCTTGTGCCCGCGAGCACGCAACATAGCGACCCGCTCAGGCATGGCCGCGGCATTGGCCGGGCTGGCCCGCCACCCGATCCGAACATTGCGAAAAAAATGATTGAGCCGCGCCTGCGCCGCGTTCCTGCCCCACAAGCGGCGCGCGACCTCATGGCCATATTCCCACGAACCGCCATTGTTGGACCTGAGATCGAGCACGATGGCCCGCGCCTTGAGCAGGTCCGGACGCCGCCGGTCGATGTCGACATAGAGTTTGCGGTAGGCCGCAATGCCGTCGGGACCGGGCGAAAAGGTGGACAGGCCGACCAGCCACAGGCCGGGACGCGGCTGGGTCAACCCGATCGGGGTGGTTTCGCCGGACAGCGCGCCGCGATAGCGGTCGAACAGGCTCTTGGGGGCCGCGCCCCACGGAAGACGAGCGGTGCGCGTGCGGCCGTCGGGCAGACGAAAGGTGCAACTGCGGACTTGCCCGGCTTCTGGCGGTGACGAGCCGAGCAGTAGCATCGGCCCCGCTTCCCACCACTGCCCCGCTTCAGCCGGCCTGAGCCACCCGCCGCCGATTTTTTCGCGCATCAGCCGCGGGATCGGCGTGCCGTCGCAGGACTTGATCTTAGATCCTATTGCGGCGGGCGGTGTCGTGCCAGCGTAATGGACGACTAAGCCATTTCCGCGCCAAGCTGCGATGAAGCCCGGCCAAGCTAATTTCCGAGGCGCTCTGCCCGGCTCATCAATTGCAAATACGACCGCATGTCCGTCCGCCAGATGTTCGGAGAAAGTGTCGAGCGCCCGATCGTAACCTTGCCAATTCCGCGTCTCGCGGGCAATCCTCATCGACGCGTCGCGGGCCCCGGCAAGCCTGGCTGGAAATCCCCTGTCTTCGGGATTGACCATCCCCGGGTGATTTTCCGCGAAGAGTCGATAGGTCGCGGACACGTCCGCGATCGCTATAGCTCGCCAGTCCGTTTTCGCCTCGACCGACTGAGCAGCCACTAACAAGACAACAGCGGTAAGCATAAAACGCACCCCACCGATTCGGCGCTACCAGCCTATCGGAAGCAGCGCCTTAAAGCACGTACCTCGACAAATCGGTATCCCGGGCGATTCCCGCCAGTTGCCCCTCGACGAACGCCGCGTCGATTACCAACGTCTCCCCGCCGCGATCCTCGGCGGTGAAGCTGACGTCCTCGAGCAATTTTTCCATTACCGTCGAAAGCCGCCGCGCGCCGATGTTCTCGAGGCTCTCGTTCACTTCCGCCGCAATCCGGGCGAGGGCGGCAATACCGTCGTCGGCGAATTCGATCGTCACATCCTCGGTCTTGAGCAACGCGCGATATTGTTCGGTCAGGCTGGCGCGGGTCGAGGACAGGATGCGGACGAAATCTTCCTCGGTCAGCGCGGAAAGCTCGACCCGGATCGGCAGGCGGCCTTGAAGCTCGGGCAGTAGATCGGCCGGCTTGGCGACGTGGAATGCGCCCGAGGCGATGAACAATATGTGGTCGGTCTTGATCGGCCCATATTTGGTCGCGACCGTGGTCCCCTCGATCAGCGGCAGCAAATCGCGTTGGACGCCTTCGCGGCTGACCGATCCGCCGCGCACGTCGCTGACTGCAATCTTGTCGATCTCGTCGAGGAAGACGATGCCATTGGCCTCGGCATCGGCCAAGGCGACGCGGTTCACGTCATCGCCATCGACGCGCTTGTCGGCTTCCTCCTCGGCCAGTTTGGCGAAGGCATCGGGCACCTTCAGCTTGCGGCGCTTCTTTGGTGCGCCGCCGCCGATCTTGGACATCATCTCGGACAGGTTGATCATGCCGACGCCATTGCCGGGCATGTCGAACGGCATTTGCGGGGCCTCACTGACCTCGATCTCGATCTCCGCATCATTGAGCGATCCGTCGGCATAGCGCGCCTTGAAGCTGTCGCGGGTGGCGACGCTCGATCCCTTGCCGGTCAGCGCGTCAAGCAATCGCTCCATCGCCGCCTCATCGGCCGTGTCCTTGACCTTGATCCGGCGACGCTCCTTTTCCAGCCGGACCGCTTCCTCGACCAGGTCGCGCGCGATCTGCTCGACGTCGCGGCCGACATAGCCGACCTCGGTAAACTTGGTCGCCTCGACCTTGACGAACGGTGCATCGGCCAGCTTCGCCAAGCGCCGCGAAATCTCGGTCTTGCCGCATCCGGTCGGCCCGATCATCAGGATGTTCTTGGGCGTCACTTCCTCGCGCAGTTCGGGCGAGAGGCGCTGTCGCCGCCAGCGATTGCGCATCGCGACAGCGACCGCTTTCTTGGCTTCGGTCTGGCCGACGATATGCTCGTCCAGTGCGGCGACGATCGCCTTGGGGGTAAGATTGTCGTTCACGTGTTCGGTGGCTCCTTACTAAGCGAAGGCTGGGCGCGGGGCGGGAGTTGCAACCCCCGGGCGGGCACCGAGCGCCTTGACGATGGCATCATCCTTCACGCCCACCACCCAGCCGGGATAGCGCGGCGCCTCGACCGTCGCGGCGTCGAGCGCCTCGAGGTCGGCATCGGTCAGGGCGAGGTCAGCCGCGGCGAGATTGTCGTCGAGCTGCGACATTTTCGATGCGCCGAGGATGACGCTCGACACCGCCGATTTCGACAGCAGCCAGGCCAGCGCGACCTGCGCGACGCTGGCGTCATTTTCGTTGGCGATCGTCCGCATCCGTTCGACCAAAGCGAAACCCTTGTCCTTGTCGAACGGGATAAAGTCGAAGCCCGACAGGCGATTGTCGGCATCGGTCAGATTGTCGCGTGTATATTTGCCGCTCAGGAAGCCGCCGGCGAGCGGGCTCCAGGCGGTCAGGCCGAGGCCGTAGTTCCCCATCATCGGGATCATCTCATCCTCGATCCCGCGGCCGAGCAAAGAATACATCATCTGCGCATGGCTGAATTGGGCAAGTCCGTTGGCGCGCTGAAACTCGATCGCGGCGGCGATCCGCCACGCCGGCCAGTTGGACACGCCGAGGTAGCGCGCCTTGCCCGCCCGGACGATGGCGTCGAGCGCGACCAATGTCTCCTCCAGCGGTGTGTTGGCGTCGTTGCGATGGGCGATGTAGATCTCGACCCGGTCGGTGTTCAGCCGCTTGAGGCTCTGGTCGATCGACCAATGGAGATGCGCCGCCGACAGGCCCGACTGGTTGAGCGTCGGCCCGGTCCGCCACCCGGCCTTGGTCGCCACCACCAGATCGTCACGGCGACCGGCGATGATGCGGCCAAGGATCGTCTCGGACTCGCCGCCCGAATAAATGTCGGCGGTGTCGATGAAATTGACCCCGGCGTCGATCGCCCGGTCGACCAGCGACTTGG
>JAZKHF010000078.1:0-2062 GCA_040385545.1 Pseudomonadota bacterium
CGCTGGTTCGTCGCGGCGATGATCCTGCTTGCCTTCCTTCCCTTGCTTTATCCGCCAGTTCCTCCGCTGGTCGATCTGCTCGGCCACATGGGACGCTATCGGGTTGAACTCGACCTTGCCCGATCGCCCGATCTGCAACGCTATTTTGACTTTGAATGGCAATTGATCGGCAATCTTGGGGTCGACCTTCTGATCGTCCCGATGGCAAAGCTGTTCGGGCTCGAACTATCGGTCAAACTGATCGCTTTGGTGATCCCGCCCCTGACGGTCGCCGGCTTCCTGTGGGTTGCGCGCGAGGTTCACCATCGGCTCCCGCCGACCGCCGCGCTGGCCTTGCCGTTCGCCTTTTCGCATCCCTACCTGTTCGGGTTTCTAAACTACACCTTGTCCATGGCGCTCGCCTTCCTCGCCTTCGGATTGTGGTTGAGGTTGGGGCGGCTGGGCAAGCTCCGGCTTCGTGCCGGACTGTTCGTGCCGATCAGTTTTATCGTCTTCATCTGCCACACGTTCGGCTGGGGAATGCTCGGGCTGCTGTGCTTTTCGGCTGAAGCGGTCCGTCAGCACGACCGTGGAACCAGCTGGTGGAAGGCGGGGTTGGCAGCCGCGATGCATGCATCGGTGATGGCCGCGCCGGTCGTGATTATGCTGATGTGGCGAAGCGAGATCAGCGGCGCGCCGACATTTGGCTGGTTCAACTGGCAAGCCAAGTCGCAGTGGCTGGTTCGAGCGTTGCGTGACCGCTGGCAGTTGATCGACATCGTCATCCTGTCATTGATCGGCCTGACCGCCCTGTTCGCCCTCGTCACCCGCGCCTTCACGCTGTCGCGCAACCTCGCTTTCTCGGCGCTGGTCCTTACCCTCGCCTTCATCCTCTTGCCTTGGACGGTGTTCGGCTCGGCCTATGCCGACATGCGGCTGGTGCCCTATGCCATGGCGGTGATCGCGCTTGCGATCCGGACCCGGCGGGAGCCCCCGGAAGGCCTTTCGCAGGTCCTCGCCATCGCATCGGTCGGACTGTTCGTGGCGAAGGTTGCGGTCACCACCGTCAGTTTGGGGATCGCGTCGGACCGGCAGGAGCGGCAATTCGCGGCGCTCGAGCTGGTGCCGCGCGGGGCGCCAATGGTGTACCTCGTCGGCCAGAGCTGCGACACGCCGTGGCCGCTGTTTCGTCAGTCGCATCTTGGCGCGATGGCGATCGTCCGCCGCCATGCCTTTGCCAACGACCAGTGGGGAATCGAAGGCGCGAACTTGCTGACCGTCGATTATCCGCAAGCGGGCTATTTTCGCGCTGACCCGTCGCAGATGGTAAGAGATCCCGCTTGCCGGACCCAAAAGTCGCCGACTGCCGATCAGGCGATGCGCGCCATCCCGCGGGATGCATTCGACTATGTCTGGCTGGTCGACATGCCAACGTTCGATACGGCCTCGCTCGCCGGCTATCGCCGCGTATGGAGCGACGCCGGCAGCAGCCTCTATGCAATCGAGCGCGTGCCAGCCAAAGAGACACCATGACCGCGCTTTCGATCGTCGTTCCCTGTTTCAACGAACAGGAATGTTTGCCCACCTTGCACCAGCGGCTGACCGACGCCGCCCGCGCTGCGGTGGGTGAGGATTATGAGCTGGTGCTGGTCAATGACGGGTCGAAAGACCAGACTTGGCCGATGATGCGCGAGCTTGCGGACAGTGATCCGCGGCTGGTGGCGGTCGACCTGTCGCGCAACCACGGGCACCAGCTGGCACTTACGGCGGGACTCGACCTGGCGCGGGGTGAAGCCATCCTGATCATCGATGCAGATCTGCAGGACCCGCCCGAATTGCTGAGCGACATGATGGCCGCGATGCGCGATCAATCGGCCGACGTAGTCTATGGGGTCCGCTCCAGCCGCGCCGGTGAGACCCGCTTCAAGCGCGCCACCGCGCATGCATTCTACCGCATGCTGGCCAATGCCACCGACGTCGACATTCCGCTCGACGCCGGAGATTTCCGACTGATGAGCCGCCGCGCGCTCGATGCCTTGCTGGCGATGCCCGAGCAGGCGCGATTCATCCGCGGCATGGTGGC
>JAZKHF010000079.1:0-14478 GCA_040385545.1 Pseudomonadota bacterium
TGGTCGGACAGCAACAATGACGGCTACGTCGATGGCTACAGCCAGAACGGCACCTATTACCAGGGTCGTCCGTCCGGGTGGGATTCTACCCTTGGTCGCGTCGGTACGGGCGCAGTCGGCGGTGCCGCGCTGGGCGCTGTTGCCGGTGCGGTGATTCCGGGCGTCAGCCTGCTTGAAGGTGCCATTGCGGGTGCCGTCGTCGGCGGTCTCGCCGGCGCGATCTGGGCCGATCAGGATCGCGACGGTCGCGTCGATGGCTACATGTATAATGGCCAATATTACCAGGGTGCCCCGACTGGTCAGGCCCCTGCGCCTGCACCGATGCCGATGGGTGCCGGTGAGCGCGGTTAACTTCAGCGCAAACAACGATACGCGCGTCGGACGACCTGGTCGTCCGGCGCGCTTGTCGTTGTGGCTCGCTGCGGCGCTCCTCGTGCCGCAGGCGGCGACAGCCACCGCACAGGCCCCAATCGGGCATTCCATTGCCGGCGAGACGGTCGACAATTTTTATGCCGCGCGCGGTGGCCAGCCCCTTTGGTTCGGTCGCGACAGCGACGGTGCGGCGGCACAGGCTCTGTTCGAGCTAATTCGTGGCGCGCACGCCGACGGCCTCGATCCCAACAGCTACGCGCCGCGCGAACTCGACCGCGCGCTTCGCGCCGCCTGGTCGAGCAATCCGGACACCATCCGCCGCGCCGATCGCGTGCTCAGTGAAATGTTCGTGGCTTATGCGCGCGACATGCGTCGCACACTTGCCATCGACATGATCTGGGTCGATCCCGAACTCAGGCCCGCCGCTTTCTCCCCGCGCCAGCTGCTCGAAGCCGCGGCGGCCGCTCCCGCGCTCGACCGCTACGTCGCTGACGTGGGGTGGATGAATCCGATCTATGCCGGCCTTCGCCAGGCGATGGTCGCCGGCGCGCTTACCAGCCCGGCCGAGCATGATATCCTGCGGATCAATCTTGAGCGTGCTCGTACGCTTCCTGCTGCGGGCGGAAAGGCGGTGATCGTCAATGCCACCGCGGCTGAGTTGCAGATGATTGAAAATGGACGGGTGGTCGACACCATGCGCGTTGTGGTCGGCAAGCCCGTCCACCCAACGCCAATGATGGCGGCGCAAATCCGGTTTACGTCGCTCAATCCTTATTGGAATGTCCCCGCCGATCTTGCCGCAGAGCGCATTGCGCCAAACGTGGTGAAGGGTGGCGCGGCTTACCTTCGCGCAAAAGGCTATCAATTGCTTTCAAGTTGGGCCGATGACGCGACCGTTGTCGATCCGATGACCGTCGACTGGTCGGCGGTCGCGGCGGGCAAGATCAATGTTCGCGTCCGCCAGCTTCCGGGGCCGGAGAATGCGATGGGGCGGATGAAGTTCATGTTCCCCAATGCCCAGGGCATCTACCTCCACGACACGCCCGAGAAAAAGTTGCTAGGCGAGGAAAGCCGGATGTTCAGTGGCGGCTGCGTCCGGCTCGAGGACGCGCCGCGCCTCGCGCGCTGGCTATATGGCGGTCAGGAACCGACCACCCGTTCCGCTAGCCCCGAACAGCGCGTGGATCTGCCGCGCCCCGTGCCCGTATATCTGACCTATCTGACCGCTGTGCCCAGCGGCGGATCGATCACTTATTTGCCCGACGTTTACAATCGCGACCCCGCCGCGCTGGCGATGCTCGACCGGCAGAACCGCGTTGCCAGTCGCTGACGCTCACTTGCGCCATATTGATGTGTAGCGAAGTTGCACGCTGATCGGTCTGCCCTCGCGATCGAGAGCGGGCGACCAGCGGCTTTGCCGCAGCATGATCTGGCACAAGGCCTGATCCACCGCACTGCTGCCCGTACCCTGGATCACCAAACAGCCGGTCACGCCGCCGCTTTCCCCTATCGTTAGCAGCAAATGCGCAAGGCCCTCATTCTGGTCGAACGCGCGCAGCAATTCGCGCGGCACCCGGCCGCGATTGCCCGATAGCAATCGCGCTTCGGTGCCAATCGAGCGTGCGCTTCCATCGACGCCCACTCCGGTTCCGCCGCTGCCCGTTCCAGCGCCGCTTAACGCCGAACCCGACGTCGCAGAGAAGTCGCGTCCCGCGAGTGGCGCGGCCGCGATCGGCTGAACGGTAGGGAGCTTCGCGGGCGGTGCGACCAGAGGGCTGGGCTCGGCCATTCGCCCGGGTGGCGCGGGCTCGGCGCGACGCTCGGGACTGGGCGCGAGCTCGACCCGTGGCGGTATCGGAGGCGGCGATTCGACATCGAACGTCTTCAACCCGTCATCGGCGCGGCGATCCGCCTTCATCGCCAGTCCGGTGAGCAGGGCCACACCCAGCGCGAAATGGATGGCGGCGGTGGCTGCCACCGATCGGGCGCGATCGCGCGAGTCCGACAAGGTGAAATTGCTGCTCATGACGAGTGGCGAAACGCGCACGTCCGGTCCGGGGTTGCTAGGCCTTGAGCGCGGCGGCCTGCATCTCGGCCTCGCGCTGCAGCGTGCGCGCCAATTGCGCAATGCCTGCCAGATAGGGCGGCGGCACATGAATGTCGCGATAATCGGCGGCCGCTGCGGCGCGCAATGTCCAGCTCGGATCGATCAGATGCGGCCGGGCCAGCGCCACCAAATCGGCCCGGCCCGACGCCAGTATCGCATTGGCCTGGTCGGCGTCGGTGATGTTGCCGACCGCCATCGTCGCCAGCTTGGCCTCGTTGCGAATCTTGTCGGCAAAGGGCGTCTGGAACATGCGGCCGTAGACGGGTTTGGCCTCGGCCCAGGTCTGCCCCGCGCTGACGTCGATCAGGTCGGTGCCCGCTTCGGCAAAGGCGCGGGCGATCTCGACCGCTTCGTCGGGGGTCACGCCGTCCCCGCACGCCCAGTCGGTGGCCGAGATGCGCACCGACATCGGGCGGTCGGTGGGCCAGACGTCACGCATCGCGGCGAACACTTCGAGCGGATAGCGCAGGCGGTTGGCCAGGCTGCCGCCATAGTCGTCGTCGCGCTTGTTCTGAAGTGGGGTGATGAAGCTGGATAGCAGATAGCCGTGGGCTCCGTGCAATTCGACCATGTCGAACCCGGCATCGATCGCGCGCCGGGTCGCGGCGACGAACTGATCGCGGATGATGTCCATCTCGGCGCGGGTCAGTGCGGTCGGCTTCGCATTGCCTTCGCTCCATGCGACGTCGCTTGCTGCGACCAAAGGCCAATTGCCTTCAGCGAGCGGCGCATCCATCGTTTCCCAGCCAAGCTGGGTCGAGCCTTTCGCGCCCGAATGGCCAAGTTGGAGGCACATTTTCGCCTTGCCATTGGCATGGACAAAATCGGTGATCCGCCGCCACGCCGCGGCCTGCTCGTCGGACCACAGGCCGGTGCAGCCCGGCGTGATCCGTGCTGTCGGCGACACGCAGGTCATTTCGGTGAACACCAGCCCCGCGCCGCCCATCGCCCGGGCACCATAATGGACTAGGTGGAAATCGTTCGGCGTCCCGTCGGTGGCGGAATAGGTTGCCATGGGGGAGACGACGATTCGGTTTTCCAGTGCCATGTCTCGCAATTTGAATGGCGCGAACATCGGTGGAGCTGACTTGAGTTCACCTGTCGCCTGCTGCCAGAAATTGCGCTCGACCCGGTCGAGCCATTCGTGATCACGTAGCCGAAGATTCTCGTGGCTGATTCGCTGGCTTCGGGTCAGCAGCGAATAAGCGAATTGCCATGGCTCGAAATCGAGATATCGGTCGAGCGTCTCGAACCATTCGGTCGAGTTGCGCGCGCTGTTTTGCAGCTTCAGAACCTCGAGACTGCGCTCGGCTTGATATTCTTCCAGCGCCTGGTCCAGCGGCAAGCCGGGGCGATTGAGCACTTCCGCGAGTTTGATCGCATCCTCCAGCGCCAGCTTGGTCCCCGACCCTATCGAGAAATGCGCGCTATGCGCCGCGTCGCCGATCAGGATCGTCTTGCCGTCACTCCACCGATCGCACTTGATGCGGCGGAAATTGAGCCATGCGGCCGCGCCGGGCAGGTGGGCGGCGTTGCTCAGCAACGGCTCGCCATCGAGATTCTTGGCGAAAATCGATTCGCACCGCTCGATCACCGCGGCCTGGTCCATCGTGTCGAACCCGAGGCCAGCCCAGGTCGCGGGCGAGCATTCGACGATGAAGGTCGAGCAATCGGGCGCGAAGCGATAGGCGTGCGCCCAGACCCAACCCGCTTCGGTCTGCTCGAACGCGAATGTAAAGGCGTCGAATGTCTTCGGCGTGCCGAGCCAGATGAACTTGTTGGCTCGCTCCTCAACCTCGACCCCGAACGCGGCAGGCCGTGCATCACGGATCCGGCTGTTGATGCCGTCGGCGGCGATCAGCAGGTCATAGTCGCCCCACGCCGCGGGGTCAGGGTCGCATTCGGCTTCGTAATGCAGCCGCACCCCCAACTCGTCCGCTCGAGCGGACAGAAGGTCGAGCAATGCCTTGCGGCCGATGCCGATGAATCCGTGGCCCGACGAAGTCAGGCATTCGCCGCCGATATGCACGGCGATGTCATCCCAATGCGCGAAGTTGGCGGTGATTAATGCTCCCGATACGGGATCGTTGGCCATCAGATTGGCCACGGTCTGGTCGGAAAAGACGACGCCCCAGCCGAAGGTGACGCCGCGAGGATTGCGCTCGAACAGATCGACCTGATGCGCGGGATCGAGGAGCTTCATGGATATGGCAAAATAAAGCCCCGCGGGGCCGCCGCCGATGCAGGCGATCTTCATTCCAAGTCCTTGATACTAATAAGAAAATCTTCAATGGCGGCATTGAAGGCGGCCGGTTGTTCGATGTTGGCGAGATGTCCTGCCTTTGCAATCATTTGCATCGTCGCACCGGGGATCAGCCCGGTCAATTCCTGCGACAAGGCAGGCGGCGTGATCGCGTCTTCGTCGCCAACGAGCACCAATGTCGGCACGTCGATTGCCGCCGCCCGGGCGCGCTGGTCGGCCAGCCAGACCGCGCGCGCACCAAGCACGTAGGCGGCGGGGTCGATGGCACTCATGGTCTCGATCACGTCTCGGTGGATTTCGGGGCTCGCGGCCTTGCCGAGCAGCGCACCGGCGC
Source organism: Pseudomonadota bacterium (assembly GCA_040385545.1). GTDB lineage: Bacteria > Pseudomonadota > Alphaproteobacteria > Sphingomonadales > Sphingomonadaceae > Sphingomicrobium. The sequence continues at coordinate 5,077 of JAZKHF010000079.1, forward strand.
GCTGCTCGGCCAACGCACGCATGCCGATGGTCCGGCTCGCGGCTTCCGACCGGCCGAAGATCGCCTGGCCGTCGGGATGCACCGCGAAGCTGTCGGCGAGGATCAGCGACGCGCAGCGCGGCGGCGCGGCGGCGTGGAGCGCGATGGCGACGACGCCGCCGAGCGACAGGCCGCAGATGTGGGCACGTTCGATGCCAAGGGCGTCCATCGCCGCGACCACTGCGGCGGCATAATCGTCGCGGGTCGCATCGGCCACAAACTCGCTGTCGCCATAGCCGGGATAGGATATCGCAACGGCCCGCCGCGTGCGGCTGAAATGATCGAGCTGGGGTTCCCACAACGTTTTGTCCGACCCCACGCCGTGCAGAAACAGGATCGGTGTTCGTGGTCCGCCACCCACTTCCGTGACGTCGATCCGTCCGCGATTCGTGGCGATTGCCCCCATCCCCTCACTGTCTTGCGCGTCTCGCCGCTTTGCAAGCGCCGCGCCCGATTGTAGCGTTGCCGCCAATGACCAGCATGACGATCAATGGCGAAGCGGTGCGCTTCACGCTCGACCCCGCGACGCCCCTGCTGTGGGCGCTGCGCGACGCCGCCAATCTGACCGGAGCCAAATATGGCTGCGACAGCGGCGATTGCGGTGCCTGCACAGTGATCGTCGACGAGCGTGCCGTGCCAAGCTGCACCTTGTCGATCGCCTCCCTGGAAGGAGCAGAAATCATCACGATCGAAGGGCTTGCGCCAGATCGTGGGCATCCGATCCAGCAGGCCTGGACGGCCGAGCAGGTCAGCCAGTGCGGCTATTGCGAGCCGGGGGTAATCCTTGGGATCGCCGCCCTGCTAAAGGCCAATCCGCGGCCCAGCGAGGCGGAGATCATGGCGCTCACCAACGTCTGTCGGTGCGGGATCGGGCCGCGCGCCAGAAAGGCGATCCTCCGTGCCTCCATGGCGATGACCGGAGGCGACAGTCTGGGCGCAATCGCCCGCGAAAATGCACTGTCGAAAGCTGAACCCGAGGAGCCGAAGCGGTTCAGCAACGGCTCATCTGACGAGGCGCACTTTCCGTCGCAGTGAACATATGGTTCAAGTGGAGCCCGAAATGCGTAAGTCCATTCTTTTCCTACTATTGGCCACCAGCAGCGCGATGCCGGCATTCGCCCAGCGCAGCGACCAGGATCGTCAATCGGCCCGTGAAGCGCGCGCCGAAAGCCGGGCTGAACGTCCGCAGCGCGCCGAGCGTCCCCAGCGTGCGGAACGTCCGCAACGTCAAGAGCGTGTCGAGCGTGCCGCACGATCGGAACGAGCGGTCGCGCCGCAGGTGCAGGTCGAACGACAGGTTCAATCCGGCGATCAGCGTAGCGAGCGGATGCAGCGTTATCAGCAGCAGATGCAGGAGCGTCAACAGCGGCAGGCCGAAGGCTCGCCGGGTGAACGATTGATCCGGTCGCAGCGCAATGCCGAAAGTGCAAACCGCGAGCAGCTGGCCGAGCAGTGGCGCCAGCGCCGGGCCGCGTCGGGTCAGCAGGTTGATGGCGGGGTGGAGCGCGATCGCCGGGTCCGTCCCGCGCCCGTGATCCGGCCTCAGGTCGGGCAGGTCGGCCCGGTTCGCACAGACGTTCGTCGAGACCGACGGGACGACCGCGATGGGCGATACAGCCGGGACGGACGCCGATACGATGGTGACAACCGTCATCGGTGGACCAGCAACTGGCGGAACGACCGCCGGTACGACTGGCGGAATCACCGCAATAGTAACCGATCGACCTTCAGGATCGGATTCTACTTCGATCCATTTGGTTACAGTTATCGCCGGTTCGGGATCGGATCGTACCTCTATCCCAATTATTACCAGTCGAATTACTGGATCAACGATCCGTGGCAGTATCGCCTGCCGCCGGCCTACGGCCCATATCGCTGGGTCCGCTATCATAACGATGCGGTCCTGATCGATACCTACAGTGGCGAAGTGGTCGATGTGATCTACGGCTTCTTCTGGTAGAAACTGGCCGACCTTTGGTCGAAGGGGGCGTCGCGGCACTTGTCGCGGCGCCCTCCGTCTGTATTAGGGCTGTGATACAGCCGTTAACAGGGGATTTCTCGCATGACCGCTCGCGCCTCCGTCGTCCTGCTTCTTTCAGCCGCTTTCCTCGGTGCGTGCGCCACTACCGCGCCGGCCCCGGTGGCCTCGCCAATCGTTGAAGCTGCTCCGCCCGCCCTGGTGGCGGGCGCGCATGACACCTTGTTCAAGCTGTTCAAGGACAGCGACGAGGCACAGTTGAAGCGCAATCCGTTATTCGCCTTGTTCCGCGGAGACATGCGCTACGCCGACCAGTTCGGCGACTATATCACTGACGAATATCTTGCCGTGGAAAAGGCCGCGCTCGAATCCGAGCTTGCAGCGCTCCGGGCGATTGATCGGAGCCAGCTCAATGCCACCGACCAATTGGCCTTCGACGTTTTCGAATATCAGCAGACCAATGGGCTGGAAGGTTACGAGCCCCGCTATCTGGCGCTGAGCACCGTTCGGCCAATCAACCATTTCAGCGGCTTCCACACTTTCTATCCGACCTTCGCCAGCGGCAAAGGCGCGGCACCGTTCAAGACCGTCGCCGACTATGACAATAATCTGAAGCGCCATGTCGGTTACGTCACCCTGCTCGACCGGTCGATCGGCCGCTTTCGCGAAGGCATGGCGAGCGGCGTGTTCGACACCAAGCTGACGATCCGCAACGTCATTTCCCAGCTCGACGAGCAGTTGAAGCAGAAGCCCGAGGACTCGCAGTTCGCCGCACCGGTGAAGACCTTCCCGGCGACGATCCCCATGGCCGATCAGGCCCGCCTTCGCGCCGAGACGATCGCGATGGTCAACGATCGCATCTATCCGGCAATGACCCGGCTGCGCGACTTCCTGAAAAATGAATATCTGCCGCTTGCCCGCGACCAGGTCGGCCTGTCTTCGATGAAGGGCGGCCCGCTCCTCTATGAAAAGCTGATCCGCGACACGACCACCGTGTCGATGACCGCCGACCAGATCCATGACCTTGGCCTGAGCGAAGTAGCGCGAATCCTGGCGGAGATGCGGAAGGTCCAGACAGAAGTAGGCTATCGCGGCACGTTGCAACAATTCTTCGAGCACATTCGGACCGATCCGAAGTTCAAGATGAAGACGCGCGACGAATTGACCCAAGCCTATTATGCCATCGGCAAAACGGTCGATGCAAAGCTTCCGCAATATTTCTCGACCATCCCCAAGACCAAGCTAGAGATTCGGCCGTACGAGCCGGTGATCGAGCGGTTCCAGGCGGGTGGCAGCTACGAATCCGGAACCCCCGATGCATCGCGGCCGGGCATCTTCTATTTCAATGCCTATGACCTGCCGTCGCGGACGACTCCGGGGATGACGACGCTCTATCTCCATGAAGGCGCACCGGGTCACCATTTCCAGATCAGCCTGGCGCAGGAGAATGATGCCTTGCCGCCGTTCATGCGGTTCGGCGGAAATACTGCCTATGTCGAGGGCTGGGCGCTATACGCCGAGACGCTGGGCTACGACATGGGCCTGTATACCGACCCTTATCAGCGTCAGGGCACGCTGGACGACGAAATGCTTCGCGCGATGCGGCTGGTGGTCGACACGGGGTTGCATTCCAAAGGTTGGACCCGTGAACGGGCGATCAAATATATGCTCGACAATAGCAGCATGGGCAAAACCGATGCGACCAACGAGGTCGAACGCTACATCGCCATTCCCAGCCAGGCGCTGGCCTACAAGATCGGCGCGCTGACCATCCAGCGGCTGCGCAAGAAAGCGGAAGGCGAATTGGGCGATAAGTTCGACATTCGCGAATTCCACGCGCAGGTGCTGATGACCGGTTCATTGCCGCTGCCGATCTTGGAGAAGAAAATCGACGCATGGATTGCGGCGACGAAGGCGGCTTGAGCGGAATTGAGCACCTTGCCCCTCTCCTGCCCCTTCCCCTTGGGGGAGGTGGCAGCCGCAGGCTGACGGAGGGGGTCTCGCCGCGCTAGCCCATCCGTCATGCCGTGCATGCCACCTTCCCCAAGGGGAAGGAGCAAGGTAGCCACGCAGGTGAATCCTGTTTTGGAAGCAGAATCGGAGAAGATGATGATTCGGACCATGCTATATGGCGGGGTGGCGATCGCCCTTTCGGTGCTGGCGCCTCCCGCGATCGGATATGCGCAAGGGTCCCCGTCATCGCCCTCGCCATATCTGTTGGTCCTCGCCGCCGACGCCGATGGTCAGGGGGAGGATTTCTTCGCGGTAATCGATGTGGCCGCCAATAGCCCGACCGTCGGCAAGGTGGTCTCGACCAGGCCATTCGGCCACAAGAAGTCGATGCCGCATCATATGGAATATGTTCTGCCTGAAAGGGGGCATCTGGTGTTCGCCAACGCGCACCATGCCGAAGCGACAATGCTGCTCGACGTCAGCCAGGCTCCGGCGCTCAAGGTCGCCAAATCGCTTCCGTTACCAAATGGCTTACGTTTCCCCCATGATTATGCCCGGCTGCCGACTGGTAATGTGCTGGTCGGTTTTCTGCGCAGTCCGGGGAAAAGTCCTGCGCCCGACGAAACCGTTGATCCTGGCGGCCATGGCGGAATTGCCGAATATACCGCCGACGGCCGGTTGCTTCGATCGGCCAGCGCGGCGGTCGACGGACTCGCCAAACCGGTTCGGATCTATGCGATGGTGCCGCTGATCGAGCAGGATCGAATCGTCACAACCAGTGCTCGCATGATGGAAAAGCATAGCGCCAACGTCATTCAGATCTGGCGCTATTCGGATTTCAAATTGCTCAAGACGATCGCCGTACCGGCCGGCAAAAAGGTTGACGGCTCAGCACTCGATTGGGCCAACGAAATGCCGTTCGGTCCGCGGCTGATGGCCGACGGCTCAATCTTGATGAACAGCTACATGTGCGGGTTCTACCGCATTACCGGCATCGCCACCGAAGATCCCAAGGTCGCCCATGTCTATGACATCCAGGGAAGCGACCCGGCGTCGCTCAACACCAGGGTCGGGTGCAGCGTTCCGGTGGTGATCGGCAGTCACTGGATCATGCCGGTGGCCTGGTCGGAAATGGTGGTGACGCTGGATGTCAGCGATCCGTCGTCGCCGCGCGAGATCGCACGACTGGCGATGCCGGACAAATTCGCCGCGCACTGGGCCGCCAGGGACCCCGGCTCCAATCGCATCGTGATCGGCGCGGAAACCGAAAAGGAACGCGGCTTGTTCGTGCTGCTCCACGACCCGGTGAGCGGCGCGCTGTCGCTTGACCGGTCGATCGGGACGGCGGCTGCGCCCGGCTACATCGATATGGCCGGCCTGAACTGGCCGCACGGCAAGAGCGGTGGCGCAATTGCGCACGCCGCGCTGTTCATGCCAGCGGGAAAGAATGATGATCGCAATGCCAAGTAAACTGGAGCGTAAAATGAACTCAATTGCTGCCGTCCGAATCGTCGCGGCGCTGCTCGCGACCGGGTCAATGGTCACGCCGTCCGTGGCGGAGCAAGCCCGCTTGCAAGCTACCGCCCAGTCCCCGTCGCAGCAGCTCGCGGCGCTGTTTGCGGCGAGCAACGAGGGCGAGCTCAAGCGCAATCCACTGGGCGCGATGTTCCGCGGCGACATGCGCTATGCCGGGCAATTCGGCGACGGCATAAGCGACGCTTATTATGCCGCCGAGCGCGACGCTGCGGCGGCCGAACTGGCGGCGGTGAAACGGATTGAACGCGCAAAACTGACCCCGTCGGAACGCATTTCCTACGACGTGTTCGAGTGGCAGCGGACGAACGAGCTGCGCGGGCTGCAACCCGACTTGTTGGCGCTGACCGCGACCCGCCCGATCGACCATTTCGGAAGCGTCCACACCGGCTTTGCGCAGCTTAGCAGCGGCGACGGCGCGGCACCGTTCAAGACCGTCCAGGATTACGATAACGGCCTGACCCGGATCGACGGCTTCGTCACCTATGTCGATCGCGCAATCGGGCGGATGCGCCAGGGCATGGCAAGCGGGGTGACCCAGCCCAAGCTTGTGATGGTCAATGTCGTCGAACAGCTCGACGCGATGCTGGCCGAGCAGGGCGAAAAGAGCAGCTTCGTCCGGCCGGTGCAGAAGTTTCCGGCCGGCATTCCGGCGGCCGAGCAGGCACGGCTGAAAGCGGCCTATGTCGCGGCGGATGCGGGCAAGATCCGTCCCGCGCTTGTGCGCCTGCGCAGCTTCATCGCCGACGAATATCTGCCGAAAGCGCGCGACACGGTCGGGCTATCGGCGATGCCGGGCGGCGACAAATTATACGCTTATCTGGCCAGCAGCCGCACGACCACCGACCTGACCCCCGATCAGATCCACAAGATTGGCCTGTCCGAAGTGACAAGGCTGCAGGCGGAGATGGAGGCAGTGAAGCAGCAGGTGGGCTTCACCGGCAGCTTGCGCGAATTCTTCGAGCATATCCGCACCGACCCCAAGTTCCGGCCCGAATCGCGCGAATGGCTGCAGGCGCAATATGTCGCGACCGGCAAGCGGCTCGACGCGACGCTGCCTAAGCTGTTCGCGACATTGCCCAAGACGCCGCTGCTGATCCGCCCGACATCGGCACTGACTGAGAAGGGAGCCGCGCGGGGATCCTACAGTCGCGGATCGCCCGACGGGACGCGGCCCGGCGTGTTCAATTTCAACGCCTATGACCTGCCGTCGCGATCGACGCCAGCAATGGAGACGTTGTATTTGCACGAAGGCGCGCCGGGACATCATTTCCAGATCAGCCTGGCGCAAGAGAATGCGTCGCTGCCCGATTTTCAGCGGTTCGGCGGCAACACCGCCTATGTCGAGGGCTGGGGACTGTATGCCGAGACGTTGGGCAAGGAATTGGGCGTGTACACCGATCCCTACCAATATTTCGGCTTTCTCGATTCGCAGCTGTTCCGCGCGATCCGGCTGGTGGTCGATACCGGCATCCACTCGAAAGGATGGACCCGCGAGAAAACGATCCAATACATTCTGGACAATAGCTCGCGGGGCCTGAGCAATGCGACTGCCGAGACCGAGCGCTACATCGCCAGCCCGGGGCAGGCATTGTCCTACAAGATCGGCCAGATGAAGATCACCGAGCTTCGCGCACGGGCGGAGAAAGCGCTCGGGCCGAAGTTCGATATCCGCGAGTTCCACACGCAGGTGCTGATGAGCGGCGCGCTACCGCTGAGCGTGCTGGAGGCGAAGATCGACGATTGGGTGACGGCGAAGCAGGCGGGGTGAATGATGCAGCCTGATATCGAGATTTCCCGTGCCGCCACGCTTTTGCCGATTGCCCAGGTCGCCGCGAAGCTGGGGCTGCCCGACGACGCAATCGAGCCATATGGGCGGTTTAAGGCCAAGATCGATCGCGCGGCAACGGGGGATGGCCCGCGCGGGCGGCTGATCCTGGTCACCGCGATCAATCCGACCGCGGCGGGGGAAGGCAAGACGACGACCTCCGTCGGGCTGGCCGATGCCCTCAACCGGATCGGGCGGCGGACGGTGCTGGCGCTTCGCGAACCGTCGCTCGGGCCTTGCTTCGGCACCAAGGGCGGGGCGACCGGCGGCGGCTATGCGCAGGTCGTGCCGATGGAGGATATCAACCTTCACTTCACCGGCGATTTCCACGCTATCGGATCGGCCCACAATCTGCTCGCGGCGATGATCGACAATCATGTGCATTGGGGCAATGCGCTGGACATCGACGTGCGGCGAATCACGTGGCGGCGGGTGCTCGACATGAACGATCGGGCGATGCGCGACATCGTTCAGTCGATCGGCGGCCCGGCCAACGGCTTTCCGCGAGAAAGCGGGTTCGACATCACCGTGGCGAGCGAAGTGATGGCGATCCTGTGCCTGGCGCGCGACCTTGAGGATCTGGAGGAACGGCTCGGCCGGATCGTGGTCGCCGAGACCCGCGACCGCCGCCCGGTGACGGCGCGCGACCTGAAGGCCGATGGCGCGATGGCGGTGCTGCTGGCGCAGGCGATCAAGCCCAATCTGGTGCAGACGCTGGAGGGCAATCCGGCGATCATCCACGGCGGCCCGTTCGCCAATATCGCGCACGGGTGCAATTCGGTGATCGCGACTCGGACCGCGCTGTCGCTGGGCGAGTTCGTGGTCACCGAGGCGGGGTTCGGCGCGGACCTTGGGGCGGAGAAATTCTTCGACATCAAGTGCCGGCAGGCGGGGTTCCATCCCGATGCCGCGGTGATCGTGGCGACGGTGCGCGCGCTCAAGATGAATGGCGGCGTGGCGAAGGGCGATCTGGGCCGTGAGGATGTCGAGGCGGTGCGTGCCGGCTGCGCAAATCTGGTCCGGCACTTGGAGAATGTCCGGCAGTTCGGCGTGCCCGCGATTGTTGCGATTAACCATTTCGACGGCGACAGCGCGGCCGAGCTTGGGGCGATCGAAGAAGTGGCGGCGCTGCACGGGACGCGCGCGATATTGTGCCGTCACTGGGCCGAGGGCGGGCGCGGAGCGGAGGAACTCGCCCGCGAAGTGGCGGCGATTGCGGAAAGCGGCAGCGGGCAATTTTCGCCGCTATACGACGATGACCTACCCCTGTTCGACAAGATCAACGCGGTCGCGACACGCATCTATCGCGCCAAGGAAGCGGTCGCGGTGCCCAGCGTGATGGCGCAGCTGAAGCGCTGGGAAGCGGCAGGGCACGGCCACTTGCCGGTGTGCATGGCGAAAACCCAGTACAGCTTTTCGACCGATCCGGCGCTGATCGGTGCGCCGACCGGCCACGTCGTCCAAGTGCGCGAGGTGCGGCTCGCGGCGGGGGCGGGGTTCGTGGTGGCGATCTGCGGCGACCTGATGACCATGCCCGGCCTGCCGCGCGTGCCCGCCGCGGAAGGCATGCGGCTCGACATCGACGGGCGGATCCACGGCCTGTCTTGAGGCCTTAACCGCTCGCCAGCGCCTCGGCGATCAGCCTGCGGCTGTTGTCGACGCCATAGAGGGCAATGAAACTGCCCATTCTAGGGCCCTGCGGGCTTCCGAGCAGCGTTTCGTACAGCGCCTGAAACCAGTGGCGGAGTGATTCGAACGGGTGGTGCTTGCCGATTTCGAAGACGATGTTCTGGATCTCGTCGCCGGGGGTGGCGGGGTCGAGCTTTTCCAAGGCGGCGTCGAGTTCGCGCAAGGCGTCGATTTCGTGTCCGACTGGCACTCGGCGTTGCAGCTTTGGGGCGACGAAATCGCGGGCGTAGTTGACCGCGAGGCCGATGAGATTGTTGAGCTCGGGATCGGTCTCAGGTGATGTGCCGGGGGCGTAGCGCTGGACGAATTTCCAGGCGGTTTCCTTATTGTCGACGCCGGGGAGCGAGGCGAGGTTGAGCAATAGGCCGTAGGTCAGCGGAAG
>JAZKHF010000080.1:0-24309 GCA_040385545.1 Pseudomonadota bacterium
GCAGCAAGGGCTTCACCAAGGATCTGTGCGCCCGCGCGAACATTCCCACCGCCGCCTATGCCCGGGTCGAGACCGAGGAAGCCGCGATCGCCGCGCTCGACAATTTCTCAATTCCGGTCGTCATCAAGGCCGACGGCCTCGCTGCAGGCAAGGGCGTCACCATCGCACTGACCCGCGCCGACGCCGAGACCGCGATCCGCGCCGCTGGCGACGGCCCGATGGTCATAGAGACCTTCCTGGAGGGCGAAGAGGCCAGCTTGTTTGCGTTGGTCGATGGCCCGCGCTGCGTCGTCCTCGCCTCGGCGCAGGATCACAAGCGCGTCGGCGAGGGCGATACCGGACCCAACACCGGCGGCATGGGGGCCTATTCTCCAGCGCCGGTTCTAACCCCGGAACTTGAAGCCCGGGCGATGCGCGAGATCGTCGAGCCGACCGCCCGCGCGATGGTCGAGGCCGGCACCCCGTTCAGCGGCGTCCTGTTTGCCGGACTCATGCTGACTCCAGACGGCCCAAGCCTGATCGAATATAATGTCCGCTTTGGGGATCCAGAATGCGAGGCGATCATGGCCCGGATCGAAGGCGACTTCGCCGCACTTCTTAATGCGGTCGCAACTGGCACCGATTTTGCCGCGCCGACCCTCTCGCCCGATACCGCCATGACCGTGATCCTCGCCGCTGACGGATATCCCGGCACCCCGCGCAAGGGCGGTGCCATCGCCGGGATCGCCGATGCCGAAATGTTAAGCGGCGTGACGGTCTTCCACGCCGGCACCTCGCTCGATAGCGACCGTTTGGTCGGGAATGGCGGCCGGGTCCTTGCCGTCACCGCAAGGGGGAAAGACCTTCGCACCGCGCGCGACCGCGCCTATCAAGCGATCGACGTGATCGACTTCGCCGACGGGTTTCACCGCCGCGATATCGGCTGGCGCGAACTGGAAAGGTCAACATGAAGCGCAACCCTGCCCTTGCCATCGGCTTTCTCGCCACGCTCGCCGCAAGCTTCGTGTGGCACGGGCCAGGTGGAGCCGGCGCGCGCTTCACCACCGAGACCGAGCGCATCATGCGGGCGACGCTGGATTATTACGAGATGCCGGGCATCGCCGTGCAAATGCAGCGAGGGCCGCTGACACGCACGTTGCGTTTTTCCGGCCCGGCCGATGACTTTCAGCGCAGCGAGATTGTGCGGATCGGACGGGAGGTGCCCGGTATTGCCGACACCGCTTGGGCCGGGCGGCCCTCGCCACGCGCCCTCCCCCTGCTCGCCGAAGTCATGCTGATGGCCTTGTCCAGCTTTGCGATTGGGGCCATTTTCGCCTACATCGCCGCGCTTCGCCGCCGCGCCCGGGACGCCATCTACGCATGATGACAATTTTCAGTTACTATTGGCCGGTACTGGTGGTTGCGTTGTTGATCGGGATCGTCAGCGGGGTGCTGGCGTTCCGCGCGCCACGCCGCTGACGGGGACTGGAGCATGGACTATCTGATTGCCTATTGGCCTCTGGCCCTGGTCGGCGTGCTGGTTGGCTTGCTGCTGATCTTTCTGCTGTTTCGTGGGCGCCAGCGCGTTACACTGACCGACAGCGCGCCCGTCCGCCCTCATATGACGGCCCAGCCCAAGTCGTCGTTCGGTACGAAGCGCCAATCAGTCGATGCCGACGTTATTCGAACCGATGCCGAGCCCACGCGCGTTCGTGGACCCGAGTCCTTTCTCCACGAAGCGGGCCCGCCCGACGATCTTGTCAAACTCAAGGGCATTGGCCCAAAGCTCGCGGCCGTGCTGAACAGCCACGGCCTCACGCGGTTCGATCAAATCGCCAAATTATCACCATCGCAGGTTGCCGATTTGGACGAATCGCTGGGCGCATTTCGCGGGCGCCTTACGCGTGACTTGGTGATCGAACAGGCCGACTATCTCGCCCGCGGCGATGTTGACGGTTTCGAGCAACGGTTCGGAAAACTCTGACCCGGAATCGCTTATGCTCCGATCATCACCGGTGTGCCGACCTTCGTCACCGCGAACAGCTTCGCCGCGAACTTTGCCGGCAAGCGAATGCAACCATGCGACGCAGGGCGACCCGGATTCATCCCGGCATGGAGCGCAATTCCATACGTATCGAGGCGCTGCATGTGGGGCATTGGCGCGTTGTCGTACTTTCGGCTGTGATGCATCACCTTCTTTTCCATGATCGGAAAATAGCCGGTCGGGGTGGGCTTGGTTTCCTTCCCGCTGGAAATGCTGGTGACAGCCGCAAGGCGATCGCCGCGATAAAGGTAGGCCATCTGGTTCGACAGGCTCACGATGACCCGTGGCGCGCCGTCGCCCGCCTCCTCGTCCCAGAGATATTGGCCGGGCCGGAGACTATCGACCCCAAATGTCGCCACCATATCGGCATGGGCATCGGCAGCGGCATCGGCGGCTGCCGCTTTGGCTTCGGGGGTTTCGATCATGGCGACCGCCGGGGCAGCGGTCATCGACAAGGCAAGCGATCCCGAGACCGCCAGCGCGAGGGCTAGCTTTCGCATGTTTTTCACCTTCAAAGTATTAATCGTTTGGCCGATCAATGCGCCGCGAACCGCGAAGTTCCTTTCAGTTGCATAATGCAACTAAATGAGTCCCACGCCGGTCGTAAGTGGATTGGACTGCTAACGCCGCGCGCTGGTCAGCAACGGTTCAATCAATCACTACTGCCTGATCTCGATCGAAATATTCGAATATCAGATGGATGCGGTCAGCGGCACCATCGTTCGTGACTGCGTGCGTCGCCATATTGTTGACTTCGACCGCTTCACCTTCGGCAAAATGATAGCCGATGCCGTCGATGGTGAAAGTCACCTGATCGTTGGTCACCAGCGGCACGTGAATCTTATGTGGCCATCTTGCGGCGCGGTTGGTGTCGCGATGCGGATGGATCACTCCGCCGGGTGCCATTCGGGCAAGCATGATGCGGGGGAAGGACCCGGCCTCATAATCATATTCGGTGGTCGCAGCGGCGAGCACTGGCTCAACCAGATACCGCCATTCCTCCCACAGTGGCCGGTCGAACGATTCTCGCCAGTCGGCAAGTTTCGACACGAACCTGAAGATGATGTGGCGCGTATTATCTAATGCGTCGAAGCGATTCGGTTTGACGGCATTTTCTGCATCCCAGACCTCTTCCGGCAGCGCCAGGACCGCTTCGCGCAGGTCAGTGATGTCCATCGTGCCGAGGTTGCGGACCGCACTCGTCTTTCGAGGATTGGAATACATCAGCGCTCTCTGTTAAAAATCATATCCGAAAAGTTCCAGGTCGCGGGCGTAACGCTTTGCCACTCCGTCGATCAATTGCTGGTCGTAATATTCGCGGAAATCGCCACGTCGCGAGCCATTGACCTTGTCGAGCGGTCGCGGCGAGATCCCAATGCGTTTGCAAATCTCGTCATACCCCTCCTGCATTTCCTCGACCCGCCCGACATAATCGGTGCTGAGGGTGTCATCTGAACCTACCAGAAAATGGTGCTGAGGCTGAAACAGGATGTGATTCTGCGGCGGTGCTTCAAATAGCAGGTGCCGCATCACTGCCTTCGGATCGCGTTCGAAAATATCCTGATCGCGGGTCATGAACGCGCAGTAAGACACAAACCGGTCGAACGGATTTCGAACGAAGCCGAACTTGAAATATGTTTGAAAATCACTCGCCGGGAGAAACGGCTGCACCTGTTTCAGCGTGATGTGGCCATGGCGCAATTTGGCAAGTTCCGGCTCGGGGAATGCCTTGGCAACGAACAGGCCAACCTGCTCGATATCCTCTTCGCCCATTTGTTCGCGCAGGGCTTGCCGCACGGAATGCGTGCCAGTCTTTGGGACCGCGACAAAAATGAACTTGTGAAGGTGTGAAATTATCATGGAGTTCCCGGTCGGTAGCCGGCCGATGCCGACCATCGCCTTGATTGCCTTGGCGGCCCGATTTGTGCGGTAAGCACACGTCCAACCTGATTGTTTTGACTGGCGTAAGCAAGTATTGATTATCAGGTGCGCGCCAGCTTCTCGCGTATCCCTAAGGGAGTTCAGTTAGGTGCATTTTGACAGGCCGTTGATCAAGCTCCCGATCAAGTTCTGCGCGGATAAGCTCGCGAGGGAAGTCCAGGCCTTGCCGCCGTCGGCCTGGATACCGCATCCGCAACGTTTCCCGGGAAACGAAGCCGTACCGCTGGTCACGCCCGATGGGCGGCTGACGAACGAATTCGTCGGCCCGATGGCGCCTACGGAACATCTGCTTCGCTGTCCCCAGATCATGGAATTGATGGGGACGATTGGCGCAGTATGGGGGCGTAGCCGGCTGATGGGCCTCGGGGCAGGCGCCGTTGTCCCGGAACACGTCGATAACAATTATTACTGGCGCACGCATATCCGCCTTCATGTACCAGTGATCACCAATCCCGATGTCGATTTCACCTGCGGCGACCAGACCGTCAACATGGCACCCGGCGAAGCTTGGGTGTTCGATACGTTCCGAAAGCACCACGTGCACAATCGAGGTTCCGAACAGCGCGTGCACCTGGTCTTCGATACGGTCGGGGGCGAAGGGTTGTGGGATCTGATCAATGCCGCCCGGACATCGAGCCCGAGAGAAAACGGATCCGTCTCCAAGCCTCCCGGCGTTGGCAAGCACGAACTGGTCTATGAACGACACAATTTTCCGAAGATCATGTCCTCTTGGGAATTGCAGTGCCATGTCAGCGATCTGCTCGTTTCGGCAATCGAATCGCCCCAACTCCCCGCGGTCCGGCTTCGGCTTGACCGGCTGATAGCAGGATGGAGCGCCGCTTGGAGCCAGTTCGAAACCGACGATTCCGGAATTCCCGCGTATCGCACCTTAGTCGCGTCCGCGCGTCATGACCTGTTGGAGCTCGGGGTAGAGAACGTCCTCATGCGTAACGGGCAAAGTCTCTACCACGTGCTGGAAAAGTTCTTGTTTCAAAACCTGATCTCTCAAACCAGTGGCAACAATCCGGCCTTCCATCCGCGTTCCCAAGAGGCATTTGAGCCGCTCGTTCACCGCTGAACCGCTTGATGTTCAAATACACAAGGCGGGTTTAATGCGAAGACGGAGAGGCCAGTGACGACGATTACCGCGACACATGCGACGTTGGCGCGGGCTCGCCTGCTGATCGACTCCGATCCTGCCGCTGCAGAGGCCCACGCGCGCGCCGCATTGGCTGCCGATCCAAACAGTGCCGAGGCGCTCAGGCTGCTTGGTGCCGCGCTACGGCGCTTGGGTAAAGCCGCCGACGCTGCAATCGCCGTCAAACGGGCGCTCGAAGCGTCAACGCGCAATCCGGCACATCGCGCCGCTGCGCAGGCACTCCAGTCTGGCAATCACGGCCGAGCGCAGGCCCTGCTCCGCGGACTCCTTGCGAAGGACGACAGCGATGTCCTGGCGCTGACGATGCTCGGGCTACAGGCAGTCGGCGCGAATGACTTCGAGACCGCGGAACCGCTGCTGCGACGCGCCGTCGCGGAAGCGCCGGACGAAGCCAACACTCGGCTGGCGCTCGCCGAATTGCTGCATCGCTCGAAACGTCCGGCGCTCGCCTTGTCGGAGATCGATCGCATCGATCCGGCTGTTGCCGGCTCGGAAGCCATCCAGTCATTGCGCGCGGAAGTGCTTGGCGCTCTTGGCCAACTCGACGAAGAGTTAGCTATCCTCGAGCGACTATCGGCCGCCGCGTCGCCGGACATACTCCGCTACGGGTTACGCATCGGCCATGCCTTGCGATCCCTGGGTCGGGAAGCGGAAGCGATCGCCGTCTATCGGTCGATTACGACGGCAAATCCTGGCGAAGGAACATCATGGTGGAGTCTTGCCAATTTGAAGACGGTGCGCTTCGACGATGGCGACATCGCTGAAATGAAGGCGGGTCTGGCGATGCCAAACATGGCGATCCAGAATCAGATCCGTCTCAATTTCGCGCTCGGCAAGGCCTATGAAGACCGCCGCGAAGCTGCCGCCGCTTATGCCCATTACGCCGCAGGCAATAAGCTACGCATTTCCATCTCGAACTATGACCCGGGGATGATCAGCGCTTGGGTCGACAAGAATGTCGCGCTGTTCACGCCTGCCTTTTTCAAGGCCCGCGCCCGCCAGGGATCGACTGCTCGCGACCCGATCTTCATCATTGGCATGCAGCGATCGGGATCGACCCTGGTGGAGCAGATCCTTGCCAGTCATCCGTCAATCGAGGGCACGGCCGAACTGACGGAAATGCCGAACATCGTTCGCCAGTTGGGTGAGACGGCCGCCCGCAGCAACAAGCCGTTCGAATCCTATCTCGCCAGCCTTCCCGCAGCCCGGCTTGCAGCACTGGGGGATAGCTACATCGACGCGACCAGGGTGCACCGTCGGACCGATCGACCGATCTTTACAGACAAGATGCCGAACAACTGGATGTATGTCGGGTTGATCCGCCTGATCCTGCCGAACGCTCGCATCATCGACGTTCGTCGGGACCCCATGTCCTGTTGTTTTTCAAACTGGAAGCAGCTTTATGCGCGCGGGCTCGATCATTCGAACGCGCTCGACACGATGGGGCGATACTATGCCGACTATGTCCGGCTCATGCGCCATTTCGACCGAGTCCAGCCGGGTGTCGTCCATCGCATAATCTATGAAGATTTGGTCGACGACCTTGAGAGCGAAGTGCGCCGCCTACTCGAATATCTCGGTCTGCCGTTCGCGCCGGAATGTCTGGAGTTCCATCAGAACACACGCGCTGTCAGGACAATCAGCGCCGGCCAGGTCCGTAAGGCAATCAACCAGGATGGGCTGGGTAGATGGCAGGCGTTCGAACAATGGCTTGGCCCGTTAAAATCTAGCCTTGGCGAGACCCTCAGCCACTGGCGGAATTAAGCCTCGTCGAGGCCAAAACCTCGCCGCAAAGCGAATGCACATTATTGCGATGCGATTTGGGCTGGATATTCATTCTGCCGTTCGACGACTCACCAGAGCATGCGCCGTGCCAGCAGCATACAAAAAGCCCGCCGGATTTCTCCGGCGGGCCAATTGTTAGCATCGGACTACCAAGGCAGTCCGGTTCGCTTAACCGCGTTCCGGCTCCGGCGGCGGCGGCGGCGGCGGCGGCGGCGGCGGGCAAGCGTCGGTCGCCAGAATCACCGAGCCGTCCGGGCACGTCTGCGTCGCGGGAGGCGGCGGAGGCGGCGGGGGCGGCGGCGGGGGCGGCGGGGGCGGCGGCGGCGAGTAGAAGTTATAGTCGAGCGTGAGCATCAGGCTGTGCGAACGGAAACGACCCGAGAATTCTTCGCCGCCATCTTCATTGTCGCCAAACTTGAGCTTGGAGGCATTGAAGAAACGATACTTCAGGCCGAGGTCGATGTTCGACGAGACGGCCTTCTTGATGCCGGCGAGAACCTGCCAGGCGATCGTGCCGTCGCTGTCGGTAACACCGATCACGCTCTGGAATTGGGGAACTGCAATGTCTGCCTTGTACTTGACGCGGGCATAACCGGCGCCGGCACCCAAGAAGCCGCTCCAGCCGTCTTCGTCGCCGAAGTCGAACAGAACGTTGGCCATCACGGAAAGAACGCTGACTTTGCCGTCGGCGTCATAAGGCGCGGTCGGGTTGGTCGAAGGAACGAAAGCGGTTTCGAGCTGAACTTCGTCGATCGAAGCGCGCTTGTAGGCAACTTCTGCCTCGGCACGGACCAGACCGAAGTCATAACCCGCATGCAGGTCGACGTCGAAACCAGTTTTGTGATCGATGGTGATCGCGTCCCGAACTTCGGGAATAAAACCATCGCTGTAGTCAAGATTGGTATCTTCGACGAGCATGACGCCGCCCGAAATACCAACGTACGTCGACTTATCGCGGGCCATGGCCGGCGAGGTCAGCGCAGCGGCTGCCACGGCGGCAAGCAGATAATTACGCATGCGGGACTCCCCTCTTTTGCATCCAATTGATGCGGATCCAGTGCTTCCTATAACGCAAAGTTCCGCGTCTGGAACGGCCCGTGGCATTTTCAAGCGGAAACGTTGCAACAAGGCCACAGTATTGGCGGTGATTCAGGGAATTTGAGCGTCACTCGGGGTTTTCGGGAGTGCCGAGCCGTCGTTTCCGGCGCAGCCGTGAGGCGATCAGCTTATCGATCTTGCGCCCGTCCATATCGACCACCTCGAAAGTCCAGCCATCGTGGGTGAAGCGCTCCCCGGTTTCCGGGATGTGCTTGAGCACCGACAGCGCGAATCCCGCTACGGTCGAAAATTCGCGGTCGGTGGGCATCGACAGGCCAAGTCGGTCGGTCAGCATGTCGGCGCTGGCCGCCCCCGAGACCAGCCAGCTGCCGTCGTCGCGCTCGACGAATGGCGGGTGATCGTCATGTTCCAGATCGCTGGCGAACGCGCCCGCCAGCGCGGCGATGATCGACCCCGGCGTGACGATGCCGTCGAGGTGACCATATTCGTCATGGACCAGCGCGAGCGGAACGTCGGCCGATCGAAGCACCGCAAGCACATCCATCGCATCCATCAGGTCCGGCACCACCGGCGCGGTCTTTGCGATCCGGTTGAGATCGAGGTCATGGCCGTCGAGCAATTCCATCAGCAGGTCGCGGGTCGACACCACGCCGACGATATCGTCGACCGATCCGCGTGCGACCGGCAAGCGGCTGTGCGGGGTCGCGGCCAGGGCAGCGCGGATTTCGTCGCGGCCGCAATTGAGGTCGATCCAGTCGATCTCGGTGCGCGGCGTCATCACTTCGCGCACCGGTCGATCGGCAAGCCTGACGATGCCCGAGATGATCGCCCGTTCGCTTTCCTCGATCACGCCCGAATGATGCGCCTCGGCGACCACGAGGTGCAATTCCTCGGCGGTGACGACATTTTCCCCCTCGCGCTTCATCCCCAATGCCTTGAAAATGAGCGCGCTGGTTCGGTCGAGCAGCCATACGAACGGCGCGGTTGCCTTCGACAGCCACAGCATTGGCCGAGCGACGAGCGATGCGATCACTTCGGGCTTGCGCAGCGCAAATTGCTTGGGGACGAGTTCGCCGACGATCAGGCTCGCATAGGTGGTGAGAACGATCACCGTCAGAAATGCGACCGTCTCTGCCGTCTCCGCCTCCACGCCCAACAACTCGAGGCGCTGGGCGGTCGGGGTCCCGAGGCTGGCGCCGGAATAGGCACCGGTCAGGATACCGATCAGTGTGATTCCAATCTGGACGGTCGACAGGAAACGTCCCGGGTCGGACGCCAGCTGAAGCGCGACCTTGGCTCCGCCGCTGCCGCTCTTCGCCATGGCCTTCAACCGCGCCTCGCGCGCGGAGACGATCGCCAGCTCGCTCATCGCAAACGCACCATTGAGCGCGATCAGCGAGAGGATCAGGACCAGGTCTGGCCAGGGGAATGGGAGCAGGGTTTGGCTCATCGGAAGTGGAGGACCCTAGCGCGAGTTGCCGTTCAACAACAAGCGGCGTCAGTTAGACGGGTGCTCTCACCCGGCGCTGCGCAAAGAAAGCCTTCAATTGCTGCGCCGCCTCTCCTTCCCCTATCCCCGACTGGACGACTGGGCGGTGGTGGCAGGTTGGCTGGGCGAAGATGCGCGCGCCATGATCAACCCCGCCTCCCTTGGGATCGGCGGCCGCGAAGTTGAGGCCGGCCAGCCGCGCCAGCCCGATCGCCGCGGCGCACATCGCGCACGGCTCCAGAGTCACCCACAGGATGCAGCCGTCGAGCCGCGGCTGGCCGAGCGCGGTGGCGGCGGCGCGAATCGCCACCATCTCGGCATGGGCGGTCGGATCGACCGAGCCGCGCATCGCATTGCGCGCCTCCGCGATGATCGCCCCGTCCCTGGTGATCACCGCGCCAACGGGGACTTCGCCCGCCGCCGCCGCCTCGGCCGACAGATCCAGCGCACGACGCATCGGTGCTGGAAGTGGAAAACCGCTCAGGGTTGCGGGGCCGGCTGCGGCGCTGCCGGTGGCGGGGCGGCGCGATTTTCGTCTGGGCTGCGCACCTCGACAGTCGGCACCGGCACTGCCACCGTGGCATTTCGTGTGCCCACCGCTACCGTCCCGGTCTCGACCTCGAAGGAAGGAGCCTGTCCGCCGGTGGCGGTAATCCCATTGCTGGTAACTTCCACGCCCGGCACCTGCGCCGGTCGGTCCTGCCTGAAGCTTAGCAGACCCATCTGGATCGCCGCGATCAGCGCGACGATTCCAACGATCAGGATCAGGATGATTTTGCGCATAATTTGCCCTCCACGCGTCGCATTTGTACCGGCACTCCAACGCGGTCCCGGTCAAAGCGTTGCTTCTTGAAGCCTGCCTACCGGTTGACGGCGGGCAAGTGCAAGGCTATCGGGCCACGCTTTCCGGAGGCGTACGCTTCCGTTCAAATCAGGATCGAAGATTATGTCGCGCGTTTGCGAGCTGACCGGCAAGGCCCGGCAGGTGGGCAACAATGTTTCCCACGCCAACAACAAGACCAAGAAGACGTTTCTGCCGAACCTGCAGAACGTGACCTTGCTGTCCGATTCGCTCGAGCGCAGCGTCAAGCTCAAGGTGTCGACCCACGGTCTTCGCTCGGTCGAGCATGTCGGCGGCCTCGATAATTGGCTGACCAAGACCAAGGCCGAAAAGCTGAGCCCGCGCGTTCAGAAGCTGAAGCGCGAGATCGCCAAGAAGGCCGCCACCGCCGCCTAACTGGGTGGGTGGTTGACCGAAAGGTCGACTGCCAGCAGCAATGTCCGCCGGTATCCGGCGAAGTCATTGTCGGTGACGATCCACAAACGCGTCGTGCCCGCGACCAAGGGTTCGACCGCTAGACCTTCGGCATTGTCCAGCGGTCCGAGCGGCAATTCGCCTCGCACCGCGATCCGCCAACCCGCCGCATTCCGTTCCAGCACCCCGATCGCATTGCGAAAACCGCTGGCGGTGATTCGCCGAAGCAGCAGCATCGTCTGCCCGTCGGGCATTCGCGCCGCGTCACTGACGGTCCAACCCTCGCTTGCAAGCGGGCGGGTCTCGACCGCCTTGCGAATCGCGAACATCGTCCCGCGCCCTTCGGGGATCACCACCAGCCCGCCGTCGCGTGCCAGGGCCATCGCCTCGATCCCGCGGTTCTGCGGCCAGCCCTGATTGGTAAAGCGCACCACCCGCCGCCCGGCCCGAAACGCCGAATCGTAGCGCCACACCTGATTGCGATTCTCGAAGGCCACCAGCCAGTCGCCATCGGCAAGCCGCGCCAGCGCCTCGCTGTCCCGGCGCGACTTCTGCCTCGGATCGCCGGGTCCGTCGGGCAGGTCGCGGAAACTCGCCATTGGCGCCTTCGCGCTGGGCTTGGGCATCCGCACCACCACCCCCGAATCACTAAGCGCGACAAGGTCGCGCCCGTCCACCGCCAACGCCGACAGACCGCCCAATCTCCGCTCGCTCGATTCAACCTGCCAGGCACGGACGATTCCAAGCGATCCCTCGTTCGCCGCCAACCGGACCGGCGTGAACGTCATCGCCGCCTCAGCATCCGGCTCGGCCACCCGGTCGGGCAATCCGCTGATCGCATAGCGCGCGCCCACCACCAGGCCGGCCACCAGCAACCCACTGAAAAACTCCGATTTTCTGAATGAGAGCTGCAAGTTTTGTTCAGCCTCGGGTCGCAAGGGATCGGGCATAAGTCATTGCATCGACGGGGTTTATCCCCCTTTTCCCCGTCAATCTCGTTGGCTTCGGCCAATCTGTACCCTCGCGTCGCGTAACGAGGGGGGCCCGGTGCGGGAAACCGCTCCGGGCCCAAGTTTTTCCCCCACTCATCTTCGCTGATCGAACAGGTCGGCCAGCTGCTCGATCAGCGCCCCGCCAAGCGCCTCCGCATCCATGATCGTCACCGCGCGGCGATAGTAACGCGTCACGTCGTGGCCGATGCCGATAGCTGACAGTTCGACGCTCGAGCGTGTCTCGATCCACCCGATCACGTCGCGCAGATGCCGTTCGAGATAGGTGCCACCGTTGGCCGAGGCGGTCGAATCGTCAACCGGAGCGCCGTCGCTGATGACCATCAGGATGCGCCGCTCCTCGGGTCGCGACAGCAATCGTCGGTGCGCCCATAAAAGCGCCTCGCCGTCGATATTCTCCTTGAGTAGCCCCTCACGCATCATCAGCCCGAGATTCTTGCGCGCATGGCGATAGGGTTCGTCGGCGCGCTTGTAGACGATGTGGCGAAGGTCGTTGAGCCGCCCCGGCTGGGACGGCCGGCCCTCGGCCAGCCACGCCTCGCGGCTTTGCCCGCCCTTCCATGCTCGCGTGGTGAAGCCCAATATCTCGCTCGTCACCCCGCACCGCTCGAGCGTCCGCGCGAGGATGTCGCCGCACATCGCCGCGATCGAAATCGGTCGCCCGCGCATGGACCCTGAATTGTCGATCAGCAGCGACACCACCGTGTCCTTGAATTCGGTTTCGCGTTCGATCTTGTACGACAGGCTATGGCTGGGGTTGACCACGACTCGCGCCAGCCGAGCCGCGTCGAGCATTCCCTCTTCCTGATCGAAGTCCCAGCTTCGCGCCTGTTGCGCCATGAGCCGCCGCTGCAGGCGGTTGGCGAGCCTTGTCACGACGCCCGACAGGCTCGCCATCTGCTGATCGAGATAAGCCCGGAGCCGAGCCAGTTCCTCCTCGTCGCACAGGTCCCCCGCCGCCACGACCTCGTCATAGCGGGTCGTGAAGGGCGCATAGTCGCCCGCCGGCTCGTCGAGCCAGTTGCGCCGCGCCGATTGCCCGCGCGCCTGCTCGCCATCCTCGCCGCTCGATGCGTCGCCGTCATCCAGTTCGCTGTCGCGTTCGGATTGATCTTCGTCACCTTGATCCTGGTCAGCCGATTCGCCGCGCATCTCCAGCTCGCCGCCTTCCGACCCGCCAGCGGTGTCATTGTCGTCACCGTCGTCGGCACCCTCATCCTCGCCAGCCTCATCCTCGCCCTTGTCCTCGGGTTCCTGATTGGCCGGGTCGGCGGCGGCTTCCAGATCGAGATCCTCGAGCAAGCGCCGCGCCATTTCGCCGAACGCCTTCTGGTCGTCGAGCGTCAGCGCCAGCGCGTCCAGATCGGCCCCGGCCTTTTCCTCGATCCATGGCCGCACCAGCGCCAGCCCCGCTGCCGCGCCCGCCGGCGGCTCGGCCCCCGTCAGCCGCTGCCGCGCGATCAGCCCAACCGCGGTTGCCAGCGGCACTTCCTCCGCGCTGCGCGCTCGCCCGATCGCGTCTCCGCGCACCCGCGCTTCGACGTGGCGATCGAGATTGGCGCGAACTCCGGCCATCGTCCGCGATCCCAGCGCCTCGACCCGCGCCGTTTCCAACGCGTCGAACACCGCCCGCGCCTCGGCATCGCCCGGGCTCATGGCCGCATGCACCGATGAATCATGGAACCGTAGCCGCAGCGCGGTAGAATCCGCGGCTCCGCGCGCTTCGGCTACCAGTCTCGGCTCCAGCCCCGCACCGGGCGACACCACCCGAGCGATCCGCCCCGTGGTTCCCGCGACGTCGCCGGCATAGACCACGTCGGCCGCGGAATCGCGAGCGATTGCCCGGGTTGCGCTGGCCAGCGCGGTGCGGAAGCGGTCGAGGTCGGTGGCAGCCATGCGTCAATCGCGATGCCGCGCGGCCGCGTTCAGGTCAACGCGGGCCGTCAATAGTTTGCTAAGCTTTGCGGAATAATTTCCAGTCGCACCGAAGCCGGGGGGCGGACATGGGCGACAATGCTTTCCTGATCGTGCTCGGGGTAATCCTCGTCTTCCCGTTCGTCTTCTATTTCCTCAAAGTCTGGCTGTTCGCCACCGGCACGCCGGGAAGCACCTTCCACCGGGTTCAGCGTATTGCGGAACTGGATGGCCATCTGCCGTTCGAGGAGCGACTGGCCGAGAAACTGCGCCTGGTAAGTGAGGAAGCGGCGGAAGCAGAAACGCCGCCGCACGATCCTGCTGCTCCCTCGCCCAGTCCTTTCACAGTCGCGCCACCCGGGACCAAAAGCTTCGGCCGCCGCGGGCTTTGACCCGGCCTAGTTTGAAAAGCCGAACTTCTTCAGCAACTCCGCGCGCGTGACCGTCTGTTCGCTGGCCGCCTCGTCGCTTTCAGGGACCAGCACGCGCAGATTGCCCGTCCGCAACTGGTATACCCCCGGACGGATCTCTTCATAATATGGCTTGTCGATCGGCGCCTGGGTATCGCGCAGCCAATTCAGATAGTCGTCGAGCTTTTCAAAGCGACGGTTGACCGGAACCCCGCCCGGCGGCGCGGGCATGTCATTTGCTATCGTCATTGTGGTCCCTTGATTGATCTGACGGGTGCTGGAAACCTCGTTCCGAGGCATTCCGCACGCGCTTGTCGACGCCAACAGGCTGACCGTGACGCCCAGGCTAAGTAGCTGAAACAAAACCTGCTCCCGGAAATTCGCGATATTTGTCGCTGTTCCGATGCCCTTCTTCAAAACCGTTTGCAAGTATTTGTTAACCATGGTCAGTTGGCGACTCAGCGGCGATTCGACCGGGACACAATCTGGAGGGCTTCGACTTATGCGCGTTCGTAACTGGGAAGATTTCGTGAGCGTCGATCAGGACGGCTTTATCGTGCAATATGATCCTCGATATGAGGACAGCGGCATCGATTGGAGCGCCATCGCCAGCAGCCTGGGCGAAATTTCCGCGACCGCCACCCCAATCCCCGGCAATCTCGACGGGACCGAGCAGGGCGATCTGATCGCCTTCGACCTGACCGCCGGCGTGACCTATTCGTTCGATCTTCGTGGCGCGGTGGGCGGCGTGAACGATCCCTATCTAATTCTCCTCAACTCCAGCCTGTCGACCCTGGTGCAGGATGATGACGGCGGCCTCGGGCTCAGTTCGCTGCTCACCTACACTCCGACAGTCACCGGCACTTATTATCTCTACGCCACGTCGTTTGACGCAATCACCGGCAATCCCGCAGCCGATTTCGGCGATTATACGATCAACGCCTGGACCCGCGAAGCCGACGTGGCCGGCTCAACCAACGTGCTGGCGTCGCTCCCGACCGCGGCAACGCTTGGGCTCGGCACCTATTACGGCAACATCGATGCCTCGGGAGACAATGACTATTTCCGCATCGACGTCGTTGCCGGGCAAACCTACGGATTCGTGTTTGCCGGTGGTGCCGCGAGCAATGCCGAGTTCAGCACGGCGGGCAATACCGCGGCCACACTCAGCCTTTACACGTCCACCGGCGCGCTGATCGGCTCCAACCTCAACTTCGAAAGCAGCGTCACCTATTACGCGCCGACCAGCGGCACCATTTATGTCCGTGCGGCTGGCCTTACTGGTACCACCGGCGGCTACACGCTCGATGTCGCGCAGATCGACCTTTCCACCCGCGACCCGCTCGAGTCGCTCAATTGGGATCGGGCGGCGAACATCGACACCGTGCTCGTCGATGGCGTTCCCACCGCCTACGTCTATTTTGGCGCCGCCGGTGAGACCTTTGGCGAGAGTATCGTCGCAGCCGGCTGGACCCAGGCGCAGATCGACGCGGTGATGACCGCGCTGCAGACCGACTATACGCCGATCACCGGCATCAACTATGTACGGACCACTGACGTCACGCAGGCCGAGTTCCGCATGCAGACCACCCCGACCGCCAATTACGGTGCCTATTTCTACCCGCAGGATCCGGCCTACGGTACTCAGGAAGGCATCGGCGTGTTCAACCTCGCCAGCGGCGGGTTCGGCAGCTTGCCGCAAAGCCTTGACCGCGGCGGCTATTCCTATGCGGTCATCCTCCACGAATTCGGCCATGCGCACGGCGTTGCCCATCCGCATGATACCGGCGGCGGGTCGGAGATCATGCTTGGCGTCAATGGCGCAACCGGAAGCCTGGGCGTGTTCAACCTCAACCAGGGCGTCTACACCGTCATGTCCTACAATGACGCGTGGCGCCTCCATCCCGATGGTCCATCGGCGTTTACTGTCGCCGGTATCGACAATGGCTGGTCGGCGACACTCGGCGCCTTCGACATTGCGGTGCTCCAGGCTCGCTATGGCCAGCATACCGCCAACACCGGCGACACCGTCTATGCGCTGACCGACGTCGCCGACGACGCTTTCTACCAGACCATCTGGGACACGGGCGGGATCGACACCATCTCCTACGGCGGCACCTTCAATGCCCAGATCGACCTGACCGCGGCGACGCTCGATTATTCGCCGACCGGCGGCGGCGTGCTGTCGTTCCTCTACAATCCGCAGCCCCCGATCGCCACCAACTCCTTCCTCGTCCGCGGCGGTTACACCATCGCCAATGACGTGGTCATCGAGAATGCGTCCGGCGGCAGCGGCAATGACGTGTTGATCGGCAACGAAGTGGCCAACACGCTGACCGGCAATGGCGGCAACGACACGTTGATGGGCCGCGCCGGCAATGATTTGCTGGTCGCGGGTGCCGGCAATGATGTGGTCAGCGGCGGCGACGGTCTGGATGTCATCCAGCTCGGCGGCGGCGACGACATTTTCGTCGCCGAAATCGGGACCACCGAGTCCGTCCTCAAGACCGGGAGCATGTCGGTCGATATCATCACCGACTTCGATCTGCTGGGTGACGATCTGATCGACCTGTCAGGGCTCGACCAGGCGTTCCAGTTCCGCGGGACCAGCGCCAATCGCAACGTCGGCGACCTGACCTACAAGACCTACACCAGCGTCAACGGCGCCGAAAATGCGCTCGGCTTCGATATCGACGGCAATCCCGGTGCCAGCAATATCAGCGGCCCCGTTACCGTGGTGTACGGCAACATCGATGGCGGCGAACCGGACTTCGCGATCATCCTGCTCAACACCAGCAGCGTGACCGCGAGCGACTTCATCTTCAGCGATGTCGCCGCCGACGCGGCCTATACCGCCAACCAGGTCAGCAGTGAATATCGTGCGTTCGAAGATAGTCAGACGCGAATGATGGGCGACCTCTACTTCGCCTGATCGATCGACCTGAACGACCCCCGTCGGCGCTTTCGCCGGCGGGGGTTTTTCATGCGCTCTTGGCTAGGCTTTCGGGCAGGTCGACCCCGAAGACGCGCTGATAATATTCCGCGATCACCGGCCGTTCGCTTTCGTCGCACTTGTTGAGGAACGACACGCGGAAGGCATAGCCGACGTCGTCGAAGATCAAGGCATTCTGCGCCCAGCTGATCACCGTGCGCGGGCTCATGACGGTGGAAATATCGCCATTGATGAACCCCTGGCGCGACAGATCGGCGACCTTGATCATCTGCTCGACCTCGGCCTTGCCACCGGCGTGATCATATTCGCCCGACTTGGCGAGCACGATCTGCGCCTCGGTGGCGGCGGGGAGATAATTGAGCGTCGCAACGATGTTCCAACGGTCCATCTGCCCCTGGTTGATCGCCTGCGTGCCATGATACAGCCCGGTCGTGTCGCCCAGCCCGACCGTGTTGGTGGTGGCGAACAGGCGAAACCACGGATTGGGCCGGATGACACGATTCTGATCGAGCAGGGTCAGCTTGCCTTCCGTCTCCAGTACGCGCTGGATGACGAACATCACGTCGGGCCGCCCCGCGTCATATTCGTCGAACACCAGGGCCACCGGATGCTGCAGCGCCCATGGAAGCAGGCCTTCGCGGAATTCGGTGACCTGCTGGCCGTCCTTTAGTACGATCGCATCGCGCCCGACCAAATCGATGCGGCTGATGTGCGCGTCGAGGTTGATTCGCACCGTCGGCCAATTGAGCCGCGCCGCGACCTGCTCGATGTGGGTCGACTTGCCGGTGCCGTGATAGCCCTGGATCATCACACGCCGGTTGCGCGCGAACCCGGCACAGATCGCCAGCGTGGTATCCGGATCGAACACATAGGCGGGGTCCAGGTCGGGCACCCGCTCGTCGGCCTCGCTGAACGCGGGGATCTCCATGTCGCTGTCGATCCCGAACGCGTCGCGCGCCTTCACCATCTTGTCGGGCGCGCCCAGGATCGTGTCCTCGCGGCTGTCGAGCGTCACATTGGGAATATCGGTCATGGGGCCGCCTTAAAGGCTCGAAGGCCGCGTCTCAAGCGACCTTGTCGGGGAGCGGGAACAGGGTCACGAATTTTGTCGCCAGCGCCCAATCCCCTTCGACCTGCAAAGTGTCGAGTGGCGCTCCACCGTAGACCACCGCCGCGATCGCGGTTGGAGACGCAGTGAACAGGGCGTCACCCGCCCCGGCCTCGCCACGCGCAACCTTGAACCGCCCCTTCTTGATCCGCGCCAGATAGGAATCGGGGCCGAGCCGGAAGCCGATCCTTGCATCCACCTTCTTCGCCCGCTCGGCATCGAACATCGTCCCGAACGACAGCATCAGCGACACGCCCGACAGCGGTAGCGTCGGGTCATGATCGGGCGACCGTGCCGCCCAGCGCCCGAGCGACTGGACGATCGGCTCGACCTCCAGCCCCCACGGGGTCGCTTCATAGACCTGGACCGAAGCGGGCGGCGGCAGTTTGCGCCGAACCACCAGCCCGCGCTCCTCGAGCTCGGCCAGACGCTGGGTCAGCGTATTGGCGCTGATCCCGGGCAGGTCGCCGCGAAGCTCGGAGAAACGACGCGGCCCAAGCATTAATTCGCGCAGCACCAGTAAGGTCCAGCGATCGCCGATCAGCTCGAGCGCATGGGCCGTCCCGCAGGCATCGTCATATCGCCGTTTCGGCTCGACTAATCGCTCCTGAGTTACTTTTTCTAACTGCATAGTTGCAAAATATGACTAAGGGGGATTAAAAGCAAGCCGAATCGAGTCGCGAAGGATGAAAAGTCGTCATGTCCCACAAGATTTTCGTGAACCTGCCGGTGAGCGATCTCGCTGCTTCCCGTCGCTTCCTCGAAGCGCTGGGTGCGACCAACAATCCGCAGTTCAGCGACGATACCGCCGCCTGCATGGTTCTGTCCGACAGCATCTATTTCATGCTCCTGACCCACGACAAATACCGCCAGTTCACCGCGCTTCCGATCGGCGATGCCAAAACCGCCAGCGCCGCCCTGATCGCCTTGTCGATCGAAAGCCGCGCGGATGTCGATCGCACGCTGGAGGCCGCCGTCGCCGCGGGCGGCACAGCCGATCCCGGCCCTGTCCAGGATCATGGCTTCATGTACGGACGCAGCGTCGCGGACCCCGACGGTCATCACTACGAGCTGTTCTGGATGGACCCCGCCGCCATCCCTGCAGAAGCAAGCGAAACCGCCGACGCTTGAGCGACCGATCGGGAGGAATGCGATGACCAGACCAACCATCACTGCCTATGACTGGGTGCCCGATTTCGCCAAGGGCCAGGTCCGCGACCTTCGCGTCCGCTGGGCGCTGGAGGAGGTCGGCCAGCCCTATGACGTCCGCTATCTCGCGCAAGGCAGTCAGAAGGCCCCGCCGCACCGTGCCATACAGCCCTTCGGCCAAGTGCCAACATATGAGGAAGGCGACCTAACCCTGTTCGAATCCGGCGCGATCGTGCTGCACATCGCCGGCACCCACCCCGGCCTGATGCCTTCCGACCCCGACGCTCGCGCCCGAGCCATCGAATGGGCCTTCGCCGCGCTCAACACGGTCGAGCCGCCGATCAGCGACTACGCCATCGCCACCCTGTTCGAAGCCGACAAGCCCTGGTCCAGGCCGCGCCTGCCCGCGGTGAAAGCGCGGATCGACGAGCGGCTCGGCGAATTGTCCGACCGCCTCGGCGACAGGCCGTGGCTCGACAGCGAGTTCACCGCCGGCGACATTCTGATGGTCGCGGTCCTGCGCATCCTGGGCGGCACTGACCTGCTGGAAAGCTACACCAATCTCACCGCATACGTCGCACGCGGCGAGGCCCGGCCCGCCTTCAGACGAGCGCTCGCCGCCCAGATGGCCGGCTTCACCGGAACACCATCGCCGCAAGTCGTGGCGTGGCTGGAACAGATAACGGCGGCCCAGGCCGAACTTCAAGGAGAGAATCAATGACGTATATCGACGGTTTCGTGTTGGCGGTTCCCAATGCCAACAAGCAAAAATTCATCGATCACGCGCAGCGGGCCGACCCGATGTTCGCCGAGCTGGGAGCCACCCGCATCTTCGAATGCTGGGGCGACGACGTACCCGACGGAAAAGTCACCGACTTCAAGGGCGCGGTCCAGGCCACGGATGACGAAACGGTTGCGTTCTCGTGGATCGAATGGCCCGACAAGGCGACCCGCGACGCCGCAATGAA
The DNA here is from genome assembly GCA_040385545.1 of Pseudomonadota bacterium. Lineage (GTDB taxonomy): Bacteria > Pseudomonadota > Alphaproteobacteria > Sphingomonadales > Sphingomonadaceae > Sphingomicrobium. Next base: position 20,224 of record JAZKHF010000080.1, read on the forward strand.
GACACTGACCGAGCAGATGGAGGGCAAGCAGCCCGCCGATCCGCGCATGGATCCCAAGCTCAATCCGATGCCGTTCGACGGCCAACGGATGATCTTCGGGGGCTTTGAAACCCTGATCGACGAGGGCGAGTCCGGTGCCACCAACGTCGGTTATACCGACGGCTTCGTGACCCCCGTGCCCGAAGGCAAGCGCGAGGAATATCGCATTATGGCCGACAAGGCGGCGGGCATCTTCCGCGAACATGGCGCGATCCGCAGCCTTGAGGCGTGGGGTGACGACGTGCCCGCCGGGAAGCAGACCGACTTCGCCCGCGCGGTCAAGGCAAAGGATGACGAGAAGGTGGTCTTCTCGTGGCTCGAATGGCCGGACAAGGCGACCCGTGACGCGGGTTGGGCCAAGATCATGGAGGACGAGCGGATGAAGCCTGACGAAATGCCATTCGACGGCAAGCGCATGTTCTGGGGCGGTTTCGAGCCCGTCGTGACGATCGGGAGCTGATACGATGGCCAATCAACAGGGCAACTTCATCTGGTATGAGCTGATGACCCCCGATCACGCGGCGGCGAAGCGTTTCTACGATGCAGTCGTGGGCTGGAGCATCGACGAAAATTCGGTCGCGCCGGGCCTCGAATATCGAATGATCACGCGCGGCGACGGCGGCAATGCGGGGGGCGTGCTGACGCTCACGCAGGACATGATCTCGGGCGGCGCGCGACCGGCGTGGATCGGCTACATCCACGCCACCAATGTCGATGCTGTGCATGAGGCGATGGTCGCCGACGGGGCCAAGACGATGATGCCGCCATGGGACCAGCCCGGCGTCGGCCGCCTCGCCATGATCACCGATCCGCAAGGCGCGCCCTTTTATTTGATGGATCCCCTCCCGCCCGAGGATGAACCCGATGCGGAAAGCGACGTCTTCTCGGTCGACCAGCCCCACCACATCCGCTGGAACGAGCTCGCCACCAGCGACCCAGCCGCCGCGATCGACTTTTACAAACGCCACTTCGGCTGGGCCCAGGAAGGCGGCATGGATATGGGGGAGATGGGCCAGTACCTGTTCGTCCAGCACGGAGATGTCGGCATCGGCGCGGTCATGCCCTTGATGCCGGGCATGCCGCACGCGGTCTGGTCCTATTATATCGGCGTCGACGACATCGATCGCGCCGCCAATGCCATCACTGACGGCGGCGGAAAACTGTTCCAGGATCCGATGGAAATCCCCGGCGGCGAGTATGCCGTCAACGCGACCGACCCGCAGGGCGCCAGCTTCGGCCTGGTCGGCCCTCGCAACCAAGGAGCAGAATGATGGCGGAGAAACTGACGACCGTTCTGTGGTTCGACCACGGCGAAGCCCGCAAGGCCGCCGAATTCTATCAGGCGACCTTCCCCGACAGCCACGTCGGCGAGGCGATGATCGCGCCGGGGGATTACCCCGACGGCCAGCAAGGCGACGAATTGACCGTCGACTTTACCGTGCTCGGTCGCGCCTTTTCCGGTCTAAACGGTGGCCCAAATTTCAAGCCCAACGAAGCCGTCAGTTTCATGGTCGTTACTGAGGACCAGGCCGAAACCGACAAATATTGGAATGCCATCGTCGACAATGGCGGCGCGGAAAGCGCCTGCGGCTGGTGCAAGGACCGCTGGGGCTTCTCATGGCAGATCACGCCACGCGTTCTGCTCGAAGGCAACATGGACCCCGATCCCGCTGTCGCCAAGCGCGTGTTCGACGCGATGATGACCATGCGCAAGATCGACGTCGCCACCATCGAAGCCGCGCGCACGGGCGTTAAGGCCGATGCGTAAGATCCGGGGCAGCGCATTCGTCTCGCTCGACGGAGTGATCCAGGCCCCCGGCGGTCCATCCGAGGATCCGACCGGCGGCTTCCCCCACGGCGGCTGGCTCCCTTCATTCTTCGACGATCAGATCGGCGAAGCGATCGACGCCTTTTTCGGCAAGGAGTATGATCTGCTCCTCGGCCGCCGCACCTACGATATCTTCGCGGCCTACTGGCCTTATGTCGGTGGGGAAGCGACCGGCATCGGCGAGATTTTCGACAAGACCGGCAAGGAGGAAGGCGAGGCGGCCGCGATCCAGATGGGTGAGGACTTCACCCGCGTCACCAAATATGTCCTGACCCGCGGCCAGCCCGACCTCGGCTGGTCCAACAGTCACCGGCTCGGCTCGATTGACGAGCTACGCGCCATCCGCGACGGCGACGGCCCCGACCTCCTGATTCAGGGCAGCGGCACCCTCTATCCGCAATTGCTCGCCGCGGGCCTGCTCGATCGCCTGACCGTCATGACTTTCCCCGTCGCCCTTGGCAGTGGCAAGCGGCTGTTCGGTGACGGCACCCCGACCGAAGCCCTCCGCATGATCGATCACAAGATCACCCCGTCGGGCGCAGTGATCGCCACCTACGAACCCGCGGGCGCCATCGAGCATGGCTGGGCCGGTCCGCAATCCACCAGCGCCCGCGAAACCGCGCGGCAGGCAGCGATTGCAGAGGGGCATTGGTGACCAGCGCAACGGGCCTCACGCTATACGTCCACCCGTTCAGCAGCTTCAGCTGGAAAGCGCTGATCCCGCTGTGGATCGACGATATCCCGTTCACCTATTGCAACGTCGATCCATCCAATTCCGGCGTGATGGACGAATTGAAAGCGCACTGGCCGCTGGGCAAATTCCCGACCCTGATCGACAACGGCAAGGTGATCGCCGAGGCGACCTGCATCATCGAGCATCTGCAAGCCCATCGTCATGGCCCGACCCAGTGGATCCCTGACGGCGACGAAGGCCACCGCGTCCGCTTCCTCGACCGCTTCTTCGACCTGCATATCCAGGGCAACATGCAGCCGACCGTCAATCACGCCATCTGGCCCGACGGCGAGGGCCTCGCCGCGGTTCGTGGCCGTGAAGCGCTGCAGGTCGCCTATGACTGGCTGGAGGCGAATTTGCGCGATGAGGGCTGGGCCGTCGGCGACAACCTTACGCTCGCCGATTGCGCCGCCGCACCGGCGCTATTCTATTCCGACTGGATCGTCCCGATCGGCGACCAGCGCCCCCGCCTGGCAAGCTACCGCAAATGCCTGCTCGCGCACCCGGCGGTCAAGCGCGCGGTCGAGGAGGCGCGGCCCTATCGCCATTACTTCCCGCTGGGTGCGCCCGACCGCGACTGATTGGTTAGTCCTCGCGGAGCGTTCGTTGATTCGTTCGCGCAGAGACGCAGAGCCGCGGAGAAGAAACCAATCTCTGCGCCTCCGCGTCTCTGCGCGAATCAAACTTTCTTAGCTTCGCCACTCAAGCAAATGCCCGCGACCCCTTGAGCAATTGATACGCCTCGATCACCTTGCCCAGCTTCCCCTCAAAGCCGCGATCCCCGCCATTTCGATCCGGGTGATATTTGCGCACCAGCTCCGAGTAACGCCGCCGCAGCATGTTGCGGTCGGCATCGTCCTTCAGCCCCATCACGCCGAGCGCGTGACGTTCCCCGGCGCTGAAACGATCCACCGAAGCCCGCGCTGTCCCCGGCCGGAACCGCGCCGAAATCGCGTCCAGCGGATCGCTGAAATCACTCCACGCCGGTCCCGGCCCGGCCCCCGCCGTCGCGAAGGCGCGGGTCTGCCGCTCCCAACCCGCGATCGGCGATTGCGCCGCCTCGATCTCGTCGGGCGTCATGCCGGCAAAATAATTGTAGCGCGCATTGTGCGCCCGGACATGGTCCAGGCACAGATACAGATAATCCCCCGGCCCGTCGAAATCGCCCGGAGACAAAGGCGCGCGAAACTCGCCCGCCGCGCCGCACCCCGGAATCGCGCAACAATCCGCCGCCCCATCGATCCGCCCATGAAATCTGGTCTCGCGCGTCGCCACTATCGTCTCGTCTCCCAACGCCTCTATATAGTCGCCATGACCGATGCTTCCACCGCCCACGCGCCCGGCCCTGTCGCCGCCGAGATGATCCGCCGCCTGGAAGCCGCGCTTCATCCCGTCCGGCTCGATCTGGAGGATCAGAGCGACCACCACCGCGGCCACGCCGGCCACGACGGCCGCGGCGAAAGCCACTTCGCGCTGACCATCGAGA
>JAZKHF010000081.1:0-1602 GCA_040385545.1 Pseudomonadota bacterium
AAATGCGTCAAGGTCAAGGAAACCCGCCCCGACGGCGCGGTCAAGACCACGCAGAAGTGCGACTAGCCTGGCCTAGCTTGCGGCCGGCGCCGGCTTGGCTTCGTCCTTGATGACGCAGCCGGGAAGTCCGGCCTTCACCACATCTTCGCACAGTCGTACCTGAACGCTGTCGTCGGCACCGACGTACAGCGCCCAGTCGCGGTCGCGCTTGAACTTGTCGGTGCAGGTGGCAGTCCATTGCTCGGTATTTTCGTATGTCCCGACGAAGCCGGATTTCGTCACGCGCAGGCAGGCGGCACCGGTGTCGTAGATGGCGCGCTTGAGCGCGATCTCGCGGTTGAGCTGGTTTAGCTGATGCAATGCCTTTTGCCCCTCGGAGCGGACGGTAATCTTCTGCTTCGGCGGCGGGGCTGCGGCCTCGGGCGCGCAGGCACCAAGCGGCACCAATATCGTCATCAGTCCAAGCAAGCGGCGCATCGTCTTCTCCTCATCACTAGCAACGCGCGATGGTGCAAAAAGCTTCCTAGCCGCCCGCGCGCCGCGCGCGAAGCCGCCCCGCAACCATCCCCGCCAGCACGCCCTCCGTCAATGCGATGAAGATCGTATCGTCACCGGCGATCGTCCCCGCCACCCCGTCGATCGCGGCCGCATCGAGCGCGTTGGCGACGAGGTTGGCCGATCCGGGCGGAGTCTTGACCACCACCAGCCCATTGGCCTCGACGATATCGGTCACCCAGTCGGCCAGCAGCCGGTCGAGCATCGCCGCCGACTGGCCGGGCGGGGATTCGTCGGGCAGAGCATAGCGGATCGCCCCGTCGCGGCGCAGCTTGACCGCGCCAAGTTCATCGAGGTCGCGGCTGACCGTTGCCTGCGTCGCGGCAATCCCCGACTGCGCGAGCCGAGCCACCAATTCTTCCTGGCTGCCAACGCTGTGTTCGCGCAGCCAGTCGCCGATCAGCCGCTGTCGCTGCGTCTTGCCACTCATGCGAGGCTGTCGGAACAGACCATGGTGCCGACGCCTTCATCGGTGAACAGCTCGACCAATATGGCATGTTCGGCGCGGCCATCGATCATGTGTGCGCTGGCCACGCCGCCCTCGACCGCTTCGGCACAGGCGAGCAATTTGGGGATCATGCCGCCGGTGACTTCTTCATTGTCGATCCGCGCCCGCGCCTCGGAAGTGGTCAGCCGGTGGACGAGGCTGGCGGGATCGTCGGGATCGGCCAGAAGCCCCGGTGCGCCGGTCAGATAGATGATCTTTTCCGCCCCCATCGCCACCGCGACCGCCCGCGCAGCATCGTCGGCGTTGACGTTATAGGGCTGGCCTTCGGTGTCGGCGCCGACGGTCGAGACGACCGGGATCAGCCCGTCGTCGAGCAAATCGTGAAGCAATGCGCCGCGCACCCTGATCACCCGCCCGACGAAGCCCAGCCGCTCGTCAATCTGTTCGCATTCGAGCAGGCGGCCGTCCTCGCCGGCAACCCCGACCGCCATCGGCTCGAGCACATTGATCGCCGCGACAATCTGGCGATTGGTCTTGCCCACCAGCACCATGCGGACGATGTCCAGGCTGTCGGCATCGGTGACGCGCAGGCCATCGAT
>JAZKHF010000082.1:0-1685 GCA_040385545.1 Pseudomonadota bacterium
CGGCGCTGATCGGATTGCCCATATTGCCGCGCTCGGTGACGATCGCCACCCCGACGGAACTGCCTTCGTTGACTGGCTTGAGCACATAGGGCCGCACCATCGGGTCGGCGTCGTAGAGCGATTTGCTCTCCACCATCTTGCCCGCCGGCATGCGAATGCCGTGGGGCACGAGGACCGCCTTGGTCAGCTCCTTGTCGATCGCGATCGCCGAGGTGGTGCAGCCCGAATGGGTGTAGGGGATCTGCATCAGATCGAGCATCCCCTGCACCGTGCCGTCCTCGCCCGGCGTCCCGTGAAGCGCGTTGAACACGACGTCGGGGCGCAGCGCGGTCAGCACCGTGCCGACATTGCGATCCATGTCGACCGGAGTGACGTTGGACCAGCCGCGTGCCGTCAGCGCCTCGACCACGCCCTTGCCACTCATCAGCGACACCTCGCGCTCAGCCGACCAGCCACCCATCAGCACCGCGACATGAAGGTCCTTGTTCACAAATCCACTCCGACTCGCTGGATTTCCCATTCCAGCATGATGTTGGTTTTAGCGAGGACACGGCGGCGCACTTCCTCGCCCAGTTCCTCGATGTCGCTACTGGTCGCATCGCCCAGGTTCAAAAGGAAGTTGCAATGCTTTTCCGAAACTTGCGCCCCGCCGTGGGTCAGTCCCCGGCATCCCGCGGCATCGATCAAAGCCCACGCCTTGTGACCCGGCGGATTCTTGAAGGTCGATCCGCCGGTGCGGCTGCGCAGCGGCTGCGATTCTTCGCGCGACTGAGCAATGCGGTCCATCTCGGCGCCAATTTCTTCTGGCTTGCCAGGCTCTCCTTGAAAGAGGGCTTCGAACACGATCGCGTCTTCTGGCAAGCTTGAATGGCGATAGGAAAAGTCCAGATCGGTTGCCCCAATCTCTTTTATTTCGCCGGTGCGCGTGACCACCTTCACGAGAACGAGCACGTCTTTCACTTCGTGACCATAGGCCCCGGCATTCATGCGCACTGCGCCCCCGACGGTACCGGGAATTCCGCGCAGAAACTCCAGTTCCGCAATACCCGCATCACGAGCCGCGCTCGAAACGGCGATCCCCGGAGCACCGGCGCCGCTGGTGATGTAGTGATTTGGACCCGGCGTAACCTTCGCAAATGGCTTGCCAAGTCTAACGACCACCCCAGGCACACCGCCATCGCGGATAATCATATTCGAACCCAGACCGAGCGCCATTACCGGCACCTCAGGGTCGAGTTTGCGCAGGAAACTGACGAGATCATCGACGTCAGCTGGCTCGAACAGCGTGTCCGCCATGCCCCCCGATTTAAACCAAACCAACGGCGCAAGTGGGGCGTTGGGCTTGATCTTTCCCCGCACGCTGGTGTCGACGGCGACACTCACTTCTTCTTCGCCCGTGCCTTGGCGACCCCCGCCGCAAGCCCCGCGGCCCATTTGGTGATGTCGCCCGCGCCCATGCACACCACGATGTCGCCCTCGGCCGCGATATCGCGCAAATTGCCCGCCAAGTCCGCAGCATTGTCGACCGGCTTGACCATGCGGTGCCCGTGGTGGCGCAACCCGTCCGCCAGCGCATAAGCATCGATCCCTTCGATCGGCTGCTCGCCCGCCGGATAGACCGGGGCGACATAGACGATGTCGGCGTCGTTGAAGGCGTTCTGGAAATCTTCCATCAGGTCGCGCAG
>JAZKHF010000083.1:0-8031 GCA_040385545.1 Pseudomonadota bacterium
GATGTCGGCATCGTCGTCGCGGATCATCCGTGCCGCATCGCCGATCGAATGCGCGCCGGTCGAGCAGGCCGTCACCACCGCATGGTTCGGACCCATCAGCCCGTAGCGGATCGAGACCTGACCCGAGATGAGGTTGATCAGCCGCCCGTGGACGAAATGCGGGCTGACCCGGCCCGGGCCCTTTTCGGCCAGCACGAGCGACTCTTTCTCGATCCCCGGCAGCCCGCCGATCCCCGATCCGATCGAGCAACCGGCCCGAAACCGCATCGCTTCGGGCATGTCGAGCAGTCCAGCGTCCTCGATCGCCTGCCCCGCGGCATCGATCCCGAAGATGATGAACGGATCGACCTGGCGCTGGACCTTGTGATCGACGCGCTTGTTGGGGTCGAAGCCATATTCATGGTCCGCCGGTTTCACTTCGCAGGCGATGTGACATTTCTGGTCGGAGGCGTCGAAATGGGTGATCTTGCCCGCGCCCGACTTGCCGGCGAGGATATTCGCCCACGTCGTCTCGACGTCGCCGCCAAGCGGAGTCACCAGCCCTAGTCCCGTCACCACCACTCGCCGCATTCTTGTCACCCCTGCTTTATACTCATCCAACTTTGCCGGACATGCAAACGGCCTCCCGTTGTGACGCGGGAAGCCGTTCGTGCCGCCTCATCGGCGAGCCGGCAGCCGATCGGTCCCGATCAGCCCTTGTTCTGGTCGATGAAGTCGATCGCGTCCTTGACGGTCGCAATCTTTTCCGCGGCATCGTCCGGAATTTCGACGCCGAATTCTTCCTCGAACGCCATCACCAGCTCGACGATATCCAGGCTGTCGGCGCCCAGATCGTCGATGAAGCTCGCTTCTTCGGTGACCTTTTCGGCGTCGACTCCGAGATGCTCGACGACGATTTTCTTCACCCGATCAGCGGTCTCGCTCATGTGGACTTTCCCTTCTGTTTAACTTTGACGCTGCCCTAGCCGCGCCGCGCCGCGCCTGCAAGTGGCAGAGCGTGCCCCAAGAGCGTGCCGCACCCGGTGCGCTCGACGGCTCAACCCCGCTTCACTATCGAGAGTTCCAATGCGTACCCGACGTCCCCTCACCGAAGGCGAAATCGCCTTGTCCCAATCGATGTTCGGCGGATCGATCGATCATGACCGGGTGCGGATCGTCCGCGGCCGCTGGTGGCCGTTCCAGCCGCGCGGAATCGTCATGGCGCCGACCGGCAATATCCACTTCCATCCCGACGATCCGCGCTGGTCGGAGGATTTCTCGGGCGAATCCCTGTCGCTGCAGGGCCTGTTTATCCACGAAATGACCCATGTCTGGCAGTCGCAGAAGCACGGACGCTTCTACCTGCCGCTGATGCGCCACCCCTTCTGCCGCTATGGCTATCAATTGCTCGAGGGTCGCCGCTTCGACCGCTACGGTCTGGAACAGCAGGCCGAGATCGTGCGCCACCGTTTCCTGGCCGATCGCGGCGCCCAAGTGCCGCACAGCTGCGCCCGCGAATTGCTGCCGTTCGAGGCGATTGTTACATAATCGCAACATTAACCCAATTAACGCCACACCCCCCTTCCCGCATTTGCTGCCGTGCGTCACACTCCCCTTGGTAAAACGACCTTACAGGGGAGGTTCGAATGCTCCGGAATCACGCAGTTCGCAATTTGTTGGTTGGCGTCGCCGTCCTTGGGATCAGCACGCCGACATGGGCGCAGACGGCGGCCGAGGCAGAGGCGCAGACCGCCAACCCGGCCGACACCAGTGTCGCCACGCCGGAAGATCCCGACGCGATCATCGTCACCGCGACCAAAAGGTCGACGCGAGTCCAGGACGTTCCCTTCTCGATCAACGCTCAGACGCAGGAAGACATCCAGCGCGCCAATGCCACCACGCTGGAGGACATCAGCCGCAACGTCGCCGGTCTCGCGGTGCAGAATCTGGGGCCGGGCCAGAGCCAGGTGTCGATCCGCGGCGTCTCCGCCGGGCAGATCGTCCGCGACCAGCCGGGCGTCAAGGAACAGGTCGGCGTCTATCTCGACGAATCGGTCGTTTCGCTGTCGCTGTTCACTCCCGATTTCGACCTCTACGACCTCAACCGCGTCGAGACACTGCGCGGTCCGCAAGGCACCCTGTTCGGGTCGGGCAGCGTCGGCGGGACGCTTCGCTACATCACCAACCAGCCGCGGCTGGGCGAATATAGCGGCTCGTTCGAAACCAACGTCAACACCGTGGGCGAAGGCGATATCGGTTTCCATGTGAAGGCCGCGGCCAACTTCCCGCTAGGCCAGAACGCCGCCCTGCGCGCGGTCGCTTACGGCACGCGCTATGCCGGCTTTGTCGACGCGGTCGGACCGGCCGGCGGCAAGAATGTCAATGACGGCAGCCGCGTCGGCGGCCGGCTGTCGCTGCTGTGGGAGCCGACGGCGGAGCTCAAGATCACGCCGCGCATCGTCTATCAGGAAGTGCGCGCCGACGGGTTCAATCGCGAAGAGAAGTTCAACCTCTATTCGAACCCGTTCACGGTTCCAGCCCGAAACTACGACCGGCGCGAGCAATATCTGCTGCTGCGCGAGGCGTTCAAGGACAACACCCTGCTCGCCGACCTGACCGCATCCTATGACTTCGGTCCGGTCGAACTGACCTCGGTCTCGAGCTACATCAACCGCAACATTCTGGTCAGCCGCGATGCCAGCGCCCTGACCGGCTCGGTGTCGGTCGATCTGGGTTATCCCAATGCCGGGGTGAACCTTCCGTCCAACCTGCGCGACACCACCAAGCTCAAGACTTGGACCCAGGAATTGCGGCTCGGTTCGACCGGCGAAGGTCCCTTCCAATGGGTGTTCGGCGGCTTCTATTCGGACGTCGAACGCGTCTATGCGCAACGTTTGCCGACACCCGGCTATGATGCGGTGACCGACCTCGTCCTCGGTGCCGGCACGTCGGCCGCGGTGGCTAACGGGTTCGGGCCGGACTCGCCCTATAACGCCGACCTGCCGTACGACATTACGCAGTCGGCGCTGTTCGGCGAGGCAAGCTACGATTTCGGCCAGATCAAGCTGACCGGCGGTGGACGTTATTACAGCTTCAAGGAGACCCGCGACTTCGTCTCGGGCGGCCTGTTCTCGAACGGCGACGTCCTGCTCAACGAAAAGACCAAGTCGAACGGCTTTTCACCGCGGGCCATCATCACATGGGAGCCGAGCCGCAATCTCAGTCTCAACCTGCAGGCCGCCAAGGGCTTCCGCCTGGGCGGCGTCAACGATCCGTTGAACCTGCCGCTGTGCAGCGACGCCGACGAAGCGATCTTCGGCCCGTTCGCCGGCGAGTTCAAAGACGAAAAGCTGACCAACTACGAAGCGGGCGTCAAATATTCGCGCGGTCCCTTCACCTTCAACGCAGCGGTATTCCATACCAAGATCAAGGACCTGCAGGTCACGCTCGACGCCGGCAGTTGCTCGTCACGGCTGGTGTTCAATACCAAGGCGCAGACCACCGGCGTCGAGATGGAATTGTCCGCGCGGCCGGCCGCCGGGCTCGAACTGTCGCTTGCGGGAAGCCTGATCAAGGCCGAGTTCGACGAGACGCTTCCCGGCGCCCTCGCCGCGGCGACGGGAATTCGCGAAGGCAACCGGCTGCCCTCGGTGCCGAAGTTCCAGATGGCCGCCTCGGCGACCTACGGATCGCGCTTCAACGACAATGCCGACTGGTACGTCACCACCAGCTTCCAGCATGTTGGCAGCCGCTACACCCAGCCGTCGGATCAGGAAAATAATCCGCGCACCTTCGTCTCCGGGCTTCCGTTCAACGGTGCCACCGGCAATGGCGCGACGATCCTCGATCTCAAGCTGCCGTCCTACAACCTCGTCAACCTGTCGGCGGGTCTCGATTTCGACAGTGGCTGGGACGTCGTGGTCTATGCCAACAATCTGTTCGACACCAACGCCAAGCTGGCCTTCGACCGCGAACGCGGTGGCCGCGCCCGTCTCGGCTATCATGTCGGAACGCCGCGGACGATCGGGCTGACGGTGCGCCGGGCTTTCAAGGCCGCGCCCCCGCCTCCCCCGCCGCCCCCGCCTCCGCCTCCGCCGCCTCCGCCGCCCCCCCCTCCGGCGACGCAGACATGCCCGGACGGATCGGTGATCCTGGCGTCGGACGCCTGCCCGCCGCCGCCGCCGCCGCCCCCGCCGCCGGTGGAGCCGGAACGCGGTTGATCTGACATGACTAAGGGAAGCGGCTCGCCGCCGGATGAACTTCTTCCCCCACTGACGCGCCGCTCGCTCCTCACCGGAGCGGGCGGCGTCGCCGTTGCGGCTCCGGCGATCGTCAGGGCGCAGGGGATAAGCCGAAAGCGCATCGCTGTTATCGGCGCCGGCGTGTTCGGCACCTGGACCGCCGAGCACCTTCGCCGCGCGGGCCATGCCGTGAGCCTGGTCGATGCATTCTCGCCCGCACACAGCCGCGCCTCGTCCGGCGGCGAAAGCCGGATGACCCGCGCCGGTTACGGCAAGGACGAAATCTACTCGCGCATGGCCCGCGACAGTCTGGTCGAGTGGAAATTGCTCTCGACCCGCTCCGGCCTGCCGATCTTCGTCGAGCATGGCGTCCTGTTCTTCACCAACAAGGCCGACGCTTACTTCGCCGATTCGGTCGCCGTGAACCGGCGCCTCGGCCTGCCGATCGAGCAGATGGACGGCGTGCAAATGGCGCGCCGCTTCCCGATGATCGACTTTACCGGCATCGAGACCGGCTTTCTCGAACCGCGCTTCGGCGCGCTCATGGCCCGTCGTGCGGTGCAGACTTTGGCCAAACAGATTTCCAGCTATGGAGTCGATCGAAAGACCATGGCGGTCACCTCGCTTCGCACCACAGGAGGCCGCGCCCGATCGATCGTCGATGCAAGCGGCGCGGCGATCGAGGCGGATCTGTTCGTGTTCGCGCTCGGGCCGTGGCTGCCCAAGCTGTTCCCCGAGCTGCTCGCGGATCGGATCTTCGCGACTCGCCAGGAAGTGTTCTACTTCGCCCCGCCCGCGGGCGATGCGCAGTTCCAGCCCAGCGCCATGCCCGGCTGGGCCGATTTCAACGGCGGCGACGTTTATTACGGCTTCCCCGAACTGGAGGGCAAAGGCGTCAAATTTGCCCATGACACGCACGGCGCAATGGTCGATCCCGACACGCAGCCGCGCACCCACAGCAAGGCCGCGCTCGACAATGTCCTCGCCTTTCGCGACCGCCGCTTCCCCGGCCTGCGCGGCGCGGCGCTGATCGGCGCCGAAGTCTGCCAATATGAGAATAGCTCCAACGGCGACTTCCTGATCGACCGCCACCCAAGTCTAAGCAACGTCATCCTGGTTGGCGGTGGATCGGGGCATGGCTTCAAGCACGGCCCCGAAGTCGGCCGCCTCGCCGCCGCACTGGCTCTATCGACCGGCCCGCAACCTGAGCCACGCTTCGCCCTCGCCACCAAGGGCAAGAGCCAGAACCGCGAAGTCCATTAGAGCTTAAAGCGCCGCCTTGATCGCCGCCTCGACGCTAGCCCAGTCATTGCCGTCGACCTGCCGCCCATTGAGATAGAAGGTCGGGGTTCCCTTCACGCCCCGCGCGCGGCCGGCATTGGTCTGGTCGAGCAGGCGCTGCGCCGCCGCCTTGTCGGCGAGGCACACGTTAGCCCGAGCCGCAGGTAACCCCTTGCTCGCTCCCAGTGCCTGAAAGCCCGCAATTCGGGCCATTTCCGGGAATAGTTTCTCGGTCGGCAAGCCTTCGAGTTGCTTCAACCGTGCCTCGGGCGTCGCCTTGATCCGTGCCATCCATTGATTCTGGTTGGCAAACGCCGCCTCGGCGATCGGGAAGAAGCCACGCGGCCCGGCGCAGCGCGCCACGGTGGTCGCGGCGAGATCGTACCCGTTGAGGATGAACGGGCGATATTCGAAGCGCACCCGGCCGCTCTTCACGTAACCATTCTTGAGCGGCCCAAACGCCTGGGCGGCGAAATCGCGGCAGTGCGGGCAGGCGAGCGAGGCATATTCGACCAAAGTCACCTTGGCCTTCGGGTTGCCCATCGCGAAGCCGCCCTCGGGCGTCGCCACCACGGTGCGGCTCCAGTCGGCAGCGGGGACCTTCTTCGCCGGTGCGGCCCATACCGCCGTGGACCCTGCGGCAAGCGCCAGCGCGGCGACGGCAAACTTCATCTGCTTCATGCGAAACTCCGTATTTCCCCGCGCGCTAACTGTCCGCGCCTGAACCCGCCCTGTCAGGGCTTGCGCGCCACCCCGACCAGCGCCGGGCGCAGCAGGCGATCCTTGAGCACATAGCCGGCCTGCATTTCCTCGATCACCGTGCCGGGCTCCTGATCGCTCGGAATCTCGATCATCGCCTGGTGGCGGTGCGGATCCAATGGCAGTCCCTTGGACGCAACCCGCTCGACGCCGTTGCGGGCGAATACCGATTCCAGTTCGCGCGCGGTCGCCTCGATCCCGGCCAGGAAATTCGCGGCGGTCTGATCGGCGCGGAGTTCGTCGCTCACTGCCGCCAGTGCGCGGTCGATATGGTCCTTGATCGCCAGCATGTCGCGCGCAAACCCCGCGGCGGCATAGGAACGCGCATCGGCCATTTCCTTTTCCAGCCGGCGACGGACATTCTGCTGCTCGGCGGCGGCATACAGTGCCTTCGACTTGGCCTCCTCGAGCGCCGCCTCCAGCTCCGCCACCCGGTCATGCTCGGCCAGCTCGGGCGCGGCAGCGGCGGTCGCGGCGCGAAGCTCCTCGGCCTCGTCGTGAAACTCATTCTCGTTGTCGTTCATGCCATCCATCTCGTTAAGGCTTGCGCTGTAAAATCAACCATGGGGACCACGCGGGCATAGTTCAACCGGGTCGGTCCGATCACGCCGACGACGCCGACCACCCGATCGTCGCTGTCGCGATAGGGCGCGGCGATCACGCTCGATCCGGATAACGCGAACATGCGGTTTTCCGATCCGATGAAAATGCGGCACCCGTCTCCGTCGCGCGCACCCTCGAGCAACCGCGCGATTTCCTGCCGGTCCTCGATTTCGTCGAGCAATTTGCGGACCCGCTCGAGATCCTCCGCCGCCGCCTGGTCGATAAGGTTGGCCTGGCCGCGAACGATCAGCACCGGGCGCTGGCTGGCATCCTTGCTCCACGCCGCAAGCCCCGACGCGACCAGCTCGGCCGCCGCGCTGTCGATCGCCTCGCGCCGCTCGCTGATCTCCAGCCGCAACCGCAACTCCGCCTCGCCGAGCGTCAGGCCGGACAATCGCGCGCTGACGTAATTGGCGACTTCGGCCAAAGTCATCGCGCTCGTCCCCGGCGCCAGCTCGACCACCCGATTCTCGACCGTGCCGTCCATCCCCACCAGCACCGCCAGCGCACGAGTCGTCGACAAGGGCACGAAACTCAATTGCTTCAACCGCATCTCGCGCTTCGGGGTCAGCACCACCCCGGCGCAAGCCGACAGTCCGGACAAGGCCGAGGTCGCCCCCGACAGCGCATCCTCCAGGCTGCCGTGCCGCTCCATCCGCGCCTCGATCTGCGCGCGTTCGGCCGCCGCCGGAAGCGTCGCCTGCATGATCCCGTCGACGAACAGCCGAAGCCCGCTCTCGGTCGGCACCCGCCCGGCGCTGGTGTGCGGATGGGTCAGCAGCCCGCGCTCCTCCAGTTCCTGCATCACCCCGCGGATCGAGGCCGGCGACAGGCTGACATTGCCCGCCAGCATCTTCGACCCGACCGGCACCCCGCGCTCGATATAAGCATCGACCACCAGCCCGAAGATCTGGCGCATGCGGTCGGTCAGTTCGGGAAGCGGCGTTGTCATGATCGGGATGCATCTAGGATTGCAGCGCCCGTCGGTCTAGGGAGCCGCCAACCACTTTCAGGAGAATGATATGCGCCCCAGCGGCCGCGCCCCCGACCAGATGCGAGCCCTCAGCTTCGAGCCGGGCTTCACCAAGCATGCCGAGGGCTGCTGCCTGGTGAGCTTCGGCGACACCCGCGTGCTGGTCACCGCCAGCATCGAGGAGAAGCTTCCGCC
>JAZKHF010000084.1:0-13507 GCA_040385545.1 Pseudomonadota bacterium
CGCCGAGCGAGTAGGCGATGTCATAGGCCTTCATGATCTCGGTGATCTCGTCGAAGCGCTCGTAGAGGAAGCTCTCCTGGTGGTGGGCTAGGCACCATTTGGCCATGATGCTGCCGCCACGGCTGACGATGCCGGTGACGCGCTTCGCGGTCATCGGCACGTAGGGCAGGCGGACTCCGGCGTGGATGGTGAAATAATCGACGCCCTGCTCGGCCTGCTCGATCAATGTGTCGCGATAGACTTCCCAGGTCAGGTCCTCGGCGATTCCGCCCACCTTCTCGAGCGCCTGGTAGATGGGGACGGTGCCGATGGGCACGGGCGAATTGCGGATGATCCACTCGCGCGTGTCGTGGATGTTGCGGCCGGTGCTGAGGTCCATGACCGTGTCCGCACCCCAGCGGATCGACCACACCATCTTGTCGACCTCGGCCGCGACGTCGGAAGCGACCGCGCTATTGCCGATGTTGGCGTTGATCTTGACCAGGAAATTGCGGCCGATCGCCATCGGCTCGGATTCGGGGTGGTTGATGTTGTTGGGGATGATGGCGCGGCCGCGGGCGATCTCGTCGCGGACGAATTCGGGGGTGACGTGGTCGGGGATGGCGGCGCCGAAGCTCTCGCCGTCGCGGATGTGGTCCGCCAGTGCCTCGCGGCCGATATTCTCGCGGGTGGCGACATATTCCATCTCGGGGGTGATGATGCCGCGGCGGGCGTAATGCATCTGGCTGACGTTATGGCCCGGCTTGGCGCGCAAGACGCGTCTTCGGACGTTGGGGAAGGGGGCGACGCCGCCCGAGCGGTCGGGGCCGAGCTGGCCATTATCCTCCGGGCGGGTTTCGCGCGCCTGCACTTCCTCGACATCGCCGCGCCCGCGGATCCAGTCGCGGCGAAGCTCGGCGAGGCCGGCGTTGATGTCGATGGTGACGGCGGGGTCGGTGTAGGGGCCGGAGGGATCGTAGACGTTGAGCGGGGGCTCGTCGGCCGAGGGCTCGAGATCGACGGCGCGCATGGCGACCTTCAGTGGGCCGACATGGATCTTGCGGCTACCGCGGATCGGGCCGGTGGTGACCGCTGGTGCGGTGGAAATGCGGGGATCGATGTCGGCCATATTCTTCTCCTCTGCGGGAGGAGGTCGTGCTCGCCAGTCTCCCGGACTAGCTCTGCGCGCCCTCTCCCTACGCCCGTATCAACGGGATCAGGTTCAGCGGGTCGCCTGCTCGTGCAGGCCTCTCAAGCGCCGGCGAGGACAGTCCTCAGCGCTCCCCCGGGGATGGCACGCGATACGCGGTTGAGGCACCAGAGGGAAGGGCGGTCGCAAGGCACTGTCCCCATCGCTCGTTCGAAGTTTATTATATGGCGGGCAGGAACCATTTCGATAATACCAGAAAACCACTGGATTCTAGGCTCTTGTCAGAAGACTGTGAGGCTTATCGGTCACGCTTGCCGACCCCCGACGCCAATTGCAGCGCGCAACCTGCATCCAAATCCCCGTCCGGACCGTCTCTAGCCCCAGTGCCGCCAATCCGTGCGGCGCTCGTGAAAAAGGGGTTCCTCGATGAACATGAAGATTATTCTCACTGGCTCGGCGATTGCGCTGGGCATTGCCTTGACCGCGACGCCGGCCGTTGCTCAGGAAGCGTGCGACATCAATGGCGTCCCAGGCGCCCCGTCGATTGCTGCCGGATCGCTCGAGTGCGGGACGACCGCCGTTGCCAGCGACATCAATACGACTGCGGTCGGCACCGGTGCCGAAGCGACCGACGAAGATGCAACCGCCGTCGGCTTCAGCTCGAACTCGCAAGGATTCCATTCGACCGCGATCGGCGCTTTGTCCGACGCCGTCGGTCTCGGATCGACCGCCATCGGCTGGGAAGCCGATGCGCTGGGCATCCGTTCCACCGCGCTCGGCAACAGCGCCGAAGCAAGCGCGACGGACAGCACCGCGCTCGGGCGTAGCGCGCAGGCAACCGCGACTGGTGCGACCTCGGTCGGTCAGGCCGCCAACGCTGCCGGCCAGCAATCGGTCGTGGTCGGCAACCAGGCCGCGGCGCTGGCTGATGGCGGCATTGCGATCGGCGGCAATCTGGACGGCGGTGCGTTCGGCGCGCTTGCCACTGACAGGGCCGGAATCGCGGTCGGCGGTGACAGCGAGGCGCGTGGCGTCGGCGCGATCGCGATCGGCGGCGACGGCGATGCCGACGGCGACGGCGCGGTTGCCAACGGCGTCGACGCGATTGCCATCGGCGATGGAGCGCTGGCCCAGAACACCACCGGCGGCGGAGCACTCGACGACAATATCGCGATCGGTAGCCTGGCGCAGGCGACCGGGGTTCATGCCACGTCGATCGGCGGCGACAGCAGCGCGACCGGGCTTGGCTCGACTGCCATCGGTTGGGAAGCCGATGCGACCGCGGCCAATACCACCGCGCTCGGCAACAGTGCTGAAGCGATCGGCGCGCAGGCGACCGCGATCGGCCGCCAGACCAATGCTTCGGGGATCGACTCGACCGCGCTTGGCCAGGGCTCGTCGGCGACCATGACCAATGCCACGGCACTCGGCCAGGGCGCGCAGGCGATCCACATGAACTCCGTCGCTTTGGGTGCCGACACCTCGACGACGGCTGCCAACCAGGTGAACATCGGCGGTCGTACGCTGGGCGGCGTGGCCAATGGTGTTGCCGCGACTGACGCCGTCAATGTCGGCCAGCTGAACTCGGCCATCGCCGGGGTCAACGCGATCAACGCGGCAGTTGAGGGCCGAGTCGATGCACTAGAATCGCTGGCGGTCGACTTCGACGAGCGGTTAAGCCGACTTGACGACCGCGTGTCTGCGGCCGGCGCGGTTGCCTCCGCATTGTCGGGGGCGGCGTTCCTTCCCGGCAAGTCGTTCAACATCACCGCCAACGTGGCGACCTATGACGGTGCCCATGCGGGTGCCTTGCTGGTCGGCGCGATGATCGGTGACAATGCCGCCTTCACCGCAGGCGTCAGTCACGGGTTCAACAAGGGCGGCAAAACCGGCGCCCGGGCCGGGATCACGTTCGGCTTCTGATCGCCGCTCGACGACTGACTGATGAAGCGGGCGGTTCCGACGGGATCGCCCGCTTTTTCAATGCCCCGTCCGTCGGTGGTCGAATTAATCGGGACCGGCGCCGTTCGGGGTGTTATATTGCGCGGGCCGAAGAGGAGTTTTGTCATGATTCGAACGGCCTTTGCCTCTGCCCTGACCATCCTGATCATCGCGACGCCACTGCCTGCCCAGGTCGGGGTGCGCGGATCGACCGCCGCGCCCGACCGTTCGCCCGGTGTGAATGACGAGATCGTCGTCCAGGGCCAGCGTCGATCGGTGATGCGTCACCTGCGCGACGTGATCGCGCGCGATGGTGCCGACCAGCTGGCGCGGTTCGAGGACAAGGTCTGTCCGATGGTCATCGGCATGCCGCGCGATCTGACCGCGGCGATGACGCGGATGATCCGCGCGAATGTGGAATCGTTCGGCGCGAAGGCGGAGTCGGTCGGGTGCAAGCCCAACGGGCTGGTGATCTTCATCGACCGGCCGGCCGAGCTGGTCGAAGCGATCCGCAAGGAAGAGCCGTGGATGCTGGGCATGGCACCGCGGACCGCGCGCAACTTCGTCGATGACGTCGGCGCGATCACCAGCTGGCACGTTACCGAAACGCGCGGTGCCGAGGGCCAGGTTCTGGGGGGATATGAGGCCGACGGCCAGTCGACCAGTGCCAGAACTACCCGCAGCATCAGCTCGTCGCGGCTCTACACCCCGGCAAGGCAGGAAATGCAGCTTGGGATAGTGGTGATCGAAAAAGGCCGGACAATCGGCCACACGCTTCGCCAACTGTCCGACTTGGCAACGATGCACCTGCTGCTCGAGATCAAGGCGTCGGCGGCGACCAAGGATCCCAACTCGATCCTGTCGCTGTTCGAGCCACGCCCAGACGACCAGCCACGGCCGCAGCGGCTGTCGCGGCTGGACCGCGGGGCGATGGCCGGATTCTACCAGCTGCGGGCCAACAACCTGTCCTCGGCGCAGCAGCGCGAGAATATTGCCAAGGCGATGGAGCGC
Source organism: Pseudomonadota bacterium (assembly GCA_040385545.1). GTDB lineage: Bacteria > Pseudomonadota > Alphaproteobacteria > Sphingomonadales > Sphingomonadaceae > Sphingomicrobium. Next base: position 4,082 of record JAZKHF010000084.1, read on the forward strand.
GGCGCGGGCGAAGCGAAGGAATGACCGATTGCGGTCGGACCGCTGTCGGTCGGGCCGCCGGTCGATTGGTCGAATAACCGGCGACGGGTCGCTTCTAAAACGGGTAAATGGCCGCGCCGAAGGGGAGTTTACAGCATGATCAGGAAGACCTTGTTCGCCGCGGCTGCGCTGGCCGGCCTCGCCGCCGCCGCGCCGTCATCCGCCCAGGTCGGGGTTCGCTCGTCAACCGCCGATTCCGCGCAAGGCAATACCGACAATGACGTGATCGTCGTTCAGGGCCAGAAGAAGCAGATCGCCAAGGCGCTTCGCGACCTCATCCGGCCGTCCGGCGGGGCCGAGCAACTGGCGCGGTTCGAGGACGACATCTGCCCGCTGGTGGCGGGCATGCCCAAGGATTGGACGGACGTGCTGACGCGCATGATCCGCGAGAATGTCGTGGCCGTCGGGGGTAAGGTCGCGACGCCCAAGGCGGGCAAGAAATGCACCGTCAACGCGATCGTCATCTTCATCGACCAGCCGCAAGAGCTGGTCGCCGCTCTGGCCGAGGCGGAGCCCGACTTCTTCTCCATGTCCCCGCGCGAGCTATCCTATTTCACCCAGGCCAAGCGCCCGGTGTCCAGCTGGCACGTCACCGACATGCGCAGCCGGGACGGAGAGGAGCTTGGCAGTGTCGGGTCCATCGGAGGCTCGCCGAGCGATGCCAGGATCGTTCGAAATGCGTCGGCCAGCCGGCTCTACAGCACCATCCGGGAAGACATGCTGACCGGGTTCGTGGTCATCGACCGGCAGGCAACAATCGGCAAATCGTTGCGCCAGCTGGCCGACCTCGCGACGATGCATCTTTTGCTCGATGTGAAGCAGGACGCCGGGGCCAAGGACAATAGCTCTATCCTGTCCTTGTTCGAGCCGCGGCCGGCGGATGTGGCGGGACCACGCGGCATGTCACGGTTCGATCGCGGGGCGCTGGCCGGATTCTATACCCAGCGCGAGAACAATCGCACGGCCTCGCAACAACGCGAGAATATCGCCGAAGCGATCCGGCGCGGCGCGGGCGAAAAGAAGGACTGAGGGCGAAAACTTCCGACCATTGAAAAGGGCCGGAAGCGCATGCTCCCGGCCCATTTTCTCGAGCGATCGTGCCGGCGCCTAGCGGCGGCGCAGGGCGTTCTGCTCCGCGACGCTGAGCGTTCCATCCTTGTTGGTGTCGGCGCGATCGAAGCGGACGGCGGCCGGCGCGCGATTTTCGGCCAGGCTCACCTTGCCATCCTTGTTGGTATCCAGCGCGTTGAGGAATTTCGCCGCGTCGGCCTTCGGCAGCGCCTGCGCCTGAGCGACGGAGTTGAATTCGGCCAGGGTCAGCGATCCGTTCTTGTCCGCGTCGAGCCGCCGGAACGCGGCTTCCCGCTCGCGGATCGAGCGCGCCTTCATGGTGGCGAGGCCACGCGTTTCCGCCGCCTCGATCTCGGCGCGATCGGTGAAACCGTCCTTATTGGCGTCAACGGCGACGAACGCGCTGTCGGCCTGCGCCAGGAAATTGGCACGGGCGAGCGGTTGCGGCGCAGCGGCGGGCCTGGCCGCGTTCTGCGCCGCGGCGGGGACGACGGGTGCTGAAGCCAGCAAGGCAAGTAGCAGGAAACGACTGTTCACATTGAATCTCCGGTGATTGCATTTGATATCATTTGATGACCCCGGCGGCCTTCATTTCCACCACCGTGACGACGCCATCTTTGTCGCTGTCGATCTGGTCGAAATAGGCCAGCTTGCCGGCGCGATGTTCAATCAGACTGATCGTGCCATCCTTGTTGTTGTCGAGCTTGCCGAGCAACGGACGCCCATCGACCGCGGGGCTGCCGCTGACGATCCTGGCGAACTCGGTCGGGCTCAACTGGCCGTTTTTGTCTGCGTCCAACTGCGCAAACATCGTCTGCGCCCTCGCCCGCGCCTGGCTCAAGGCCGTGCCACGGTCGAACGTTTCGATCTCGGCCCGGGTCAGTTTGCCGTCCTTGTCGCCATCCATCTTGCGAAATTCCGCATCCATCGTCGTGATGTAGGTGGCGCGGGGGACTGGAGCGCTTGCCCCGGCCTGGGGCGCGGTCTGTGCCAAAGCACTCGACGTGATCCCAAGCAGCAGGGCTGCAATTATCGCGGCTTTTGGCACAATCACTCCGTAAACAAGTCAGGCGACCGCGCAAGTTTAGCGCTGCCGGGGATGGTCGCAAAGCCCCGCCGGTTTCATGCATCGAGCGAGGTTGCACAGGCCTGAATGGACCGGATGGATTCGCCAAAGAAGCTCAGAAGAGGCTAGTGCGACGGCGGCGCACATCTCCCGTGGCCGACGCGACGAACGCCGGGTGCGATCAGTCGCCTTCGCCGGGCTCGGGACTGAAATATTTGTCATATTTGCCCTCTTCGCCCTTATGCTCGTCGGCATCGGCGGGGCTGTCCTTCTTGCGCGTGATGTTGGGCCAGTTGGCGGACATCGACGTGTTGAGCTCAAGCCATTTTTCCTGGCCGTTCTCGGTATCGGGAAGGATCGCCTCGGCCGGGCATTCGGGCTCGCACACGCCGCAGTCGATGCATTCGTTGGGATTGATGACGAGCATGTTCTCGCCTTCGTAGAAGCAATCGACCGGACACACCTCGACGCAGTCCATATATTTGCATTTGATGCACGCGTCGGTGACGACATAGGTCATGATGGTGGCGAAGCTCCCTCGTTTCGCGCCTGTGGCTAAGTCGTAGGCGTTCCCTCGTCAATCTCCCGATAGGCCGCGTGGGCTTCGGCGGGTGGGCCGCGGCGCTCGGGAAGGGCGAGGACCTCGATAATCCGCACCGTTCCACGAAGCGGAAGCGCGAGGATGCTGCCGACGCGGACCGGGTCGCTGGGCTTGAGGGCGCGCTTGCCGTCGATGCGGAGATGGCCGGCCTCGACCAGCGCCTGCGCCAGGGTGCGGCTCTTCACCAGCCGGATGCAGTGGAGGTAGCGATCGATGCGCAAGGCTAGCGCTTGAGCCCCGCCAGCGCCGCAAAGGCATTGCCCGGACGCGGGGCCTGGACCGGCAGGTGGCGGCGCGCGGGGCGGGTGCCGCGCCATTTCCATGCATCGCCTGTGGGCACGAAGCCGATTTCGGCCATCAGCTTGCGCACCGAATCCTCGTCGAGCCCTAGGCTGGTGACCAGCGCATGATCGAGCGGGTCGGGCTTGCCCGACTGGCGCGCGGCATAGGCATGGGCGGCGATTCGGTCGGCGATATCGACCCTCAGCCAGGACGTGCCGAAGCGGCGGAAGGCGAGCCCCGCGCCGCGCGGGTCGGCGGTGGCGTCGAGCGTCGCCGCGCCGGGATCGGGAAGGCGCGGCATCGGCTGCCCGCTTCGAATCGCGAGCAGTGCCGCCCGCCAGCGTTGCGCGCCCGGCTTGAGCAGCGTCGGCACGAACAGGTCGAGCGCGCCGAGCCTGAGGCGGTGGCGGTGGAGCGCGTGACGGTCGGCTTTGTCGAGAGTCGCGATCTGCTGGGCGATGGCGCGGCGCGGCAGCAGCCCGCCGGCATCGGCGAGCATGGCGGCGAGGGCACGCACGCCGGGTGTGACCTTGGCGTCGGATGCGGCGCGGGATAGCTGGCGGAGCATGCCGAGGTGGCGGTTGATGTCAGACTCGATCCATCGCTCAAGCCTGGCGCGAAGTTCGGCGCGGCGGGGGGCCGACAGGCGGTCGAGCGCGCGGACGGTGCGGACGGCGGGCTCGAGCAGGGTGCGGCCGGGGGCGAGGCGGGCGAGAATGTGCGACTCCCACCCGATGGCCAGACCGCCGCCTTCCTCGACCACCAGCGAGAAATCACTATCCGGTGCCTCAAGCAACGCCTTCGCCCGTCGATCGAGTTCGTCGCCCAGCCGCCGCTCGGCAGCGGCCAGCAGCATGCGCTTGTCGGCGTGGCGGGCGCTGGGATCGACGGTGAAGTCGAAGCCCGACAGATGGCCAATCGGCTCGGGTCCGACGCTGACCTCGCCATCGGCGGCGACGGTGATCGGCAGCGCATCGGCCCCGCGTGCGCCGATGTCGCGGATCAGCACCGCGGTTCGGCGGTCGACGAAGCGCTGGGTCAGCCGCTCGTGCAGCGCGTCGGACAGGCGTCCTTCGACCTGCTGCGTGCGGGTCGCCCATCTGACCGGATCCTTCAACCAGTCGGAGCGCTGGGCGATATAGGCCCATGACCTGACCCCGGCGAGCCGGTCGGCCAGCGCCTCGATGTCCCCATTGACGTTGTCGAGCCGGGTGACTTCGGCGGCGAACCATTCGTGCGGGATGTGTCCGCCCTCGCCGATGTAGCTAAACAGGCGGCGGACCATGCGGGCGTGGTGCATCGCGCCCACTTTCCGGAAATCGGGCAGGCCACAGGTCGCCCACAACCGCCGCGCCCGCCCGCCGCGAGCGGCCGCGATGGCTGGATCCTCGGCCAGCATCTTGAGCACCGCAAGGTCGATCGCCAGCGGGGCCGAGCGCAGCAGCGGATCGTCGCTCTTCTCCTCCAGGCTGGCGATCAGCGTGCCGGTATTGGTGAAATCGAGCTCGCTCGAGCGCCAGTAGAGATGGTCGAGCGGGCGGAAGCGATGTTCCTCGATCGCGGCAATCTCGCCTTCGCTGAACGCCGGACCATTGTCGCCGCCCAGCCCTAGGGTGCCGAACGTGCCGTCCTTCTGGTGGCGCCCGGCGCGGCCCGCGATCTGCGCCATTTCGGGGATCGACAGGCGGCGGTCGCGGTGGCCGTCGAACTTGTCGAGCCCGGCAAAGGCGACGTGCGTCACGTCCATGTTGAGGCCCATGCCGATGGCGTCGGTGGCAACGAGGTAATCGACCTCGCCGCGCTGGAACATCGCCACCTGGGCATTGCGCGTGGCGGGGGACAAAGCGCCCATCACCACCGCCGCCCCGCCCTTGAAGCGGCGCAGCATCTCGGCGAGGCCATAGACCTGCTCGGCACTGAACGCGACGATGGCGGAGCGCGGGGGCAGCCGCGAGAGCTTGGTCGAGGGGGCGTGGCGGAGGGTCGAGAAGCGCGGTCGGCTGACAATCTCGGCCTCGGGCAGCAACTGGCGGATCAACGGGCGGAGCGTGTCCGAACCCAGGATCAAGGTCTCCTCGCGCCCCCTCGCGCGGAGCATCCGGTCGGTGAACACATGGCCGCGCTCGGGGTCGCTGCCCAACTGCGCTTCGTCGATCGCGGCGAAGGCGAATTCGCTCGGAAAGACGCCTTCATGGGATCGGTCTTCCCGACCGCCGGTAACGGGCATCGATTCAGCGGTACAGAGGACGTAGCGCGCGCCCTTGGGGACGATGCGTTCCTCGCCGGTGATCAGCGCGACCTGGTTGGCCCCTTTGATCGCCACCACCCGCTCATAAACCTCGCGCGCCAGCAGGCGCAGCGGGAAGCCGATCACGCCCGACGAATGGGCGCACATCCGCTCGATGGCGAGATAGGTCTTGCCGGTATTGGTGGGGCCCAGGATCGCCCTGACCAGGCTGTCGCCGCGCGGCATTTTCCCAATGTGGCATGGCCGCCGCGAAGTGCAAGCCGGGATCGATCTTAAATCGCTCTTAACCTTGTTTCGGCAGAGCGGAGCGAGGGAGTTTAAGGACCGATGCGGGCGGAGTTTATCGGGCGGCAGTTCGGGCGGGCGGCGGTGGCCGCACCAGTCGGTTTCGCGCCGTTCGTGCCATCGCGCCCCGAACGGTTCAGCCTGGTGGTCGATCTTGCCGATGACCTCTTTTCTAAGCAGTGGTGGCGCGGGCTTGGGACGCTCGCCCTGCTATGCACCGCCGCCGCCTTCACCGCCCCCGATTTCGGCCCGCTCGCCGCCCCCAATCCGGCGAAGCTCAGCGGTGCCGCGGAGGATCAGTGGACCGCGATCGGGGTCGATTCGATTGCGCGCGGGTCGGACAGTGGGATGCGGATGGCGGCCACGCCGCGCGTCGTTCCGATCGACGCCGCGCCGGAACGTGCTGCCATCGACCTGTTCGTCACACTTGGCCCCGACGGTCTCGCGCGCAGTCTGGCGCGGGTCGGGGCGTCGAGTGCCGATGCGGTGCGGGCCGCCGCTCTGGTCCGCTTCGCAGCCCCGCGCCTCGCCCCCGGCACCAGCCTTTCCGTCACGCTGGGGAGACGCGACGCCGCCGGTCGCCGTCCGATCGAACGCCTCGCATTGCGTGCACGCATGGATCTGAAACTAGTCATCGATCGCGGCGAACTGGGTCTCGCCATGACCCGCATTGCCGTGCCGGTCGTCACCACGCCGATCCGGATACGCGGTCGCGCCGGCGACGGGCTCTACTGGGCGTTGCGCACCGCAGGCGCCTCGGCCGCTGTCGCCACTTCTTACCTCAAGGCATTGGCGCAGGAGATCGACGTCGGCGAGATCGGGCCCGACGCCAGCTTCGACCTGGTCATCGCCCGCCGCCGAAGCGTCGATGGGCAGGTGGCCGAGGGCGATCTGCTCTATGCCGGGCTCGAACGGATGATCGACCGCGATCTGAAGCTGGTGCGCTGGACCGCGGGCGGGCGGCCGGTGTGGGTCGACGCCATCACCGTCGGCCAGGCCCCGCGCGCGGCGGAAGGGCTGGCATGGCCGGTGTCGGCACGCATCACCTCCGGCTTCGGCCTGCGCGTCCATCCCATATTGCGCTTTGCCCGGATGCATCGCGGGGTCGACTTCGGCGCGCGCTGGGGCACCCCGATCCATGCCGCGGCCGACGGCCAGATAACCCGCGCCGGCTGGGCTGGCGGCTATGGTCGGCAAGTGCGGATCGGCCACGCCGGCGGGCTTGCGTCGAGCTACAGCCATATGAGCTCGATGGTTGTCGCGCCGGGGAGTTTGGTACGGCAAGGTCAGGTGATCGGTTACGTCGGCTCCTCAGGCCTCTCGACCGGCCCCCACCTTCACTACGAAGTATATCGCGGCGGCGTGGCGGTCAACCCGATGGGGGTGAAGTTCACGACGGCACAGCGCGGCGCCGATCCGGACGCAGTCGCGGCGGTGCGGGCGCGGTTGAAAGAGCTGATGGGCGTCGGCGTTAAGGATAAAGGATGACCGCTTGCCACTCTCCTTTTGGGTGGCCCGTCCACGGTTCTTTTGGATCGGGTGCTGGAGTGTGACATAGTGGTCCGGTGAGACTGGTTTCCTATTTCGCTGGCGCTTTGCTTTTGACCGCTTGTTCCGAAGCGACCGATCCTGCGGTCCCAAACGATGCTTTCATTGATTTGATTGAGCAGAAGCTCGCACTCCATCGATGCGTCGGTGATTTGTCTCGGTGGGAGCGGACCTATCGCTTTGCAAAGCCAACGGGTTTTTCCGCTTACACAACGCATGCCGATATCGACGTAATCGAGTTTCATCTGCGGAGAGCGGGCACTGCAACCGTCCGCCCGGGGCGGACAATGTTGCGCCGTGGGGAAGCCGACGATTGGCCGGACGGGAGCTACATTCGCTCAATCGACGGACGCTACAAAATTGGCGGCAATGCCCTGCAACTCTCACCGTGTGCCCCGTTGAAAGCAGCGCCACATTCGAAGTCCGGATGACGCGAGCTTCTAGGGAAGGATCATCGTCAGCAAATAGGCACCAAAGATCGCGATATGAACGGCTCCGTGGAGAACCGTCGTTCGTCCCCTGGCAAGCGACAGCGCGCTGATGAAAAGGGTGAGGGCCAACAGCACGGTGCCCTTGCCGTCCAAGCCCAGCGCGAGCGGAAGACCCAGGACAAAAGACGTGACCGTGACTGCGGGTATGGTCAAACCGATCGTCGCCAATGCCGATCCGAGGCCAAGGTTCAGGCTGGTCTGAAGTCGGTTGGCGTGGGCGGCTCTGACCGCCGCGACACTCTCGGGGAGCAAGACAATGGCGGCGATGGCCACCCCGACCAAGGCCCGGGGTGCGCCGGCGGCGGCCACGGCCGAGTCGAGCGGCCCGGACAGAGACTTTGCCATCAGGACGATCGCGCCCAGGCTCACAATCAGGGCCACGAAGGCAATCCATGTGTCGGGGAGCGAGGGTGGCTCAGCGTGCGCATCCAGTTCGTCGGGACGATCCTTTGGGAGGAAATAATCGCGGTTCTTGAAGGTCTGAATGAAGACGAAAGTCAGATACAGCAGCAATGAGAAGGCCGCGACGAACGCAAGTTGCGTCGGGGAATAAGCGGGTCCGCGGACACTCGTCGTGTAGTTGGGAAGGATGAGTGTCAGTACGACTAACGTTGCGAGCGTACTGAGCGCTGCCGTTGCTCCGGTCCGCGTGAAGCGCCCTTCCCGTTGATGTCTCGCCGCGGCGATCAGGCTTAACCCTAGAAGCAGGTTCAAAATGATCATGCAGGCCGCAAAGACGGTATCGCGCGCCAACGTCGCTGCGGCCTCCCTGTTCGCAAGCATCAGGGAAACGATCAGCCCGACCTCGATTACGGTAACCGCGACCGCCAATATCAAACTTCCAAACGGCTCCCCGACCCTGTGCGCAACTGTTTCCGCATGGTGAACCGCGGCAATGATCACCCCGATCAGCACTAGTCCTGTAACCACTAGCGACTCGGTACCTGACCAAGACAGAAGAAGAACAGCCCAAGCGATGAACGGCAGGCTCACGGCGGCTGAGCGAAGGGAAACATTCATGCCGAAGCCTATCGCTTAACGGCCTGGAAGACGCCACCCCCACTGTGGGAAAGGATGAAAATTACGGCTCACACCGTGAATTTGACCTGCGCCGATCGTGGACAAAACTTGAAACCAGCATTGGGTGCGCAAGCACGGCTTAACTTGTAACCAGAGGTTTCGATTGAAACCACTTACCGCCCGTGCCCGCGCCACCTTTTGATCGTGCGGTCGATGATGCCTTGTTCGCCGCCGGTCTCGCGCCACAGTTCGGCGAAGCTGGGATCGGACGAGGCGGGGCGCTTTTCGGGTTCGAGATCGTCGAACCGGACGCGAATCGGGATCGCGACGCCCTCGCCGCAGACGATGCATTCGCGGTTGCGAAGTGCGGGGATCGCGTCGAGGAAACCGCGCGCGCCTTCGGGCATGGCGGCGCGCACGCAGGCCTGATCCCGGTCGTTGTTCAGACGCATGGAAATGATCGTGCCGCACTGCGACAGCACGCCTTCGGCCAGATCGGACGGGCGCTGCGTAATCAGGCCCAAGCTGACGCCATATTTACGGCCTTCCTTGGCGATGCGTTCCAAAATCTTGCGCACTGCCTGACCACCGGCATTTTCGTCCTTCGGAACGTAGCGATGGGCTTCCTCGCAGACCAGAAGCAGCGGCCGCTGCGCCTCGGTCCGCGACCAGATGGCATAATCGAACACCATGCGCGCCAGGATCGAGACGACGACGCTTGTGATCTCGCTCGGCACGCCGGAGACGTCGACGATCGAGATCGGCTTGCCCTGCG